>CAJUSB010000054.1 GCA_910589115.1 uncultured Clostridia bacterium | reverse complement strand
CGTGCGTCCATTTCTATGCCTCCTCAATGACCTGTACCATTAGTTTAGCATAACAGGTGTCCGATGAACAGAACTTTTAACCCTTGCCGACCCACTTTCTGACTAACACCTTTCAAAATATTGATACGTAATAAATTGATCGTTTGCAATATCATTATCCATTCCATAGTGCTCCTGTGCCATTTCTAACATTCCATGCAAATGCTCTGGACTATAGTGAATCGCTTTCCACATAATCATACATTCTCCTTTTGCTCTTAATTAACCATGCGTCGCTACGAAAACACCACAGACAATAATTACAATTCCCAACCATTTTAATGGCGTAATCTGTTCATTGAAAAAGATTGCTGACGCACCTAATACCAATGGATATGCCAATGCCTGTATAGGGTACGCATGGCTCATTGGCGTACGGCTGAGAATAAAAAGCCACAAGCCCGTCGTTGCTGCATACAGGCACAGCGCAAAGAAAACAATAGGCGTAAAAAATAATTTTATAATATCAATCATACTGCTAATTTCCCGGCCAGCTGAACCGGTCTTAAACAGCATCTGCCCCGTTGCCATCAGCATCGTATTTAACAAACATAATGCAGTCATTTTCATGGATTCTCCCTCTTTTCAGCTTCCCGTAATCGCTTTTCCAATAGAGCCATCGACTGGGTCAGTCGTTTGCATTTCTCATTCAATTTTGAAACGATTGCCGTCAGCGACATCAAAATAATAATGATACAGAAAAATATAATCGCAAATAATGCATTTGTCGGTTCATAAACACCGACCAGCTTGGAAAAAACATTCAAAGTTTCCGGAAATCCCGCAAGTACAAGCATAATGAATCCGGAAAGCAGCCAAAGCAGTGTATATTTCAAGTTTAGGCTTTTTCTTTTCAGTAATTTAAAAACCAAAAAGAAGTACAAAAATACTGCAACCAGCATAGCGGTACGCAACCTGGGTGTAATCATTTTCAGCACTTCCCCCTTTGTATCGTTAATCGTGTGATTACCAATGCTGCTGAAACCTTCACCATATAATAAATTGAACGTAATGCATTTATTGAGCTCGTTCCTCCCTGACGTTCCCGCATTTGAACCGGGATTTCAACAATCCGTGCCTTCATTAAGCCAGAAGCTAGAATAGCTTCTGGCTCAGGATAATCCTGAGCCAGAAGCTAGAATAGCTTCTGGCTCAGGATAATCCTGAGCATAATTTTTTGCAAATTCTTCAATCATCTTTCGGTTGACCGCACGCATTCCACTTGTAACGTCCCTGATTCGAATGCCGCACAACATGAATATCAATTCACTAAGAAATCGAATACCAAACCGGCGGAGCGCTGAAGATTGAAACCCTTCGTTCGTAAGAAACCTTGATCCAATCACGACATCTGCTTTCCCTGCTTTAATCGGTGCGACCAGATTCTCTATGTACTCTGCCATATGCTGTCCGTCACCATCAAACTGCACTGCAATGTCATAGCCGTTTTCCAGCGCGTAACGATAGCCAGCCTGAACACCGCCGCCGATACCAAGGTTGATAGGCATGTCAAGATAGGGTATGCTGTATTTCTCCAGTATTTCTTTTGTTCCATCAGTTGAGCAGTCATTGATCACCAGATATCCGATATCTTCCAAAGAGCAGCTGCCTTCAATATCTTGAATCGTATTGGAAATCGAATCCTGCTCGTTATATGCTGGGATAAGAATCAATGTTTTCAAATGCCATCCCCCATTCCAAATCATTCACAGTGAACATTTTATTACGGCAATTCGTCACTAAAAATCACTCTGTAAAAACAAAATTTTATTACTCAACGCACAAGTGCATTTTCATGAAATTGTATTTTATATATGTAGAAATCCTCAACTTGATCTAATAGTTCCAACATACCATCCGACGAATTGAAATTCAGTTTTCCCTTTGTTAAAATAAAATCAGGTTCCAACAAAGGTAAATCACTCTCGTTCAAATGAAGCGTAAACGAGTCTGTAAAGGTTAATTCAAACCAGCTTGTTTCCTCTGTCATGCTCAAACTAATGTGTGCATATCTGTTATAAATATCATCATAGGCTCCCTCAGGATCTAAGCGCTCCCATAATTCCGACTGAGGATAAACATTGACAGAATTGATGGCTTTTGCTCCAGCCATGGGGAGTAAATTAGCATATAACGAGGGCGCATTTATTACCAGCCATCGCCCATCTTCCCGTTCTGCGATAGTCTGAATCTTTTGTGTCAGGGGATTTCCATACACAACTTCTAATCCCTGCTGAACCGGGTTAACGCCAACTCCTGCCATCAGAAATAATAGCACAGTACCTACTGTAAAAATTCTTTTTGCATATAGATTTTGAAAACATAAAATGGATACAAATATAATACCAAAGAAAACACAGCATACTAATGCCTTTTTAATAGTTAGATATTCACCTAAAACTTTACGTGAATACATAACTGCCATGATTGTTGCACAAATTCCAATGCTAAGGGAAAGCCCTTTTTTAATTCCTTTTTGATACAACAACAATGCACGCGCAAGGATCAATAAATTTAGATACTCGATAATCAGCAAGTTTCTTCCTGGCTGAACCATGCTTAATAATGTTATTTTTGCGTACCACGCTGGAAAAGTAAGCAAATTCCAAGCGATAAGGAATATATCTATCATCAGCATAGCAGCCAGACATTTATCTACTTTCTTTTCTCTTTCCAGTACAATTACAGAAAGAATAAATCCCATTGGAAAAAAATCAATCATGGATGCATTTTCGCAAACATTCCTTGGCATCCCTGTGTCTTGAAAAGGGAAAAAAAGATTCCCCGGATATCTTAAGAATTGGATAAAATTATCAATATTTCCTCCCTGAATAAATCGTTTTCCAGGATAGGATGTAAGGAGAACGGTTTGGATGGTATCCGCTGAATTCAGCAGCACCTGACCCATTCCTGCACAAAGAACTACCAGCGCAGCAACCATAATCGGAACATCCTTTTTCCAGACGAACCGGAAGCACTTCCGATTAGAAAGAATGACCCAAAGGAATAGGATGAAATACAGATATGCTCCCGGAATCTGCGACGGCGGATAGAAAACCAGCGCATACCCACCACATGCAACCGAAAAAGTTGCCGCCCATAGCGCACGATAAAGATATCTCTCCGTGTGCATATAATAATATGTCGCAATCACTGCCAACTGACCAAATAGAAAGACATCCACAAGACCAAGGATTGAATACCACCACTGTACTGCGGGAGCAAGCGACACAGCAACCGCCAAAAACAGGGCAACTCTACGATTTTTTTTACAAAGAATCATTCCAAATTCAAAGGTTGTAAGAAACAATCCAAGAAATCTGCTAATCCAATAAAAGGCGATTCCATTTTCGACTGGCAGTAAAACATATCCCCAATAATATGGTCGAAAAATATTCAGCCAGCTGCGAATGGGTTGACCATATACAATCTCCACATCTGTTTTTGTAGCCCGAATAATCTCGTTAAAATATCCGTAATTCCCATATTGTTGGGAAAGTGCTATTGGTGTCTGCACCCTCCACTCATCACTACGAATCGAACGGGATACTCCAAACAATGGCCCTTGTGCTTCGGATTGCGGCAGATACTGTTTCCATACTCCAATAGATGAACCACTTAGCTGCAACGCTGTCCCAACAACGAGAATACATATGGCAATCTGAAAGCGATATCGATAAAGGAAATCATACAGTGCAGAAATGGGCATGACAAAATGCAGCCCAATAAATGCACATATTAAAAACAGCAGGAAAATTCTTGTAACACACGCCTTACTGGCAAATCCAACCCAAAACCGGCCTGTACTAAAATCATTGACATGAATGCTTTCCAAGCGAAACCTATCCCCTTCAGCCGCACCTATATCAATACGTAAATCTTGAATATCCTTTTGTTTCATTTGTAAAAGAATTTCTCGCGATCCGGCAGGCAGTGTTGATTTTACGACCTGATCCTCTGTAAAACCTGAAGGACCGCCAGTTGCCAATGTATAGAAAACAGAAATTGAGTCACCGCGTACTGCTCCATCCGCATGTGCAACAGGCTCTGCGAAAACAATGCGAACATTAGACAGCTTCTGATTCAGCTTCGGAAAAATGAACTGTCCATCTTTGCTGGTGCTCTGATAATAGCCATCCCGAAACACATAATTATTTGTATGAAAGTCCTGCGCCATCAGATCCGCTTCAGCAAAAAGCTCATCTCGCAACAGATAATCAAAAAAGGATCGTCCCGTTTCCATCCACGAAAAAGGTCTCTCCAATATGATGGATAGTAAAAAAACTACTACCAGCATGATTATGTTTTTTGTACGTTTCAAATAGTATCACTCCTTTTCCTGTTCTACCAGTAAATAAAGATATGGAGGTCTTGTTTTTCAATCCTTTTGATTGTCTTCTAAATCACGCTTCATAATACTCTTTACGCAATTATTCGGTTATTTCAGAATCAATCCCTTTCAATTTCCCGGTCTTCAGAAATTGCTGATATCTCTTGCAGATCCCTTCAATATCCTCTCCAAACTCAATCTGTTTCCCCTTCTCCAACCAAAGCACCTTATTACACAATTCAAGAATCTGCTGGATCGAATGAGAAACCAGAATTGTTGTTGCCCCGCCTGTAATAATCTCTTTCATTTTCCTCTCGCTTTTTGCACGAAATGCGCCGTCTCCGACCGACAGCACCTCATCGAGAATCAATATATCCGGTTCTACCAACGACGCAATAGAAAATGCGAGACGGGATTTCATGCCGGAGGAAAGCTGCTTAAACGGGCGATCCTGAAATGCCTCCAACTCGGCAAAACGGATAATCTGTCCGTAGGTCGCATCCATAAATTTTCTTGTATAACCGAGCATCGCGCCCCGAAGATAAGTATTCTCCCGAACGGTCAAATCCCCATCAAACCCACTGGCAAGCTCCAGCAGCGCCGCAATCGTTCCTTCACGGCAAACCGCACCCTCTGTTGGCTCCATAATGCCGGAAATGACTTTTAGCAGCGTAGATTTTCCCGCGCCATTGCTGCCGATGATGCCCAGCATCTCTCCCCGCTCCAAAGAAAAATTGATGTGTCGATCAGCCCAGAATTCCTCTACAAGATAGCAGCCCCGGAGTCTGCGGAGCACGTATTCTTTTAGTCCAATTTCCTTGAAATCGCCCGTGATATATCGAATCGACACATTCTGAACTGTCAAAATACTCATACTGCTCCTCCGTTACACATAGTACAAAAAACGGGTATTATATGCTTTATACATCCAACTACCAATCGCCAGTACAATGCAAACATTCGCCGCCATCAGCAGGTGAAACCATACCGTCGGAATGGCCGCATCTAAAACAATTTTTCTGAAATACCGAATGAACAAATACACCGGGTTCAGCAAAAACAAGCACTGCGTTGTATAGCTATAAGAGTCAATCGTATAAAATATCGCCGACATATACATCAACAGCATAGTGAAGACCGACCACAAATATTGGATATCACGAAAGAACATAAACAGCGCGGAAAGAATCAGCCCTACACCGATATTAAAAAGCAGCAGGCACACAATCGGATAACTTAGCAATATAAACTTCCAGGTAAATTGGATGTTATCCAAAACACAAAAAGCGAAAAAAACGACCAATGTCAATCCAAAGTTGATCAGTGTCTGCACATTTTTAGAAAGCAGAAACAAATATTTAGGAATATTGACTTTAGAAAAAATCGCAGCATTCCCCATGAGCGAAGACATCCCCTGCGTTGTCGCCTCATTAAAATAGGAGAAAACAAGGTTTCCGGCAAACAAGTAAATCGTATAGTGATCCATCGTCCGGCCAAAAAACTGGGTAAAAACCAGTTTCATTACAAACAATGTCATCAGCGGCGACAATACGCTCCATGCCATCCCGAGAACTGTTCGTTTATACTTCTTTTTGAAATCACGTTTTACCAATTCTTCAAACAGGAACTGGTATTTTTTTAATTTTCCAATCATAAAAATCCTTATACCGAAATATTTACATGATATTGTATCGGCTCGTACATAGTCTTTCCATCTGCACTGACACAGTGGAAGACAAATGTATTATCACTTTCTGCCAGCCACTTTGCCGGAAATGCAGCGCGAAATCCTGTCCGGCGCAAAGAGTCCCGCTGAAACCGTTCCACAACACCGGCCCGCTCAATCCCATATTCACAGCGGACACATTGGCTGCCCACCGTAATATACACATCAGAAAACGGTTCATCACTATTAAAGTCTGCCGCCCAGCCAGTAAGTGTAACCATACGATCCGAGTCATTAAGCGGAACCTCTCCCTGCGTTTTCAGTAGTTGACCATTACAAGCATCAAGCCAGACCCCCTGATTGCCAACCCAATCCCCATAATCCGCTGCAGAGATCATCTCCTTTTGTGGCAAATTAGGCAACGAAGCAATAATAGGAACCTCTAACGGACGCGTAAGAATCGTATCGATCATCCGCTCACTGCATCCAAAAACCACTACATCCGGTTCAGCAATCTGGTCAAGCAGTGGACGAGGCGAACGAATCCGCATAGAAATAACCCTTTGAAAGCATTCGCCAAGCCATGGGGGAAGCCCTCTCGCAGGATGCCACTGTGAATCCCCATAAATCAATAATGTCCCATCAGACAGAATGGGATTTTCGTACAGAACAACCTCATTAACCTTGCCATCCGGATCATTCTGATTAAACATTTGCAAACGATCCCAAAGCTCACCCTCCTGCACTGAAACAGTGTTCTTCTGCCACTGAGCTGTCGGTACGAATTCCTTCCCGAGGATCCCCGTAGCCCCTAGCAACGCGGACATATCCGCTCCGGCTAAGAGCTGCTCTGAAAAAGAAACATCTACCGCATTATCCGTCAGCCGTCCCAACCGGTCTAATTCGTCACAAATTGCTGTATAGACCGCATATGCACCCAGCTGTGTCCAATGGGTATCCGTTTTCCAGAATAACTTTCCCTTGGGCTTGTATTCAAACAGCCGGTGCTTTGTGTTCAAAACCTGTACCGTTGTATGCGATTTCAGATATGCCTCCAGCTGGTCGCAGGGCGTACTGCGAATCACGTTTTGATCGGATACCAGAAATTCTGGATAAATACTCGTCTTTGCCGCAGTCAGTACCAGAAGATAGGTAATTCCTTGCGACTCATAATAATCACTGATTATCTGCTGCTTCCTGGCAATCTCCTCGAGCACCACCTCAGACAGTGTGAATTCCCCAGTCGCAAGCTCAATGTTATGATCCCGCGTATAAAAATACCATCCCTCCTTTCCGATTGCTACACGCTCATTAATCGACTGCCGGAAGACTTTGAGTTGCAAATTGGCCGCGATATTCACAAAAGATGAACGAAACCCAAGATTGTCTGTCAACCAGCTTTCAAATCCCTGCTGTATCCCATCCGTCAGATTTCCATCCGCATCAAATAGTTCCGGAAACTCTGCAAGATGCCGTTTTTCCAATACCGACACCTTTCCGCGTACTCGGTTTATTGTCAATATGGGAAGCAGCAGGCTGCACACAAATCCTACTACCAGCAGTAAACTGCCCATGGTATGAAATATAGGTTTGCGCAAGAGGGAGTTGTCCCTCTTGCGCATCTGTGTACACAGATGCGCAAAACCCTTTATTTTCCGCACTACAACATCATCCGCCTTTAGAAATTAAAATAGATAAAGGGATTGTACGTACTGGTTACTGTAAATGCGATCGCCACAAAAAACAATCCCAGATACAGTACTGGAAAAATCAATCCCTCCATCAGGTGTTCCCCTTTCTGTCGAAGCTGCTCCCGCAGCCAAGGGAAAACGGGCATACACAAGATCAGGGAAATCCCCAATAAAACGATATGCGACTGCCACATGAACGCCCCTTCTGCGTTATTCCACGAGTTTCCCATTATGCCAAACATACATCCCAGATACCGCAAGCCGTTTTTTAATCCCTCCGCCCGGAAAATAACCCAGCCGCACATGACTGAACCCAATGTGAACGATCGGTAAATCTGCTGTAACAGCGGAGTCGGCAATCTCTCTGGGATTCCGGTCAACTTTTCAAAAGCAATAAGCATGAAATACATTAATCCCCATGCAACAAAACTCCATGCAGCCCCATGCCAAATGCCAGTCAGCAACCATACGATAAACAAATTACGCAGCAGCTTTCCCCGGCTTTCAACATGTGAGCCCCCCAGCGGGAAATAAACATAATCCCGAAACCAACTGCCAAGCGAAATATGCCATCTACGCCAGAATTCCGACACAGACCGAGCAAGATAAGGATACCGGAAATTCTCCTCGAAATGGAAACCAAACATCTTTCCCAAACCAATTGCCATATCGGAATACCCACTGAAATCATAATATATCTGCAAGGTATATGCCAACGCGCCCAGCCACGCCAACGAGACGCTTAACTGTGTGAAATCAGTCTGGCCGAATGCTTGATCGGCCAGACGCGCTAGACTGTTAGAAAGCACCGCTTTTTTCGCCAACCCACAGATAAACCGCTGAATACCGTCCGCCATCTCCTCCAGGCTTTCTTTTCTGTCAGAAAGCTCCGCTGCCACCGTTTCATACCGGACAATAGGCCCTGCAATCAGTTGGGGGAAAAAAGAAATATACAGTGCTGTATTAAGGGGGTTCTTCTGCACCCGCCCATGCCCACGAGCAACATCCACCACATAGGACATTGCCTGAAAGGTGAAAAAAGAAATGCCGATCGGTAGGGTAATATTCGTCTGTGTGATCCATTCCTGCCCCGCAAGCTGATTTATATTTCGGATCGTAAAATTCAAGTATTTGAATATGTATAATATGCTGAGATTATATACCGCCGCTGCTGTCAATATCAACTTTCGGCGGCCTGGCATCCATGCAACAAAAAGTCCAAAGACATAATTCACCAGGATGGAAAGCAGCATGACAAGCACAAATTGCGGTTCTCCCCAGGCATAAAATATAAGGGAAGCAAAAAGTAAAAATACATTCCTAAACCTTTGATCCAGCAAATAATAGCCTGCCAATACAATCGGCAGAAACATAAACAGAAAAATTGTTGAAGAAAAAACCATACGATCGGCCTCACTTTCTTCGTTTAATATTCACAATACGGATAAAATTATGAGGCTTCATATTGAAAGGCTTCCAGCATATGCCGATACATTTCCGTCAGTCCGGTTATTGGCTGCCAGCCAAGCCCACACAGTTTATCTGACTGAAGATTCAGCCGATGCGGCGGCGAAAAGATACTGCTTTCCTCTTCCTGTATTATGACTTGGACTTTCCCGTCCCCAAATACATCAGCAACCATATGTGCCATTTCCAGAATAGAACAATAGGTCTCCGGGTTTGCCGCATTATAAGCCTCTCCCTCCTGTCCAAGGAGCAGAACGGTTAATATTGCTGTTACGGCATCAACAGTGTCCAGATAAGCGCGCTTGCTCTCTCCCGAAGTGCGCAGGATAATGTCTTTTCCGTGTAATACCGCATTCGCAAAATAAGCAAATACCCGTGTGTCATTGACAGGCACCCCCGCGCCAAAGGTCTGTGCCAACCGAATGACCTTTGCAGGAACCTTATATTCACTGCAGTAGCTGGCACAAAGGTTTTCGCAAAGTAATTTTGCCTGCGGATATGAGCTCCGAACCGACATCGGATCCATCCCTGTAGGGCTGTCCTCATAGATTGGCACATCGGTTTCATGTGCGCCATATACTTCCATGCTGGACAAGTACACAAATCCAGAAACCCTCTTTTCCCGTGCCAGCTCCAGCAAGTTCCTCGTGCCAAGCACAGCAGTTAAAATCGTCTCTACCGGATGCTCTACAAAGTAAGCGCTCGCCGTAGGGCTTGCCCCGTGAATGATGTAATCCACCGGCATATCCCATTCCGGAAGCTGTTCCACCGTCCCTTGTACAAGGATCAATTCACCGGCTGCCTCCTCAAGCAGCTCCTTGAACTGATGTTGTGCCCGTTTCATATCCCGCACGAAAGCAATCACATGAATCCCGAAATCATGCAGCTTGCTATACCGCACAAGCGAACCAATCAACGCGCTCCCAATCAATCCTGTCCCGCCCGTGACGAGAACGCTTTTCTGACGGAGCCTCTCCCAGGGCAGGAAGCTGCTTGCGGCCACACGTTCCCACTCTGTTTCTACAACAGGATTTTTCATCTATATCCCCCAAATCTGTGAATTTTCCCTTGCCTCATATACAGCACGGAAAATATAAAAATCAACCGGCGTTGTAATCTTAATGTTTTCAAACGGCCCCTCCACAACGTGGAGTACCGTGCCATACCGCGTCATCAGCATTGCAGAATCAATCATATCGATATTGCCATCCGCCTCCGCTTTTTTGTGTGCATCTATAATATCTGACAGACGGAAAGTCTGCGGCGCCCGCGCCATCTGGCAAATACTGCGGTCCAAAATATTGGATACTTCTCCATTCTCAGACACGTTAATGATGGTTTCCGTTGCCGGCGTCACGGTAACAGCATTCCCATACTGCTCCGCACACGCAATATTCTGACTGATCACCCCGGCATTGATTAACGGACGCACGCCATCATGGATCAGTATAATGGCATCCTCCGGCACAAGCGGGTCAGACCAAAGCAGCTGCAGTCCGTTCCGGATAGACTGCTGTCCGGTATCCCCGCCCGCTGTAATCCATTTCACCTTCTGAATATGGTATTTTTCAAGCAGCCCTCTCAAATAGGGTATCCATTCCTCAATGCAAACAACTAAAATGGCATCAATCTGTGGATGATTTTCAAAGTTCTCAATCGTATGTATAATAATTGGTTTTCCATTTAGCTCCAGAAACTGCTTGGGCAGGGTTCTTGTATTCATCCGCTGCCCGCTTCCCCCGGCAAAAATCAATGCCGTATTCATTATGAACCCCCTTTTTTGCTTCTGTTCACGATCACTTGCCCCGAAACAGCTGTATTTTCAGCTTATGAAGCCTGTATACCGTTTTCTCTGGCAAATGTTTTTTCAGCCAACGCTTCAGCAATCGAAAAGGCAGCCGCACTGACAAAACCTCTACCTTTCCCGCCTGGGCGCAAAACGTCTTGAAATCTGAAAAATTACACTTTGGCTGAATGCGCTTGTTCAGCTCCCGCAGCATATGATGATAGTTCGTCAGTTCAAGCGCTGCACCGCTTTCCGAAAGCAGCCAGCCGCTATAATATCCAGCCTGCTGTGCAGCATAGGGATAGATTCGTTCAACTGCATGAAGCAGTGTCCCATCAAAATCCACCGGTTCTTCTGGAAAGTCCGCATATTGCCAGCCTGCATCAAATAAAGGCTTCAGCGCTTTGGTGCGAAACCAGAAAACAGAACCAAACGGCGCAGTTGGCTCATAATCACGGCTTATCGGTACATTCAGATTCAACCGGTCATACAGCGCCTTTGTGTTTTCATAGTTGGGCCCCCAATCAGCAATCCCGATTGTATTGAAATAGACCCCCATATTCGGCGGCGGTGGACACAGAATCCCGAGCCGGGGATTTTCCTCAAAAACCTCCAAAACATTTTCTACAAACGCACGGCTTTTAAGCGTATTTCGGAAACAGTGTTCTGAAAAAGCATTCCCCTGTATTCTATATTGCAGATGCCCAACCTTCTTATCATGGGCAAAGCAAACGATTTCATAATCCTCTAAGTAAGGGGCGCAGCCAACCAGCAGCGCACTGTTATCACGCCCACGGTTTTCCACCAGCAGCACCCGAATATGATTCGTCAAGCGCTCGGTAAACGCCGCCTTGATTGCAGCCTGCTTGTGCACTGTATCGGTTGTAATAATCACATCTGCCCCCTCTGGCATAGACGCCGCATAAGCACAGCATACGGGAATCAGCTCCACATAATAAATATGTAACCAAAGCGCGATACGCTTGACCGTTTTCCTGCCTGGTGCGTATTTCTCTGGCAAAATATAGTTTAATTGCAAACACCGCCTCAGCAGCGAATGATTGCAGGTGTGCAGCAAATTCTCCCAAATTAAATCAGCGTCATAGTCCAGATGCTTTTCAATATAATCCAAAAGCTCCCGGCCGGAGCTTCCGCCGGTGTGTTCCAGCAAGCCTGTATAATCCTGTGAAAAACATCGCCGATCCACCAGAGGGCACCGCCGGTCCCGCACCAGCAGCAGTGGAATTTGTGCTGCTGGATCTGGGCAAAAGCTGTCCATATATTCCGTCCCGGTATAGGTCGCCCATGCAAAGCCGTGCGCAGTGAAATAACGGATAAATTCCGCAGGATTCCATCGAACACCGTCTGCATGGGTATGCCGCATTGCATCACAATACGATGTAAATTCCGCTTTCCGGAACAGGCTGCTGCGAATGGCTAGAAAAGGAACCTCAGGTTCCTTTCCTGAAAAGGCAATCCCCCAGAAATCCAAATCCCGACACGCTATCGTCTGAAAGGTCTCCTTTATCGGATATAACGGACCAAATAATGTATCATCCATCAGCAGCAGCTCGTCATATTGTCCTGGGTTTTCCCGGCTAAGCCTTTCCAGCAAATCACAATAAAATGCCCCGTCACGCGCTTCCTGGAGTGTGTCAGCATATTGCAGCAGGCGCTCCCGCGAAGCTGCTGCAATTCCGCCAACACATACAATGCACAGCGAATTCAATATTTCACGAATATGCTCCAAAAAATGAAAAACGTACTCATCGGCTGCCCTTCCAGCGGTATTCACCACATAGATCCCGAGCCTTCTGGCATTTTGCGCTTCCAGTATCATGCTGCTGCTCCTCTTAGTCCTCCACAAATACCCAGCCGCTGCGCCAACACTTCAGCCTGCGCAGTAAATCCCAAAGGAAACGGGGGCAGCACGCCCGGACAAAGCTCTTCAATGTGCCCCTGCGGACACGCGGCTCCTGATAAACACCATGTACCAGCCAGCATCTCGTCCGGCGGATGAGATTCCATAAGCCAATCGGGCAGATGGCACGAATGAAGCTCTTTAAGAAACCTCGCTGCGGACGTTCACGAACCGGAGATAATGCAGACGCTCGCTGTGCCTTTTTCAGCAGCTGTTCCATCTGCTTATCTGCCTCGCACAGCATTGCTTTTCCCCTGCCAAGATACCTTTTCGTCATATCAACATGAGTTTGTGCAATCGCAGTCATACGGGTGAGCTCTTCTTCCGCATATGATGTACTCATAATAATCAATGAGTAATACCCTCGTTGCTGCGCTATGAAACCATAGGAACGCTCGATTGCATGAGAGATTGTACCATCATTCGGCATGGGCTCCAGAACAAAGTCCTCATATGTCCATTCCCTTTCAAACAGTGGGCGTACCGCTTCCGGACGGAACCAAAATACACTTCCATATGGAGCCACCGGAGGTTTCTTTGCATCGATTGGGACATTGATATCTAATTCCCGCAGCAATTTTTCTGTTTTTGTGTAGTTCTCCGGAACCATCCAGCTGCCGCCGATTGCCTCATAAAGTTTCCCATTTTTAGGCGCAGGCGGCACACAGATCCCAAGCCGAGGCTCCTTTTTGAACAACGCAAGTACCTGTGCAACATACGCCGGTGTAGGCGCAATATTTTCAAAACAAATATCAGAATAGGTGCGTCCCAAACATCTCCACTGTACAGATGCGCCTAACCCCTTTTTATCATGCATAAAGCAGATAACATCGTATCCCCCGGATAATACAACATCCCTGCAGCCAACTAAAAATGCCGAAACGTCCCGTCCCCGGTTCTCAACCAATCGGTATTCAAAATGAAACCGTTCAGCAAACTGCAGCAGCATCTGATGCAGTAACTCCTGTTTTTCCTCTGTGTCGGTCGTAATATAAAAATCCGTCCCATCAGGAAACGAGGCAATATTATGGAAATACTGCTCCATGATTTCGGTATCATAGGCGTGAAAAATGCAGGCTATCCTCTGTTCACCCGAAATCCCGCAAGGTGTATCCGTCGGGAGAATACAGTTCCAGTTAAACCAGTTTTTTAGATCATACAGGTTTACGCTATGCAGAACATTTTCAAAGATAAGATCCGGGTCATATTCTGTATGTTGGGCAAGATATCGCAAAATCTGATTTGGATAATCTCTGCAAAAATCCAACGGACTTCCCGGATCATAAAAGGCCTTTTTACGAATAATAGGCAGATTATATTTTGTAATCAGGTCATATGCTCCGTAAATCGTAGGCGCAGGGTACTCCTTTTCCAAGCCGCCCTGATATACCGTTGACCATTTGAAACCCGCATCCTTCAACCCCTGTACAAGGGTAAACTCCATATAAACACATGCTTCAAAATAATTGCGGATTGGCCGCAATTCCTCCCAGAAACGAAAAAACTCATAGCTATGAAGCACCTGGTTCTTATAAACATGAAAATTAGAGGGCACTGACCATGGCTTATATCCCCATTTCAGCGGAACGCCAAACCATTTTTTCACATTCCTCTTTTCTTCTGCGGCGGTCATCCCCCAGCAGTCGCAATCCTCTGCATCCATTTTTTCAAACAATTCTTCAAATGGATAAATCGGCCCGTAAATTGAGGAATTCGCGATGACAAGCTGGTCATATTCCCGAAGTCTGTCCCACCCAATAAATTCGATCCCTTCTTTATAGCCCCAGGAATCATATCCTTCATTGGGACGGACAAATAGGTCATCCGAACAGCCCTGCAGACGCTGCCGTCCTTCAGGCGTCAGCGTACCATTCACCACAACCAAGATATAATCTGCGACTTTGTGTAGCTGCTGAATAAAATAAGGAACGTATCCGTCAACGACTCCGTTCTTATCATAAAAAACATAGATGCCTGCTCTTTTCATTACAACTATCCTCCACACTTTTCTGTATTTCCAGCCTGTCAGGCAACATGTTAACTAAGACCGTCCTTCCAGAATCGCCGCGAGCCTGTCCACCGTATACCGGCTGGCATTCCCATCCTCGACACAGCCCTTTTCCTCCAGAAATATTTCCGCATTTTCCTTGTATTCCTGTGTGTCAAATGCCTCTATTTGTGCACACAATTGTTCTGTGTTTACCGCAAGGGGAAACGGCGTCGTACTCAATGGATAATAAAATCCTCTTTCAGCCGCATAAATATCCACATCAGCTGCAAATAAAAAACCAGGTTTACCCGACAGCAGATAATCCAGCATCCAGCTTGAATAATCCGTGATCCCAACATCCGATGCAACCATCAACTCCTGCATATCGTCATAATCAGTCGCAGGAACCGATTCTGTCATCATACCGGACTGAAGAAATTTATTCGCCGCATTACAATAATGATGCCGCACTAAAATAGTCCATTCGCCGCCGAACCGTTTTTTAAGTGCACCTTTTACCAATTTATAATCTAGCCTGTAGCAGTCCTTTTCTTCAAAAAGCTGTGCTCCGCTCCGTCTCCGTCCCTCAGCAGTCGGATTGACACGAAAGGTTGGTGCATAAAGCGCAAACCGATATCCATTAGGGATTTTTAATTTACGCCGCACTTTTTCCTTAATCCTTGAAATTTCCTCCGGTTCTGTACAAAATAGGATATCGTTGCGCGGATGGCCCAGCTTCCAAAATACGCTGTTCGGCCAAAAAGAGCTGCGGAAAACTTCCTCCTCAAACCGGCTGTTTGTCAGCAAAATATCATGTATCTTTTGATACATCCCTGCAATGCGTTTCTCGCTTTTTGTATGAAATGTTTCCATGCCAATTCGCTTAAAACCCATAGAACCATGCCATGTGCAAATATTGATTTGCCCTTTTTTCTTTATCAGCGTATCGGTAAACAGCAAGCATCCATTCTCAATCAAAATTCGCGCCGATGCAATTTCCCGTCGCGCCTCTTCTGTCCCGGCAAGCACACACTTCACCTGCTTAGGAAATTGCGCCCGAACCTTCGCATCACCTTTGTACAACCATACGATCTCACAGGGCAGCTCCCTTTTCAGCAGCTCCTCACAAATATACTTGGGGTTACAGGCATATGCATATTGATAGGTTGCGAACAAAATTTTTTGCGGCTGAATCGGGATTTTTTGATAGCGGCATTTTTCAGGATATCCACGAGCCGCCCTCTGAAGCCAGCGCATTGACAAAATAATATATTCCCTTGCAGTCGGCACCATTTCCCTGCTGCTGTCAAGCCGGTATGGCCGTCCCTCCCACCGTCCAAACTTTTCATAGTGATAAAGCGGACAAATCTTTGCGGCACGGACATCCTTGTTCATAGTCAGATACTCTTCGGTTACAAATCGCGCGGAAGGGTCCCGCCCCTCTTTCCAGCCATACAGGAAATAATGGCGGGCTGGTTCCATGCCACTGCTCTTCACATCCGGGTATTGTTCCTGATACCACCGGCGGTCAAACAAGATGGAATGGCGTACTATGCGGATCTGTGCTTCTATCGAATTTTTCACTGATTCAGCTCCTCTATGTATCTCGCCAAAGCATTTTTCCAATCCGGAAGCCGGCAGAATCCAGCCTGTTCCAGACGATCCTTGCTCATACGCGAATTCATTGGACGAACCGCCGTTGTCGGGTATTCACTGGTCGGAATCGGATGAACCGTCATTTTTTTTCCCGCTAATCGGAAAATTTCCTCCGCGAATTCCGCCCATGAACAAACATTCTCGTTTGTGGCGTGGTAAACCCCATATTTCTCAGTCTGGATCATATCGCAAAGCAGCGGTGCAAGATCCGCCGTATAGGTTGGGCTTCCAATTTGGTCACAGACCACATTGACCTCTGCCCGGCTCTCCGCAATCTTTAGCATGGTCTTGACAAAATTATTCCCATTTTTCCCAAATACCCAGGAAATGCGTACAATAAAATACCTTTCCAGGATTTCCTGAACAGCAAGCTCGCCGCCCAGCTTTGTTTTCCCATATACACTCAAGGGCCCTGTCAAATCGTCCGGCTGGTAAAAACGATCACCAGAACCGGGAAAGACATAGTCCGTTGAAATATACAGCATTTTTGCACCGATTTCCTTACATGCAAGGGCAATATTTTGGGTGCCGCCCGCATTCACCGCCTCGGCCTGCTCCGGAAACTCCTCCGCCTTATCTACCGCTGTCCACGCCGAACAATGAATAACGGCATCCGGACGGCTGTCCAGCAGGTATGTATGCACGGCTTCCCTATCTGTAATGTCAAAATCCGCAATATCAACGCCTTGATGCGGGATCCCACGCCCGTCAAGCACCCGGCATACATCATATCCCAGCTGCCCGGCAACGCCCGTCACCAAAACCTTCATAATCGAGTCCCCCTATAATAAATTCTTCTTTTTGAGCCCAACAAACCACATAAACAGCGGCTCAGGAAAATAAGCTGCAAAAATCTCAAAAAAAGTAGTCAGCGGATTGAACCGGCGGAACTTCCAGAGCTCAAACGCACCGCCCTGATGTTTCCAATTCCGATTACGTGCCTGCGCCCATTTCAGGCCTGCCTGAAGCTCCCTCTGTGTATCCCCAGCGCATGGGAAATGCGACTCCAGCCACCTCAGCCGGTCACAAACGAGCTCAATACGTACCCGGCCATAGCTCGCTTTATCCGCTACACCGGCCATCATACCGGTCTGATTCCCATCATGGATGCGATACCGCACAAGGCTTTGCGCCAAAGAAACAATTTCCCCACGCTCCGCACACCATAAAGCTAAATAATGGTCATGCACCATATATGGACAAAACGGCGCCGCTTTTTTGCATTCCTCAGCCCGTATGAGCATCGTACAGCCGGTTACAAAATTTGAAAAAAACAGTGTATGTGCCATCCCTTTTCCGCTGCGGAATACATGATTCCGCCGGATTTTTGTAATACTGTCCGCTATCTGCCGGCCATTTTCATCAATAATTTTCATATCCGAACAAACCAGCAATGCATTTGTCTGGCATAGCTTTTCCTGCAAAATTGACAGCTTTTCAGGAAGCCATACGTCATCTTGATCACAGTAGGCAAAATATTCACCTTCTGCTTCCCTTGTCAATCGCTCAAAGGTACTGTTTGAACCCAGATTCTTTTCATTTTGTTCCACTTTATATGAAAATGAATGGATATTTTGCTGCACACACTGTTCAATTCTCTCAAAGGACACGGTTCGCGAACCATCGTCCCGGACGTACAGCATCAGATTCGGATAGGTCTGGGCGTCAAGTGATCGAAGCTGCTCTTGCAGCCAATCCATACGCGGTTCATACACCGCCAAAAGGATAGCAATACGAGGTTTATCTGCCGCTGTACATCCGTTCATAATAATCCTGATAATCACCGTTTATGATATTTTTCCACCATGCGCAGTGCTCCAAATACCATCCTACGGTTTTTTGAATACCGTCATCAAATCTCGTTTCCGGCAGCCAGCCAAGTTCCCCATGGATCCGCGATGGATCAATCGCATACCGCATATCATGGCCTTTCCGATCTGTTACATGGTCAATCAGGCTTTCAGGCTTCCCCAGAATGGACAGAATTCTTCTTACAATATCAATATTCCGCATTTCATTGTGCCCGCCAACATTGTAAACGCGGCCAACCTGCCCTTTTTCTAAAATAAGGTCGATTGCAGCACAATGGTCTTCCACATACAGCCAATCGCGTACATTTAGTCCCTCACCATAGACCGGGAGCGGTTTATCCGCCAAGGCATTTGCTATCATAAGCGGAATCAATTTTTCCGGGAATTGATAGGGACCATAATTGTTGGAACAGCGGCTAATTGTAACCGGGAGCTCATAAGTACGGTAATAGGCATGACACAGCAAATCCGCAGACGCTTTGGAAGCGGAGTATGGGCTTGATGTATGTAAGGGGGTCTCTTCCGTAAAAAACAGGTCCGGACGGTCGAGTGGAAGGTCACCATATACCTCATCAGTTGAAACCTGATGATACCGCTGTATCCCGTATTTACGGCAGGCATCCAAAAGCACCTGTGTTCCCATAACATTGGTTTCCAAAAATACAGACGGGTTTTCAATCGAGCGATCCACATGGCTCTCTGCTGCAAAATTCACTACGATATCCGGCTTTTCCGCTTCAAATACAGTATAAACTGCTTCCCGGTCTGCGATATCTGCCCGGACAAACTGAAACCCCGGCTCATCCATAACCGCTTCCAGTGTTTCCAGATTCCCCGCATAAGTCAATTTATCCAGACAAACCAGCTCATAATCCGGATGCTTTTCCCTCATATAGAAAATAAAATTACTTCCAATAAACCCGGCTCCGCCGGTAACCAAAACCTTCATACCATCCCCCTCTTAAAACCCTGTTTCCGCGTCTTTCAGCCAAGGGGACGTCTGGTCCTTCTGTGAAAGAATTGGCTGCTCAATCCCCCAGTTAATGGCAAGCTCCGGATCGTTCCAGCGAATGCCGCCATCCGCCTCCGGCGCATAAAAATTGTCTGCCTTATATAAGAATTCTACGTGATCCGTCAGCGTTACAAAGCCATGTCCAAATCCGCGGGGAATCAACAGTTGTTTCTTGTTCTCCGCAGACAATTCAACTGCTACCCACTGCTTATAAGTCTGGCTTTTCGGACGCAGGTCAACCGCAACATCCAATACCGCACCCTGCGTACACCGAACCAGTTTTGCCTGCGCATAAGCTCCCTTTTGAAAGTGTATGCCGCGAAGCGTCCCCTTTACTGTGGAAGACGAATGGTTATCCTGAACAAAGTCATAATTTAATCCCGCTTTTTCAAATTCGCGTTTAGACCAGCTCTCCATAAAAAACCCGCGATGATCTCCAAAAGCCGCAGGTTCTACAATGACTACTCCGTCAATATTTGTTTTTGTAAATTTCATTTCCTACCTCAATACATGTATTTGCCATCCGCAACATTGTGCAGATGAACGCCATAAGGCGATTTCCCATATGTATCCGCGGCCGCTTCAAGCTGCGCTTTGCTAATCCACGCATTCTGAAATGCAATTTCCTCTAGCGCCGCGATTTGAATACCTTCCCGCGATTCCATCACCCGGACAAACTCTGACGCTTCTGAAAGTGATTCCGTTGTGCCTGTGTCAAGCCATGCATAGCCACGGCCAAGCGTAATGACATTGAGCGTGCCCTCTTCCAGATAAATACGGTTTAAGTCTGTAATCTCCAGCTCTCCGCGCGCAGAAGGTTTCAAAGATTTTGCACGCTCGCAAACCTTATTATCGTAAAAATACAACCCCGTTACTGCATAATTTGATTTCGGATTCTCTGGTTTTTCTTCAATCGTTACTGCCTTTCCGTTCTCATCAAATTCAACAATTCCAAACCTTTTCGGATCGTCTACGTAATAGCCAAATACGGTGGCGCCACCTTCCTGCTGAACCGCTTTTCGTAAATGTGACGTCAATCCAGCCCCATAAAAAATATTGTCGCCCAGAATCATCACACAACGGTCTCCGGCAATAAATTCCTCACCTAAAATAAAGGCCTGTGCCAAGCCATCCGGCGAGGTCTGTTCCTTATAAGACAAATGGATGCCATAACGAGTGCCATCACCTAAAAGCCGTCTAAAATTTGGAAGGTCATAAGGCGTTGAAATAATTAAAATATCCTGAATACCCGCTAACATAAGCGTCGACAGCGGATAAAAAATCATTGGCTTATCGTAAATCGGAAGAAGCTGTTTCGATGTAACCATTGTTAATGGATATAATCGCGTTCCGCTGCCGCCTGCCAATATAATACCTTTCATTTTCTATTCCCCTTTCCGTTCCCTTCTGTCTAACCTATTTCTCATTTATATTGTCCCCAAAGTCGGCTATGCGTGTTTTAACAGGAAATCATTACCGTCTGAAACAAATTTCAAAGATTGTTTCCGGCCCTTTCCGCTGTGCCGTTTTGCTCCCAGCCAACCGTAAGCTGTTCCTGCTCCAAAAGCCGCTCATGTGCCTGATCGATCAACAGGCTTATATTGTGCTCGATCCCAGCCCGGGTGCTCTGATATAACTTTTGCAGGCAACGGGTACTGCCCTTTTCTTCCGGCACATTTGCAGCCGGACAAATCGCCCGGATCATCCTTGTTACATAAGCCCGGTTCATTGGTCTGCCATCCTTTGTTTGAAAGACCGGTCCCGTTGTATAGCCTTTACGTGTTATGAAATCCAGCAGCTCTTTTTGCAAAACTGCAGCAATCCTCACCGTTCTTTTTGATCGGTTAAAATCAATGACCAATCTGCCATCCTTCACCGCTTCTACCGTTAATTTTGAAAGCTCCTGAACGCTTAACTCTGTCGTTCCAAACAATTTGATCAACAAATATACAC
>CAJUSB010000053.1 GCA_910589115.1 uncultured Clostridia bacterium | reverse complement strand
ATTCAGTGTTTTCGCCGCTTCTTTCAGGTTGAAAATTTTCGCCCAGCGTTCATATGCCAATGTCAAGCTGGGACTAAAAAATAATTGTTAATTTTTCGTGAACAGATTCGGTTGCTTTTTATGTTTTCCCAATATGAGCTGCTCAAAGTTCTCATGATAGCGCCATTTGACTTCAATTCGCTGTTCCGGATAAATAAGGACTTCCTGCAAAACCTCTGCTGTAATATCAGCGGTGATTTCTTCGACTGCGTTGTATTTCTGAAAACTGGTGACAAAACCGTTCGATGAAGGGTTCTCAAAATTGATATCGGCCAATTCTGCTTCTAATCGAGCAATTTGCTCGGCGGTTTCTTCCCGCTGGCTGGTTGCCGCGGTCTTGGAAAAGAGGTATTCCTCTTTGCTGATTTCGCCTAAAGCAAATGCTTCATACAGTCCTCTAATTTGCCGCTCCTGCTTTTCAAGCCTTTCTTTCATCTTTAGGAGCTCTTTTTGTTTGGAGCGGATGTCTGTCTGCTCGAGTTTCCGGGATTCAGCAGCAATCTGAGCCATTTCGACCGCCACCGCAGCCCGTGCGCGAAGCCCTTCTGAAACGGCATTCAGGATATCCTGCTCCAACACTTTTTCTCTTGAACAGTCATATTGGTTTGTCACACAGGGTGTCCTACAGAAATAATACGTCTGTTTCCTTCCAGCACAAAACATCATATGACCACACACGCCACAGCGAACTTTACCGCCCAGGATTCTGGGATTCCTGGATCGCCGATCGCGTTCCATAAAGTCCCGAACAGCAGCCTGCGCACGGTCGAACTCCTCCTGCGTAACGATTCCCTGATGCTGATCCGGAACAACGATCCAATCCGACCGTTTGTTGCGGATATAATGGTTGCTGCCAATGATATCATGAAATGTCCTTCCATAAACAATTTTCCCAAGATAACATTCATTCCGGATGATCTTTATTATAATATCAGCCGTCCAAAAATTCACTTCATGAATGCAGCTCTCAATACGCAGGGAAGAGCCAGCATCTTTTTTATAACACATAGGGGTAGGGATCGCTTCCGTATTCAAAACTTTTGCGGTTTGGAGTGTCGTCTGACCGCTGCCTACCATTTGAAAGATGCGGCGGACAATTTTTGCTGCCGGAGGGTCTACAATGAGACGGTGTTTATTGTCGGGGTCTTTTTGATAACCATATGGCGCAAAAGCCGCAACATAATCACCGCGCTTTGCCCGGAAAAACAATGCGCTGCGCACCTTGCGGGATAAATCCCGGCTGTAAAGGTCATACAGGAGCGCTTTGAACGAAGTATCAAGGCTGTCTATATCGGTCTGCCGGATGCTGTCAAGTCCATCATTGACGGCAATAAACCGTACACCCAGAAAGGGGAATACACGCGAAATATAATTACCAACCACAAGATAATCACGTCCAAAACGAGACATATCTTTCACAATAATGCATTGAATTTTACCTTGCTGCACCTGAGCTATCATTTCCTGAAAAGCAGGGCGTTCAAAGTTCTTGCCACTCCAGCCGTCATCGCAAAATTCCGTTACCGCCGCCCCGGAAAAATCCGGAGTGCGGGATATAAACGAATCCAGCAGGTTCCGCTGGTTGGATATACTGTTTGATTCCAGCTTTTCGGTTTTGTTCAGGTCTGCGTCCTCCGAAGAAAGACGCAGATATTTGGCAACGGTAAACCCGCTCATCCCGGCTGCACCTGCCCTTCGGTATTCAGCAGCGCTGCCAGTGCGCGATATTCATCCCGATAACGCAAAGTAACAGAAATCTGCTTTCCAGCACCGATTTCCACACGCTCAATCAGTGCGTGCGTCATTTCTTCGGTCAGCTCGGTTTCGTCCCGAAACCGGCTGTATGTCGTCAGCCAAACGTTTTGGGTCGTCTGGCTGCACCTGCCCTGTTTCTGCTGTTCCAGCTCGGACAAACGTGCTTTCGCCCGTTCCATATCTGCCCGATATTTGCGCTTCATCCCGGCATATTCCTGCTCTGTCATCAGTTTATCGACATAATTCTGATACAAACTGTCATAGAGCATAGACGCCCTCTGCTGTGCCCGTGCTGCGGAAGCCATTTCCCGTTCTACAGCCTGATTCCGACGGATTTCTTCTGGGGAACTGCTAAATTCCTGCACCAGCTCCTTCAAATCCGCCGCCAGCGCAATTTCACGCTGAACCGCAGCCCACAACACCTTCTTCAATTCCTGCTCATTAAAACTTGTGGTAGGGCAGGACGTAGGATCGGCTATATGGGAGCGGCAAACATACGTGTAAAACAACCGTTTCCCCTTAAAAGTACCTTTTTGACGCATCATCGGACGCTTGCAGCACGCACAGAAGATCAGTCCCAGAAAAATATTGGGGATCGTACCCAGGCTTTCATACTGTCCTGCATGTTCACGGTGTGTGGCGCGGCATTGCTCCGCCATCTGCTGGACAACCTGGAAAGTCTTTTCGTCGATCAGTGCTTCATGCGTATTGCGCACGATAATCCATTCATCCTTTGGCATAGTACGGTGTCCCTGTGTTTCTCCAAAGGACGAACGTTGACGCCCCTGCACCATATGTCCCAAATAAACTTCATTTTGAAGAATCTTTTCTACCATCGGGACGTGCCATTGGGCATTTGCAGACCGCTCCGATTTCGTGTCGCCCTTCAAATAATGATGCCTGGACGGCGAAGGAATTCCCTGTCGGATCAACTCCCTTGCAATCATTAGATAACCCGCGCCGTCATGCCGCATTTGAAAGATTTTACGAACAATAGGTGCTGTCTCCTCATCCGGTTCAAGTCTGTGATGATCGTTCGCGCACTTTTTATAGCCATAAGGTGCCCATGCACCGATAAATTCCCCGTTCTGCTGTTTGATAGACAATGCACTGCAAATTTTTCGGGAAATATCCTTGCTGTAAGCCGCATTGACGATATTTTTCAGCGGGACAATATATCCATCGCTGGAGCGTTCCGCCGTCAGGGTATCAAAATGGTCGTTTACCGCAACAAACCGAACACCAAGATACGGGAAAATCCGTTCCAGATAATTGCCGGTTTCCAGATAATTACGTCCCAAACGGGACAAATCTTTGACCACGATGCAGTTGATCTTTCCTGCCCGTACATCCTCCATCAGCGCTTCAAATGCCGGTCGGTCGAAGTTCGTACCCGTGCAGCCGTTGTCACTATAAAGGCGGCAAAGCTGCATATCCGGCTGTGCTTCAATAAATTTCTGTACCAGTATCTGCTGTGCTTCCATCGTATCTGCACCGGGTCGGCCGCTGTCTTCGACCGATAAGCGGACATAACCGCCAGTTTGGTAGATACGCTGTTTCGGGGTTTCCGGCACGGGCGCAGGCTGTATCGGGTTCACTTTCCGTTTGGTCCGTGCCATGTCAGACCACCTTCTTTTCAGGAAGTGCCTGCTGCGCCTTTGCAAGCAAGTCAGCCTGCCATTGGAATTCATTGTGCCAGCGATAAACAATTTCAACGCGGCGGTCGCGGAAAATCAGAATGCGCTCAATCAGCGACACAACGATGGCGCGGTCAAGCGCTTCGATATTCCGATGCCTGCGAAACTGCTCCATCCAGCCGCGCCCCTCGGAGAAATTATCCAGTTCCCGATTCATTTCTTCCCGGATCATGTCCGCCTGTTCTTCGGCCTCGGCACGCCGTTTGGCATAGTTCTGCTTGAAATCCTGATATTCGCTGCGGTCAATAATACCGTCGGTCAGATTTTCATAAAGCGAACGTAAAAGGGTTTGATACCGGTCGATCTCCGCCTGCTTTTTCTCGAAACGCGCCTTTAATTTCTGCACTCCGGCCTGCTGCAATTTAGCTGTGTCCGTCAGTTCGAGCAGGTCGGAAAGGTCGATCACATCCTGAATATGCTGCTTCAGGGCTTCCAGCACAATTTCGTCCAGCGCCGCGTCCCGCAGGCCGTGCGCGAAACAGGTTTTCTCGTTTTTATGTGCAGCACAGACATAATAAACATATTTTTTCTTTGTAGACGGGACGGTTTTGCGAATCATTGCGCCGCCGCACTCGCCGCAGTAAACCATGCCGGAAAAGGTTTCGACTGCCTTGCCGCTGACGCTGGTGCGCGTGTCCATTGCAAGCACCTTTTGGATGCTTTCAAAGTCAAAACGGTCGATAATTGGCTCATGACAGCCCTCTACAACCGCCCATTCCTCACGGGGTTTATTGACCAGCCGCTTCACTTTATAGCTGGGCGTGGTCACACGCCCCTGCTCCAAAACGCCGATATAGACCGGGTTTTTCAAAATCCGCAGCACCATCCCGGCGCTCCAAACAGAATCCGCTTTTACGCGGAACGCATTCGAGTAGCGCAGCCCAATGGACTGCTTGTACTCCATTGGCGTGGGAATGCCGGTCGCGGTCAGCCGGTCAGCGATATCAATCGCGCTGATCCCTTCCAGCTTCCAGCGAAAAATATCGCGCACCACGTCGGCTGCATAATCGTCCACCAGCAGCTTATGATGGTCGTTCGGGTCTTTTTTGTAGCCGAAAACAGCAAAGGAGCCGATGAAATCCCCGCGTCTGCGTTTGATTTCAAGCTGGCTCCGAATCTTGATAGAAGTGTCCCGGCAATAGGCTTCATTTATCAAATTTTTGAACGGGACAATCAGTTCATCGGATTCCACGCGGCTGTTCAGGCTGTCATAATGGTCGTTGATCGCAATAAATCGCACGCCGAGGAAGGGAAAAATCCGCTCTATGTATTCCCCTGCGTCCAGATGATCCCTGCCAAAACGCGACAGGTCTTTGACCACAATGCAGTTGATATGACCAGTCCTGACCTCTGCCAGCATTTCCTGAAATGCCGGTCGGTCAAAGTTGGAACCGGTAAAGCCGTCGTCCACCTTCATACCGCACTCCCGAAACTCGGGATGGCGCGACAGGAAAGCACGGATCAGGTCTTTCTGCCCCGTGATGCTGTTGCTCTCCACTTTGTCGCCGTCTTCGCGCGACAAACGAACATAACCGCAGGTATTCCATACCTTTTCAGCGATTTCCGTCATGATATTCTCTCCTGACTGTCAAAGATTATCAGCAAAACTCTTTGACAGCAAGGGGAGCGCTGGATTGTCCTATTGGCATTATCTTAGCACAATCCCCGTTCGATGTCCAGGAAGTTTTGCCGCTTTTTTTAACATTTGGAACGCAGATACGCCAGCATCCTCTGTTCCAGGGTTACATCGGTATCGGTGAAGCTGATTTTTACAACGTATTTGCCGTGCCGGTAGCAGTATGGATTTCCAATCTGACGGATGAAATCCAAAACCCGCTCCTCTTTCGGCAAGTCGGTATTGACTTTTACGTCGCGAATATCCCGCAGCGTGTTAATGTCAACCGTCCGAATATCCACGTCCTTCATTGCTTCGATTTCTTCTTTGGTGTAAATATGCTGTCCCATTGTGTCCTCCATATTAAGTGTTGAAGCGATACGGGAGTTTCTTGCCCCGCCGCTGGCTGTTGTACTTTTCGAGCAGGACGCGGGCATAGCGCAGCGCGACGCTGCTCGTGCTGAAATCCAGCTTGCCGCGCCGGATGATTTCTTCCGGGTCAACGGCAGACAGGTGCTTAATGAAAGTTGCATTATCCAGCTCGGTGTCGTAGGTTTTGAGGAACAACGCCATGCCGGAGAGCATCGCCGCGCGGAGGGAATTGGGCGCGCCGTGCCATGTGCTGTCCAGAAGCCGCAGCATCCGGTCGAAGTTTGCGCCGCCCAAAAGCCGGTACGCATTGATAAGCGCACGGGCCGCTGAAATTTCATGCTCTTTGCCGGTCGGCGTTGTGAGCGCCCAGTGAAAGCCGTTCTTTTCGACCAGCCGCTTGATTTCAAGCACCTCCGCATTCTGGCCGGATTCAATCAGGGCGTTCATAGACTGCGAAAGTGTCATGCGCTTGTTCGCCTTGTCCAGCTTTGCGTACAGCTCGGCTTCTTTCTCGTATGTCAAATCATTATGTACCTGACACGGAACAATAACCTCCGCGCCGCCGTTCATCTTACGCAATGCTGCGACTCTATGCTGACCATCGATCAGGTAAAAATGACCATCCCGAAAACTGACAATCAGGGGCTTTAACAGGTGGTCGTCCCATTTGCGGATCAGGTCGTCTACGTCCTTTTCCTCGACTGGGCGCTGATAAGGCTGTCCGGAAGTCAATCGGTCGGTCGGCAAAAAACGCAGTTCACCGGAGCTGCCGTATTCTTTCAGGATTAACGTCTGCTGGGCCTTATTCGGCTTTTTTGTATGCCGTTTTTTTCGGTTACTCATGTTGCTATGTCCCCTTCACTTTTTGAAATAGGCTCTCTGCGGTGCTGTGGATCAAGGCTAACTGCTGGTGCAGATAGTCAAGCTGCTCCGATGTTAAAGCCGGGAAAACTACCTCATAATAAGGTGTGCTGTACCATTCAATGTCACGACGGAATTTCTGTGCGAATGCAGTGATCTCTGCTAAAAAGCCGTCTGGCGTACAGCTGCAATCCTTATCCGGGTTTTTCAGGTCAGCTATAGATTCTGCAACCGTGGCAAAACGTTTACCATCCAAGGCGAATGACTGCGCAGGGGGAGCAGTTCTTGACTCCGCCTGCTCTGCATCTGGCAGTGTACCTTGCGCAGGCTGCTCCTGTGCAGCCGCCTGATATTCACCTACTGACCGGATTTCACCAGAAGCTAATTGGCTGGCTGCTTCCTTCTGCTGCTCCGGCTCCATGCGGGAGAGTTTCAGTGCGTCCTTTTTCGTGATTTTTGCATCTGCGTTTCGGATAATCTCTTTCGCTTCGGGAGCCAGATTCTTAGCTGTCTGGATTTGCCGTCGGACAGTGCTCGGATTTACCCCCAGCTTTTCAGCAGTATCGTCTACAAACGATTTTACGGAATCAGACGCGCATTTTGCACTTCTGATTTTCTCGCTTTTCCGATCGCCGCCGTTCCTGGCTTCGGGGTAAAGCGATTCGTAAATCGCCTTACGGCGTAAAAGCAGATCGCCATACTCGACCGGCGATAAGTCATTGCGGATAAAATTTTCATCAATTTCGGCAAGTTCCGCTTGCAGCCCTTCCAGGCTGCTGACCGTACACTCGATTTCCGGCCAGTTCAGCAGTTTTGCAGCTTCCAGCCGGTGCAGTCCGGCAATCAGTACGTGCCGATGGTCTACCGTGATCGGATTCAGCAGCCCGATCTCGGAAATGCTTTTTGCCAGTTCTCGAATGTGATCGGCGTTTGCAGTGCGCCGCCCCGGATTGATTTTGACCTCAACGGTCGGAATAAGCATACGCTTTCCCTCCTCATTATTTTCGCTGGATGGAACACGTAACACCGCTGAAAATGCAGCGGTGTCAGGTCTTGCATCCAGCAAGACGGAGCAGAACAGGGAAGGCATACCGGTCACGTTTTTCGGTTTTCCAATGCAGGAAAACTGATATGACCGGCTTTCAGCCCTCCCCATGCTCCATAAAAGTTGTGCCGTATTCTCAGACGACAGGATCGCCCTACTGCTCACCCCCGGCACGGGGAATATGCAAGCCTGTTTGCGGCACAAACGACGCGATACCATCAGACGGCGGCGGCAGGTGACTAAACTGCCCAGACCATTCCCACAGTACCCCCCTTTTTCCCAGCGGTACAGGTTTTTGCGTATGCGCTGCTGCGTTCTGGCGTTGCCAATGCCATTCACAGGGCAGGGGGCGCTCGGCCTTCGATGCGATCGTGGACGAATGACGAGCGGTATGTCCTCCTTTCTCGCCGGCCGTCATTCGCAGGCTTTCTTCGCGTCTGCCCTGTGCCGCAGCAATGCGGTTACTTGCATACTGAATATGAACAGGATTTCACCTGTTATTTTTCAAGGTGCAAGCGTGACCTTTGAAATTCTTATACAAAGTTCACGCCAACAGCTTATCAGCCTGTAAAAGCGCATCTCGTGATGCGCTTTTACAGTGTGACAAACAGTCATGGATCACCCGTTGGCGGTTTCATCGGATTAAAGTGGAAAATGATTTTATATATCAGCTTTGCTTTAATACGAGACTTGATTTCTTCATCAACACATATGTAGTGGGTTTCCGAGCCATTATAAACTTCCCGATAGGAATTGTAGTCAATGTACTGCTCGTAATGGCGGAGTATCTCATCCATTGCATCGGGATTGCCGCGCTTTGCTTCTAAAATGGTTTTATAAGGAACCAGTGATTCTCTATTCGCCATTGTTAAGTTCCTCCAATACGCTGCGGAGCTTCTTAAGCGAGGATTGGCGACGGTAATATGTTGCATCAAGCGACAAATCCATTGCCTTGCTGATTTGTTTGTCTGTCCAATCTAAAAAGTAGAATAAAAGGATAATGTCGCGGCGATTTGCAGGAAGTGTGGATAGTGCCTGCGCTAAAACCATATCTTCAACAATTACAGTCTTATCGCCCACCATGAATGTACTTTGGTTTATTGCGTAATTGTCCTCCTGACATAATCGGCTAATGACAATGTCGGGCAGATGGACGAATGCAATTTCATGCTTTTCGCGGTTTGCGATCACCTTTCGCGCGTCTTTTCCCTCGTTGCGAATCAAGGTTTTGCAAAATGAATCAAAACTCTGCTCCTGATAACGTATAAATTCCTGCACGTTCATTGATATGACCTCCATGCTGATATTCTTGGCCTCTGTTACTGATCACGACGCCCGAGTTGAGAAACCGTGAAAAAGAGCAAAAATTTTTTTGTCATATAGAAGTCCTCTATAAAATGAACAATACAATTTGAAAAAAATGGATATCGCAAAAAAGGCCGCCCTTGGGAAGGGCGGCCTTAGAATTTGGGAGACACCATACATAAAAAGTCTAACGTTATATAAAGGATTTGTTCTTTTATATATTCAAAAAAATACCCGGTTTTATTCTTGCAGCTTCATAATTCAGACACCTGACCTTCTTATTAGCTATATGTATTAAAGGTGTTCTTTTTGGAACTATACGTGGCATAAAATTAGGAAAGTTATTATAAATTGCTTAATAGTCATTAATTTACTGACCTTTAGGTTCTTATAATTTTGCCTACCAGGAAATATAATTAGATTCAACAGGAAGCGAGGGGCGATCAATGCGAAAAAGTGAGTTGATGGAACTGATTGGAAAAAATGTTCGCCATTATCGGACTGAACGGAAAATGACGCAGGACGAGCTGTCAAATATTATTGGCAAAAATCCTTCTGCTATTACACGTGTTGAGAGCGGACAGCGTATGATGAGCCTCCGCACGCTTTATGCAGTTGCAGACGCCTTAAACATCAGTTGCGACGCACTTCTTCGGGATGGCGATTATCCGATCGAATTAGAAAATATCATTCATATGCTTTCCGGCCAGTCGGAAAGCAGTCTACAGCGCATCAGTAAAGTACTGGTGACCTTAATCGAACAATACGGAGAAAAAGATGACAAATCTTAATCAATATGATACAATCATATAAAAAGGAAGGGGGAAAAACGGTGCGACCAGAACAAGATGCGTTTCTTGAGCGGTTATTTCGTACATATTTTAATGAGTTAGAAATCTATGCGTATGCATTGCTGAAGAACCGCTCGGATGCGGAAGCGGCAGCGCAGGAAGCGTTTCATATAGCCTGCATCAAGGTGGATGATATTATGAATAGTTCCAATCCCGCCGGTTGGATGAAGAAAACCGTCAAAAATATTTCCCAAAATATGCGTAAACGTAAGTTGCGGGAATCTTCGCTGGTCACTCACTTCGAGGATATGCTTGGAGATGTGGGTATGGAAGATTCCAAGGAATTTGAACTTTTTGAGCAGTGCAGGGATATCCTTACAGATGAGGAATACGATTTATTGATCAGTATTTTCGTCAAAGGAATTCCTCCCGTCCGAAAAGCGGAGGAACTTAACATATCAATTTGGGCGTATTATAAGCGTGTTGAAAAGATGATTGATAAACTGAGACGGGAGCTTGAAAATGAAAAATAAAAAATTTTTGATATTTCTTTCCAAAATCGGAGTTCAGCGTACATATAGTATATAGAAGGAGGTGAAATCATATGGCTGATTCTTCCCGCAGATATAGCTACCTTGAGCATTTAAGTGTGGATCGACTGGAGGAATTACTGGATTTAGCCGTTAACACAGACGAAGAAGAAAAAACTGAATATGTTGATGCAATTTTGGAGGTGATTGTCAGAAAAGAAAAGGAAAGCCCTACCGGGAGACTTACAGATGTGGACAAGGCATGGGCGGATTTCCAGACCTATTATAATACCGAGGATGGCCGTGGCCAGACACTGCATTTTACCGAAGAGCCGAAAGATTTTGCCGAAACGAAACCAGCAAAGAATCGAACTTTACGGAAGGTGTGGAAAACTGTACTCTTGGTTGCTACGATTGCAATATGCCTGCTGTTCAGCATGGTGGCTGCGCAGGCTGCCGGGTTCGATATTCTAGGTGCATTGGCCCGCTGGACGGACGATGTATTTACTTTCGGAACCGTTCAGCCCAAAACAATAGACACACCTTACAGTGAAACAGCAAATAACCGTGAGGAAGGATCGGCCAGGCGCACGCCATCTATCAAAATTTCAGAGAAGTTGCCGTATTCTTCATTCCAGGAGGCTTTAGATGCATATTCAGTCACAGAAGTATCTGAACCATCCAAACTGCCAGATGGTTATTCATTAGATTACGTCTGTGCGCTAAATGCAAATGATTTCTCCTTGGACGCTGTATATACAAATGGAGAGGATATTTTGTCAATTTCGATAATTACACACAACGGAAATCCTTCTGGGCAAGTGGAAAAGACCGAACGCCCTCCAGAGGTTTTTGAAATTGGTAATACGACCTTCTATTTGGTGGAAAATATAGACAACTACGCTGTTATTTGGTTGACGGAACATTATGAGTGCTTTATTTTATCATCTCTAAATGTGGATAAAAATATTTTGAAAGATATGATATACAGTATGATTGACTAGAAGGCAGGAGAATTTATGTTTCATAGAAAAGCTGTAAGAATTTTGGTTGTTATTTGGGCTGTTGTTTTGATAGTTTGCAATGTTTCTGCATCAGCAGCTGATCACCGGGCCAGTTTGAAAATAGGATATGCTACTGCAACATTGTCAAAAGACCGGTATGGAGATTTATCTATTGCTTGCCACATTAAGGCGAATGGCGTTATGGACACAATAGGCGTATCCAGCATTCGGATTGAACGGTATAATGGTTCAAAGTGGATTAGAGAAGGTACTCTCACAGATAATGATCTTCCTGGTTTATTGACAAGCAACAGATCACTATATGACGTTGCGGTCTCATATTCTCCACAGTACTCTGATGTTTCTTACCGCGCAGTTGTCTCCTTTTATGCGGAGGACAGCGATGGGGTAAGCACCAAAAGTGTAACAACTAAATCAGTCTGATAGTGAAATTATGTATCCCAAAATGAAAGGTGTGTGTCAGAAATGACACACACCTTTCATAATGAACATAATTTTTGATAAAAAATAAAATATTGCTTACAGCGGCCTACTTATTGTAGTTCGAGCATAGTTCAGGTTGTAATTTCCAGATATTTGATAATTCTTCCATAAAACAGGGTTCAGTGCTGATTATGATGCAAACCATATATCTATTCGATTAAGCGCACAATACAATAGCAAAAATATTTTGAAAAAATTTTTGATTTCTTTTCCAAAATCGTGGTCCTGCGTACATAATGTATATGAAGGGAAAATTCAGGGAGGGCAACCAGCCCGACCAGCCTTCTTTATGATCGGAGCGTATATGGTGGAAGTATTTGGGAGGTGATGCCTTTGCTTGCATTTAACTGATATCTGCATATTAAGCCGATATCAGGATTTCCATGGTGATTCAGAGTTACTGTCAAGTCACAATCAAGGCCGCAACTTTGCAAAAGCCAAATCAAAAATTTCAAGTTGAAAGGAGAGCGTATGGATTTTTCTGTAAGTAATCGTGGGTTCGGAACGTTGTGGAATAAAAATCCGTCAGTTCCGGCCACTGAGACAAGTTCATTTTTGGCTGCGGCAAATTCCATGCGGGCAGAGAAAAGCAGCAGTATACCCGATGCATCTGACCCGGAATTGTCAGCTGGCACATATGAACAGCGTCTTGCCCGACTGCGGAAGCTTCACGCAAATACGGACTACAGCGGAATGGAACCGCGTGACCGCGATAAACTGATTATTGACCGCTTTAGAGCTACATTTCCCGACTATACTGCCATTCTTGGAGGCCTCTACAGTATGTTAGGCGATAACTCGGTTTATGGTCAGATTCGTGACGAAGCAGTGAAGCAGGTTCTGGAGGCTTGCCCTGGATTTGAATTTCCCATGCAAGGGGAAGCACGCAAGGAGTACCAACGTTATGTTTGGGGCTACGAAGGAATGTCTGAAGACGAAATCCGGGCAGTAGTCCTCCAGAAAAACAATGGTGGAACGCTGGCGGATATCATAGCATCAGCGCAGGAGTTGGATAACTTGGGGATCGACATGGAAGCATTCGGTTTGCTGTCTCTGCAAATCCGTCAAGAAATGATGAACGGTACAGAACGCGATTACGGATATCTGTCTGATGATAACCCAATCCGCATCAATGCGATGATTGCTTATGCAAAGGGATATCAGATTAGCTGGCGGTCATTGGCTCACAATTTATTGGAAGAGTCAGCAACACATACTTTCAAGCGGGCAGATATGTCTCAGGAGGAAGCAAAACGTGTTGCCCTTGCTGAGATGGAATCCTGTTTGACGGAATTTTTAACAAAAATGGATAACGCGGAAAGGAGATAACTATGAAAGTTGTAAAGCGCGTTTTGACGGTTGTGATGAGCGTAATGGCACTGTTTGCATTTGCGGCAGCAGCGGATATTCCGTTGGAGAACACTCCTTCGGAAGTCAGTCTTACGGCATCGTCTCATAGTCGCACGGAAACATCTATTGATAATACCCAGGAAAGTGAAATGACCTGGGACTCCCGTCCAACCTGGAATGATCTTTGGAAGAATACCGACGAATCGGACGAAGATGAAACCACTATCTCGCCTCGTGAAGCAAGAAGCCCTCCGCTCTCTGTCTACAACGTTGTTGCTCTCCAAGGAACCCGAGTCAATGCGAATGGTACGGTTACGCGTGATGTAGTAGAAAACTTCAATGTTGAAATGCAGAATATGTGCGACTATTATCCTGAGACTACGAAAAACACTTATTCAACAAAACATCCTTTAACTGTTGTTCTGTATAAATACGGAAATGGCAGTGGGCTCGGATTCAAATCCGGTACAGGCTACACGATTAACACCGGAAGGCCCTATGCGTTTGTGAAGAATTCGTATGGAGATGCTGTTGGTTATAAATTCAATGAAACAATAACCATCACAGACAAATCCCTGACGAAGGTAACCCTTCCCACCACAGCTAAATCCCGTATATCGCCGTATAACACCTATACGCGCGATTTGACCATCCTTTTGGCAACACCTGAATAATAAGGAAAGGAGCATCATTGTAAAGAAAAGATTTTCAAGCCTAATTTTGGCACTGGTAATGCTTTTTTCAGTCACTGCTTCTGCATATGCGTCTGAACCGCAGCAGAAAGCGATGTCTGATAATTGTACCATTCTTAGCAGCGAAGAGATTGCAGATTTGCTGAAAAACTTACCCGATAGCGCAAGTGCTGCCCCCAAGACCTTGCCAGACGACTGCACAGCTTTAAGTGAATTTGAGGTTGCGCAATTTATGGAATCTCTTGAGATGAGCAAGGAATCGACGACAATGAACAATTCCTATAACGGAGTCGTCTCTGATCATGCAGAACAGGTCGTGGATGGAAGCGCTCATGTTCTTGAGAATCTTGTAACGCCTCTTGCTGTCGACTTGGATACCGGAACTTTATTTTTCCATAATAGCATTTTTGCCTATGCTACGTATAATCCCGGTTCGCAGTCGGAATCACTTCGCCTTTCTACTCCTCAAAATCAGCGGCTTTTGAATGGTATGATGTCCTATTTGCACACGCTGGAAGGCTCATATGCCATTGTTGGGTGGATTGCAGTGTCTCGAATTGAATTCGATGCTTCCAATCCTCTTTATATTGAGTATACCCCGTCTGCCACATGGCTTAAAATCGGTGCTGACGCAGATGCAGGGACTTCAATTAAAGAAACTATTTCTGAAAGCAATGAAGTACGAGCGATTCAGAAATTCTTTACCTTCCCGAGCAATTGCGATCCCAAATCTGAATACTACTGGATCGGTTGTGATGGAGTATTCTATTACAAAAACAGCTCAAATAACATCTCTCAGCAGATTTACTTTGGCTGTGGAGCAGGGTTTAACAGCGAACATCCAACTGCAGGTGCAGTCGTTAACTCCCCCTATTAAGGCAGGTAGCTGTTAAATCGAAATGCTGTGTATGCTATACACCAATTTTCTGTCAGTCATTCATGAAATATAAAAAAGGAGATATCTTATGAAACGCTTAATCAGTATTTTTACGTTGATTTGCATGGTCATGACCATGAGCTGTTTCTCGGCTTCAGCTGCTGATGAGTCGGCTAGTGAGGATTTGTCTGCGACGGATTGCATCAGCGGTGTAGTCATTGGCGATTCTGTAGAGCTTACTGTTACAGATGCTGACGAAACAATTTTTGAGATGCATGATGAAGGGGATACCGACCTTAGCATTTTGCCCAGGGTTACCGTTCCAAACGGCTGCGAATCTTGCATCAAGCGGATTACCGTGTGGCCCGCGCATTATGACTCTACCGATAAGACAATCCGATATCTTGAAAGTATGTATGCGTTTTATACGTGGCCGGAAGCAACTTCGTTTGGCGGGACATTGGGTGTCCCTACTACCGATACTTTCAATTTAATGTATGCCTTTGGCGAAAAAACCAATTTTGTTGCTAATGCATGGCGGATGAAAGTGGATTTTAATATTTATTCTGACTATTACGGTTCATACCCCAAATATTATGACTATACACCGTCATCCAATTCCATAGCAGACAAAAGACCTGATGGGACGATTCGGTTTGAATGCAACGGAAGGCCTGGTCATCAAACGGTTTCTCTCATAAGCAATTTCTCAGCTCCCACAGATCCCACAAATCAGCCTGCTCTCGTCTTGCGTGGTGCATTTTATTATTACGATAAAACAACTAAGACTACACAAAACGCAATGAGTTTTGCCCAGACTCTGTTTAATCAGTAAACGAGGAATATATTATGCAAGTCAATGCTTATAAAGATTACCGGATGACAGGACATCAAGCGTTTTCCAGCCCCAAAAGCAAAACGAGTTTTGCTGATTGCATGGCTGCCACAACCGCAAGAAATACCTCCGAGGCTACTGAGGCGGTAAAATCAGGACATGTCAGGATTGATATGCTTGACTATTTGGAATGGCGTAAAACCCGTGAACCGATCAACATTCCGAATACGGACGGCTGGACAGAAGAAAATATCCAGTATTTGAAAAGCCGTTATCCGGGTGAGCTTTCTCCCTATGAACGTTTAGAAGCACTTCGTACAATGGCGAACATGGGATGTATTACAAGTGAAGAATATCAGAAGGCCATTGGGGCAGATAAGGAAATTGTAGTCTGTGATGCTCGGGAAACAACTTGTATTTCTGGCCGTCTGGAAGATGACGGTTATTCACCGTATTTGTTGATGCAGTCCCTGCCCAGAGTCGATTGGGCAGAAGCATTGAAAGATCTTACGATTAGCAAAGCAAATACATTAGACGAGTTGTTTGATTTGCTGGATGCAGGCAGTAAGTCTAAAGTTTCTGGAAACTAATGTACGATTCTGCAAACGATCTGTACTGTGATGTAAAGTGCTAAATTATATGCTTTGTATCATAGTCGCAAGGAAGAGGGGACGACGTATCGAAACGTCGTCCCCTTTTCTATTTGCTAAAAATATTTTTGTAATTTAGGAACAAAATTATCACGGAATTCTGGTAAAAGCATAAAAATGCTGCTTCCAGTAATTGCTTTCAATGCTTGCAAATTGGATTGGGTCGCCTGCGTGAACCATCATTCCGTCACCGACATAAATGCCAATGTGCGAAATCGGACCGGGCGAATTGTACGTGCCGGTAAAGAAAATCAGGTCGCCGGGCTTGGCTTCGGATTTCGGAATGACTGTACAGCGGTTATAGATACCGGTCGCGGTCGTGCGTTCGATGGACATTGCACCGGATTTGTTCAGTACCCAGCACACGAAACCAGAGCAGTCAAACGAGGTGGACGGCGACGAACCTCCCCAGACATACGGCATACCTAAATATTTCTCTGCTTCGTGGAGCATAGCGGCAAAACGTTCATCGCTGAGTGCTTCGGGCGGGACTTCGTAACCGTTAATGTTTCCAACGCCACCGATGCTTCCCGCGCCGCCTGTACCGGTTGCCCAGCCGATTAACTCGGTCAAAAGGGCTTTGTTTTCGGGCAGAAGCATTTCCGTCAGTGCGCCGGTTTGTACTTGGCTGAAATTGTAGTCCTGCGCAGCTTGTTCGGGTGTTTTGACTGTGATTGTCAAGTGCAGAGTTTTCGTTTTCTCCTCGCCGCTGCCGGTTATTTCAACCCGTTCCGAAACCGAAACCATATCCCAAAGGATTTCTTTTAGCCGGTCGGTGCGGTCATCATCGATGAACACAACATCAGTTGCATTGGCTGGGTCGGTCGTGGTTTTGACTGCAAAAACAGCAAGAATTTCTTCCCAAGTGCGGAGCCGGGTATCGGTCGCTCCGTCGTTTGGAACGCGGTGAATGACCAACGAATCATGCTCGGTGTTGTTGATGATATCTGTGACTGCTCCGAAATACTCATTGTTGGCTTCCGCTACGGCTGCGCCGACTGATTTTGCATCTGCGGAAGTTTCCTGCGGAGAGAACAACACTCCAAACGGCGAACCAGCCAGCGCCCCAGCCATACCAACCATGAGAACCAGCGCCAGCAGGGTCATACACGCAAAAGCCCCTGCCCCGGCATTTGTCGTGAAGGAAATCCCTGCCTTAACCAGCTTTTGCAGCGTATTCTTGAGTGCAGCTGCGCCGTGCATGATGAATTTCTTTCCGTTCCGCACCTTGCGAACATGCCAGGCTCGATGATAAGCGGTTCTGGTGGTGGAGCACTTATGCTTCGGAAGCCGCGCCTGTAGTTTCGATTGCGCCAGCTTTTCACGTGCAAGAATGGTTTTGGCGGGAGCAAACCGTTTCGCCGGGAGCAGACTGCGTGCCTTGCTGCCGCGTGTGTGGGTCAGCATTCGAGCGGCATTCGTTGTGTCAATTTTTGACGAGACATATTTTCCGGCAACCGTTCTGCCCGATCCAAGCGGCGGCTGCATGAATCCAGTAGATTGCAAAGCGGTCGGAAGATTGGTTCGTGCCAAAGACTGCTCTGCCGCTGAAATATTGTTTGACCGCGCAGGTGCAAGGGGAAAATCCGGCTCGGCGCTTGTTGACATGGGGTGCTGTCGCTTCTCCATAACCATTTTGCGGCGTTCCTTTGAGGAAAGAACGCGCATTGGTGGCTTTTGCACTTCATAGTGTCGGGAATCACGCCGCTTTGCATCCAACAATTTCTGCCGTGCCTGCGGGGATGGTGTGGCGGTCATATTGCTCCATTTTCTTTCCGCGTCTGTGGCGTATGTCCCCGATATATTATCGCCAGCAGGGAACACTGACGGCTGCATTTCAGCCGCAGAATGAGCACTCCGCCGCTTCTCCATGACAAGCCGCCGACGTTCCAGCGCCGAGGGAGCTTGTATTTTCTGTGCCACTGGAACGCTCAAGCTATGATCTGTCGGGTTGTTCTCATAGCTGTTGACCTGCGGCACCGACCTGTTAAGCGGAGCAGGGGTGCTGCTCCGCTCCGCAAGCGGGTAAATTTTATCGGAAATCATCTGTCCACGCACAGAATAAGCGCTATCCTGCCGCTGTTGCAGTTTTACGCGCTGCGTCTGCATCCGTTTTCGCCGGAAAAGCAGTTTCCCCTGTTCCTGCATCAGCCGGGAAGTCCGCCGTTGCAGAGTCTTTTTATCCTGCGGAGGAGCAGTCCGCCCGGTCGGGATTGACCGGGCAGACTGTGTTTTCGGTATGGATGTGCCTGCGGGCAGGCGGGAAATCTGACGTGACGGCATTTTCCGGGACGTGTCAGACTTTGCCGGCGCGATTGGATAAAACGGTTCGTTGACGGGCGGAGTTTCCGCCAGCGGCGGGAGCTGTGGCGGCTCTGTGTGCCGCCACTCCTGCAAACGCTGGAGGTCACGCTCCAGCAGCCCTACACCTTCGTCGATGGCTGCGCCTGCTGTTACCCCAGCTTCTTCGGAAAGTGTATCGACCGCCTGCGCCTGTTCGGAGCGCCGTTCATCGGCTTTCTGCTCGGCACGATGCTCCTGCAATTCCCTGACCAGCTTCGCCTTACCGTGTGCCTGCATCATCCGGACGGCGCGTGGCGGTTCCGTTTTCCTGGCAAGTGCTTCGCGGGTTTTAGGCTTGTTCTGCGCTGTCTTTGGAGCCGTTTTCTGCTTTTTATCGTCTTTATCCGGCTTTTTAGTTGTCCCCATGGTTTTCCTCCGGTTTCGTTGTCATTAAGCGGTAAAGCGCTGTATCGCGGGGAAATTCGTTATTGAAAGGCACGAGGTTGCAGCCGACCTTAATTAAGCCGCGCCCGCTTTCTACGTTGGTAATGTGGTTCATTTGGTTGTCCGAAATGTGCAGAAGGTTTGCGAGCTCCATACGGTCAGTGGGAGCCTGTGAAAGCATCAGCAGGAATTCGCTGTTTGCCAGCATTGTCCGCGCCATTGGGGAACGCAGGCAATCCTCAACATTTTGCGTCAGCCCGGTCGCTAAAGCACCATACTTACGGAAACGCTTCCACGATTCGGACAGAAAGTTGGAGCTGTACTCGTTTGCAAAGAAAAGGTAGATCTCATCGATGTAAATCCACGTCCTTTTGCCACGCCTGCGGTTCTCAATGACACGATTCAAAATCGCGTCGAGCATGACCAGCATACCGACCGTTTTCAGCTGTTTTCCAAGGTCGAGAATGTCATAAAGCATGATACGACGGTTCATATCGACGTTGGTTTGATGTGCAAAAACGTTCAAGCTGCCGCTGGTGAACAGCTCGATTGCAAGGGCTACATCACGGGCTTCCGGCTCGTTCTGAGACAACAATTCCGCGTGCAGGTCTTTGAGCGTCGGCGGGTTTCCACTGTAATCCACCATGTAACCGCGGTATACGTTTGCCATACAACGGTCAATGATGGATTTGCCCTTTGCGCCCAGCTTGCCAGCGCCGATCAGCTGCTCACAAAGGCTCATAATAAACTCGGATTTCAGGAACATCGGGTTCTCTCCGTCGCCATAGTCGCGGCTCATGTCCATAGCGTTAATATGGTTCTGGCTGCCTGCCGAAAGGTGGATAATCTCGCCGCCCAGCGCACGGACAAGCGGCGCGTATTCGCGCTCGGGATCTACTACAATAATGTCGTCATTTGTACCGAGCGCGACGGACACGATTTCCTCCTTAGCAGCAAAGCTCTTGCCCGAACCGGACACGCCGAGAATGAAGCCGTTACCGTTCAGCAGCTTCTTCCGATTGCAGATAATCGGGTTGCGGGAAATCGCATTGACGCCATAATAAACGCCGCCTGTATCTCGGATTTCCTGGGTGTTGAAGGGCAGAAAAATACCTGTACTTTCGGTAGTCAGCGTGCGAAGTGTATCAATCCTGCGCAATCCGTAAGGCAGCACCGTATTTAGCCCGTCCTCCTGCTGCCAGCCAAGCGTGGCAAACTCGCACTTTTCGCCCGCGCCGATGGACAAGATACTGTCCGTGTCTGCGTCGAGCTGTTCCAAGCTGTCCGCGATATGAACCAGCGTAATCAGCCCGTGCATCATACGCTGGTCGCGCATGGTCAAATCGTTTAGAAATTCCGTAGTTTCTTCCCGCATTTGCGTCAAATCGTATGGCGGCTGTGCGGAAAAATTGTTGTTGTCGTTCTGGCGGCGCTGCCAGCGGGTAATGTCGGTTTCGACCGCGAGGATTTTGTTCTGAACATCCTTCATCGCCTGATCGGTCGGCACAGGAAGGATGTCGATCGACAACATCAGGTTTCGCGGAAACTCGGTCAGAGCCTTAATTGCAGTATCTTTGATAAACGAACCGTAATTTTTCAGGAACAGCACGCGGGCAACCTTACCCTCGCCGATTTCGATGTAGCTTCCGCGAAAACGCATACTGTCCGGGCAAATCAGGTCGCGGAAGTCATGCCCATGCCGCATGAGCTGCTTCAAACTCAGCGAAAACGCTGCATTTTTATCCATGCGGAAGAAGTCATGCAGGATGCGCAGGCGATCGTCTGCATCCAGTTCCACAATCGACGAAGAAAGCCGTCCAAAGCCTGCAATGAAATCGTTCCCGACACGGGTAAAGAAGGTGCGGGCTTCTTCGATATTTTTCCGTGCAAGCGAAACTGTAATGTACTTCTCTTGCACAATATTATTCCCGGATTCCGCCTTTTCCAGCAGCATCCGGTTATATTCACCGCGATAATCGTCCATGCCGTCGCCAACCGCTTTCATCATCATGGCCCGCTGAAACTCCTGCCGGTTCAGGCAGCGGTTATTGATGGTGATTTTCGTGGTCGCGTCGTTCGGCAGGGAGCCGATGATCGCGCAGTACGCCTTGAACATTTCCTCCTGCGCTTCGGATCCCGCGACGGAATAATTGATATCTGTGAATTTCCACGTCTGGCTGAACTTGCCGCCGACTTCAAAAATACCGTCCTTATAAATGCGCCGGATGGGGATGGACTGCTGAACGCTGCGCGGGATATGGAAACCGCTGCGTTCGATCCTGGCGTTGACAGACTTATTCTTCATGCGTTGCCCTCCTGCTTTTACGGGTGTGTTTTACGTCCTTTTTGTTGCGTTTTTTCTGGTTTTGCGCGACAAGAAGCTGATAATAATAGTTTTCTGCGCGATAAACGCGGCGGGCTGAAAGCAAAACCTCCGACTTGAAAACCGTCCAGAGGAATTTTTCAAGCATCAGCCCGTTGTAGCTGAAAAAGCCCGCCGCCGCGAACGGGGCCGCACCAATCAGGCACAGCCAGCTTGCCGTCTCCTTACCCAGCACGCCGCGTGTCAGAAAATAAAGTCCGACCGCCGTGCCGATCGCAAGCGCAGAACAGAAAAACTGTCGCCACGACAAACCGAAAAACACACTTTCATGATACGATTGGATTTCTTTGGGGATTTTGACCTCCATAAAGCACCTCCAGTTTTATGTTCCGAAAATTTCTTTGACAACATGGTCGGCACCCTTAACCAAACCAACCAAAATCAGCATATTAAAGACGGTTTCGCCAAGGTAAGCCCAAACCATCGTGACCGCCGTCGTCCCGGTGTTGGGCAGTCCGGTCGTTCCGCTGCTGAGATACGCGGAATAAATCAGGCACGCCAGCACGATTACCGCGCCTTCCATGCACACGCCGATGTAGCTTTTAATAAAAGTTTTGCCGGACTGCGACGTTCCTTCGCCTCCAAAGGTGGCAAGAGGAAGTGGGGCAAGCGCAGTAAACAGGTAGAGCTTGAAAAAGCGTCCGTACACTGTCAAAATCATAATAAAAGAGAGCACGGTTATAAATAGGCTGCCGAGGAATGATACCAGCCAAAGCGGGATGCTTTCCAGAAATGTCACGGCTTCTACCGCGTCAACGATTTCGGTCGGAAGCGTCGCCGCCGTAGCTGACAAAGCGCCCATATTATTGGCAATCGTGCTGACAACGCCGCCGCAAATCGTAAAAATCGTGCTCATGATCTCCATGCCGCTGCTGATGGCGACTTTCGTCATAAGAAAGCGGATGAACAGCCGCAGCGCCTGTTCCGGGCGGCGGAATTCACGGAAGCTGGCGGCGCTTTTGAACACGCCCATTGCAAAAAACAAAATCAGCAGCCCATAGCCGACCGCCTGCAATGCCTGATGGATGTTCACGATCGTGCCCCAAATCGCGCCGCCCTTGAACGTTTCCGGCGACTGGCTGACCAATGACCAGATTTCCGCCAGCTTACCGTTCCACGTTTCCAGCGCATTGTTTAAGTTGTCAACGATCCAGTTATCATTCAAAGCGAATCCTCCTTTTGTATGTCCACTTTTGACCAGCGGAAGCCCTTATCGCCGGGCAAAAGCAGCCCCTTGTCCTCCATCTGGAAGCGGCAGTCGTAATCGCGGAGCGGATGCCCGTGCGCCTTAAAGCAAACCGGGC
>CAJUSB010000052.1 GCA_910589115.1 uncultured Clostridia bacterium | reverse complement strand
GTGGATCTCGGAAAGCGTATCAGTCTCACGAAAAAGCGCTATATGGCCGCTTTAAATCCCAACGTACTGCATATGGTAATTTCCGGAAAGTAAATGCTGTTGCCCTGTCACCCGAACGATCGCCTCCGCAGCGGGCGCCAAAGGGCGCTGCCCTCTGGACTCCCGCCCCTCGCCGGGGTGGCCGCCTCTGCGGCGGGCGCCAAAGGGCTCCGCCCTCTGGACTCCCACGCCCCTCCGGGGCTGCTTCGCCTGCGGGCGGGACGGGGGATGCTGCGTGCATTGCACCCATACAAAAAATGGAGCGCCGCCCTCCGTTTTTTTACCGCCTGTCTGTTGAAAACTTTGCCTGAGTATGGTAGGATATAATAAAAGAATTCTAAACGACAGAAAGGAACAGCGTGCATGGGACTGTTTGATTTTTTTAAGAAAAATAAACGCGGCGAACCGGAAGACGATGAGCTCTATCACGATGATAAAGAAGACCGCTGGGAAGCGCCTGAACCTACGCCTGAACCGGAACCGCAAACATACATCCCGCCCCAGCCGCCGCTCTATGATGAGCCTGTTCAGAAGCCGGAGGGCTGGCCCGTGATGGAGCCGGTTTCCATCACGGAAAAGGTGATGCAGTTCTTGCAGGAGCATACACATGAGGAGATCGAACTCGCCGCATCAAGCGCCACCAGTGAGGGCATGAAAGCCTTTCAGGAAAAAGATTTTGAACGCGCACGCGGATTTTTCCAGCTTGGCAGCGAGCTTGGCGACCATAAGGCGCAGGCCTTGCTTGGTTCGATGTATATTCAGGGTTATGAGGTGCCGCGTGACCTGGCGGTTGGCCGGGCCTGGCTGCGCCGCTCCGCCGAACAGGGCAACCGCCAGGCTGCGGAAATGCTGGCAAAATACGTTGGCGAGTCTGAGCCGATTGCCGAAGAAATGTATGAAAGTGCCAAACGGTTTATGGACACGGACCGCCGTACTGGGCTGTATTATTTGAGCCGTGCCGCCGATATGGGCATGTCGCGCGCGCAGTATGAATATGGTATTATTTTGATACGCGAGGAGGACGATGAGCCCCATGGGGTCGAGCTGGTGAAACGGGCAGCTTTCGGCGGCTATTCCCGCGCAATGACCTATCTGGGCAACGCTTATCTGAAAGGTGATGCTGTCCCACAAAGCACTAGTATTGCGCTAGAGTGGTACGAGCAGGCCGTCCGGAAGAACGACCCCGAAGCGCAGCTGGCACTCGGCACCCTCTATGCAAAGGGGATTGCCGCCCCGCCCGATGCTGAAACAACCGTCCGCCTGCTGACGATGGCCGCTGACGCAGGCCTTTCGGAAGCGCGGGAACTGCTCCAGCAGATGTTTTCGCCACAGTCTGCAGCAGACAACGGTTCCCCCGCACCGAAGGAATAATCGGCCTGTTCCGGCGTAAGAAAGAAGGAATATTCCGATGAATCATAATCTGGCCTATCAGGACGATCCCCGCGAGGAACTGATCGACGGCAAAATAATCGCAATGTCGCCCCGTCCTTCTTACAATCATAACAAAGCTGCGAGCAATGTCTACCGCCGTTTTGCCGATTATCTCGAAAAACGCAAATGCGAAGCGATTGCAGACGGTACGGATTTATACCTGAATGAAACGAACCGGTTTATTCCCGATATGATGATCGTCTGCGACCCGGATAAAATCAAATGGGACGGCGTACACGGTGCGCCCGACCTTGTGGCAGAGGTGCTTTCCCCGGCGACCCGGCGCAGGGATAAAAAAGAGAAAATGCAGGCCTATGGCTTTGCGGGCGTCCGGGAATACTGGTTGGTTGACCCGTCCAGTGAATCGGTCGAGGTCTATCTCAATGAGAGCGGCAGCTTCCGGCTGGATAATGTATACATCCATTGTCCGGCCTGCGAATTGGAACGGATGAGCGCAGCAGAACGGGCTGCTGTCCCTGCCTGTGTCAGGTGTTGCCTATTTGATGATTTCGAGATATCGGTTGCTGATATTTTTAAGGGACTTCTTGCAATCGGCTGATGCAGAGTACCGGCAGTGCATGACTGTCGGTACTTTTTTGTAAATATACACAAAATCCCCCCTTCAGAATTGTGAAAAAGGCAGAAACACTAAGGTTCCCTTGACTTTGCAGCCCGGCGCACGCATAATAAAAGGGAACAAATGTGAAATAAATTCAGTTTTGAGGTGCAGCATGGCAAAAAAAATTGAAGATATCCTTTCCTTTTGTAAGGAAAACGGTGTGCGGATGATTGATTTTAAGACAGTCGATCTGGTTGGGCGCTGGCACCACATCACGATACCGGTTGAGCGCTTCTGCGAAGACACACTGCAATACGGCATCGGATTTGACGGCTCGAATTTCGGGTATGCAGCAGTCGAAAAAAGCGACATGGTGTTCCTGCCCGATTTGGAAAGCGCACATCTGGACCCGTTCACCGAAGTACCGACACTGTCCATGACCGGCGATGTGAAAACGATTGAAAAGACTGCAAACGTCCGCTTTGGGCAGTATGCGCGCAGCGTCACCCAGCGTGCAGAGGAATATATGCGTGAAACCGGCATTGCAGACAAAATGGTCGTCGGGCCGGAATTTGAATTCTATCTGTTTGACCGCGTGCGTTTCGAGAACGCGCCAAACCGGGCTTCTTACGAGCTTGACACGGCGCAGGCGGAGTGGAACACCGGCGCGCCCAACGGTAACGGTTATCAGGTAGCACACCACGGCGGATATCATGCAGCGCTGCCGCAGGATATTACTTTTGATTTGCGCAATGAAATGTGCCTGAAAATGGCCGATTGGGGTGTACAGATCAAGTATCATCATCATGAGGTCGGCGGCCCTGGCCAGCTGGAAATCGAGGTCGAGCCTGAAAGCCTGACCGAAATGGCCGACAAGACCATGATTATCAAGTATATTATCAAAAACACGGCAATCCGCGCCGGAAAGACGGCTACGCTGATGCCCAAGCCCATCCACGGCGAAGCCGGGAACGGAATGCACGTGCACATCTGGCTTTGGAAGGACAGAAAACCGCTGTTTTATGATGAAAATGGCTATTCCAGCCTGTCAGACACGGCGCTGTATTTTATTGGCGGACTGCTGAAGCACGCGGCTTCACTCTGCGCAATCACGAACCCGTCCACCAATTCATTCAAACGGCTTGTTCCGGGCTTTGAGGCGCCGGTGACCATTGGTTATGCAACAGCCAACCGTTCCTCTGTCATCCGCATCCCGGCCTATGCGAAAACACCTGCACAGAAGCGTTTCGAGCTGCGCAACCCGGATGCTACCTGCAATCCGTATTATGCCTATGCGGCAATCCTTATGGCCGGTCTGGACGGCATTCAGAACAAAATCGACCCGCACGCCAACGGCTGGGGGCCGTATGATTTCAACCTGTTCAACCTCTCGGAAGAGGACAAAAAGCGGATTCAGGGCCTGCCGACCTCCCTCGGCGAAGCGCTGGACGCGCTGGAAGCTGACCACGAATACCTGACACGCGGCGGTGTTTTCCCGGAAGAGCTGATTACCAACTGGATCAAGCTCAAGCGCGATGAAAACCAGACCATTTCCCGCATCCCCACCCCGGCAGAATTCCAATACTACTACACGCTCTAAACCTTCCGCAGCCCCGTCCGGCACAAGCCTGCGGGGCTGCTTCTGCAAAGCCCGTTAGAGCTGCAAGTTTATGCGTCAGCGTTCGATTTTTGAGCACACGGAAAAGAGAAAAGAGGAAATGTATGAAAAAAGGGAATTTGTGGGCACTTGCGCCGATTTTAGTATTTCTGGTGCTGTATATTGGCATTGGGGTATATATGGGGGATTTTTATGTCATGCCTGCGGCAGTCGGATTCCTGATTGCACTGCTGGTCGCATTCTTCCAAAACCCCGACCGTACACTCGCCGAAAAGTTAAGTACGCTGGCACGCGGCGCAGGCGATGAAAATATTATGATTATGTGCCTGATTTTCCTGCTTGCAGGCGCATTTTCCGGCTCTGTCAAGGCGGCCGGCGGCGCGGATGCTGCGGTTGCTTTCGGCCTCGCAGTGCTCCCCAGCCGGATTGTCATAGTCGGCCTATACCTCATTGGCTGCTTTATCTCGACCTCTATGGGTACTTCGGTCGGCACCATTGTTGCCCTTCAGCCGATCGCTATGGGCATCAGCGAACAGGCCGGTATCCCGCTGCCGATCTGCATTGCCTCCGTTGTCTGCGGCGCTATGTTCGGCGACAATCTCTCCATGATTTCCGATACCACCATTGCCGCCGCACGCACACAGGGCTGCGAAATGCGGGATAAATTCCGCGAAAACTTCCGGCTCGTCCTGCCCGCCGCCATTGTCACCGCAGTCCTCTTTTTCGTGCTCACGCTGGGCAGTGATTACCAGTCCTCGGGCCGCATTACAGGCGATATGATTGTACGCATCGTGCCCTATCTTTTCGTCCTCATCGGTGCGCTCGCCGGGCTGAATGTTATCCTTCTGCTATCTGCCGGTACCGTCCTCTCACTGTGCGCCGGGCTTTTCCTTGGCGACTTCGTCTGGTCTGAAATCTTCGGTATTATGAATGACGGGATGTCCAGTATGTTTGAAATTACCGTCATTTCCATCCTCGTTGCAGGTATGGTCGGCCTCATCCGTGAAAATGGAGGTATCGACTGGCTGCTGACTACCATTCGCCGCCGCATCCACTCCCGCAAAGGTGCAGAGCTCGGCATTGCCGCACTGTCCGGACTGGTGGACTGTTCCACAGCAAACAACACGGTCGCAATCGTGATTGCCGGGCCGATTGCGAAAGAAATCGCCGATGAATACGGCATCAGCGCCCAGCGTACTGCATCCCTGCTCGATATCTTTACCTCGGTCTTTCAGGGACTGCTGCCGTATGGCGTGCAAATCCTTTACGCCGCAAATGCCGCCGTGACCGGGCTGACCCCCTTTGACGTGATTCCATACTGTTTCTATCCCATGCTGATGGCTGTATCGGCAATCTGCTTTATCCTGTTTGCAAAGGACAGGCCCTCCACCGCACACGAATAAACCTTCCTCATGAAACGGAGGGGGCCCCGCCTTTTGGCAGAGTCCCCTCCGTTTTTTTCATATAAGCGATATCAATTCCTCAAACCGTTGTCAATTACAGCTCAAACAGAATGATTGCCCCAGCGAAACCATCTGCAACATAGAGCGTGCCGTCCATGATGACCATGCCGCGCGGCGAACTGGGGAACATTTCCTCTGTCTGGCGGGCGTAAAATGTATCAACTACGCCATTCCTGATACGCCGGATCGCGCTGTTGCCGGTATCTGCGACATAAACGGCGCCATCCTCATCGACCGCCACGCCCTGCGGCAGAGAGAATGCCGCCGCTGTGCCCGCACCGTCAGCAAGCCCTTCCTTGCCTGAACCGGCCAGCACCGTGACTTTGCCGTCCTTCAACATGGAAACCCGATGCGCCCCGGTCTCGGCAATGTACAGCACACCATCCGCATAGCAAAGCCCCATCGGTTCGGAAAGACCCTTTGCGGCAACTTCGGCCTTCCCGTCCTCACTGACGCGGTACACCTTGCCGCTGTGCGTATCCGCAATATACAGGCATCCGTCCTCCCCGGCGGCAAGCCCGGTCGGATACGACAGCTTCACCACCGAAACAGTGTCCATTGTACGCACCTTGCCATCCCGCAGCAGCCGGATCGCGTTATTCTCCGGGTCGGAAACCGCCCAGCCATCCAGGAAGGGCGCAATCCCCCAGGGCGACGCAAACGTAGATTCCTCCGCATCACCGTCCGCGTAGCCGGGTCCGTTTCCACCTGCCAAGACCTCTGGCGCACTTACTCCATCTGTAGTTTGCAAAACAGTGCCGTATTGACTGTCTGTAAACACCAGCTTGCCGCCGCGTGCGGCGGCAAGCCCCTGCGGGCGTACCGCATATGCCCGCAAATCCATTACTCGGGGCGCATCCAAATGGTCAAGCGTGTTATACAGCAGCAGCGCTGCGCCGTCCCGCGTGAGCGGAGCCGCCGGGTCAGCAGTGAACCCTTCATAAATCCCCAGCGCCCCGGCGAGTTCATTCACCTGCGCCGCCCATGAAGGGCCGCCGATTGACGAGGTATCAACCCCCAGAGCGCCGATGAGCATAACTGCCGTTTCCGTGCCGGTAACTGTGCCCGCCGGGTCAAACCGTCCGTCACCCTTGCCGGAAATAATGCCGAGGGAATAACAATGGCCGATATATGGCACGGCCCAGCTGCCGGAAATATCCATCAGCGCAGCGGCTTCACCGTCATAGCGCCCGCTCGCAGCAGCCTGCGGGTCGAGCAGGGTGGAAATCATTTTTGCCATCTCGTCCCGGCGGGTGATGCCGCCGGGGTCGAAGGTATTATCCGCACGCCCTGAGAGAATGCCCCGCCCGGTGAGGGCGTCAACAGCAGTACGGTTGACAATCGCGTCCCCGTCAGCAAAATCCGACCACGCGGCGGACGCCCCTGCCGTCAGCACGGCCACCGCCGCAGCCGCAAGCGCCGTATGCTTCAAAAAGCTATGTTTCATGTAGTTCCTCCTCAAGGGTTTCCATCTGTCATCTGGCTGGCGTTGGCGCCGTCAATGGTACCCGATCCACTAACCGCACTGCCGTTATACGTGCCATTGTTCGTAATCGTACCTGAATTAAGAATCCAACACCCGCCTGAACTGTTAGAACTGCCTATGTTAATCGTACCGTCATTTATTAACGTCCCTCCTGCTGCTACCTGAATCTTACCGTCTTTGCCTGCCGTTCCAACGTTAAGCATCGCGCCCGATGCAATAATCAATTTTTTATCAGCGGATATAGTAAGCGTACTTCCGCCTGATCCCAGATCGAATGTTCCATCCAATTGAATCGCACTGCGCGTTTTCAGCAGATCAGTCAAATCAGCATAGATATTATTGCTGCTCGTGATCACCTTCAAGTCCCACATAGCATAGAGAGCCTGATTTGATGTAAACGGGTCTGACGCGGCAGCATTCCACTCTCCGGTGTCGCCGGGATCGCCCTCCGAATCAAAATTCCAGCCAAGGAAATCGTATCCCTCCCACTTCTCAGACGACATTTCCGGGATCTCATCCAGGAATCCGTCCCTGTTTATGGTCTTCGTAACGGTTGTGCCCGAATCATTGTTGTAATGGAACGTTACAGTGAACTTTTCCCGCCACACAGGGACAAGCTGCGTATCCGCAGTGAATTGATACCTATTGAAATCAATCACAGAGTAATCGCCCGCTGCCTGCGTACCGGTATTCCAACCCAGGAAATACGCATCTGCTGTATCATCAAGGCTCGGCACAGGCATAGAAACAGTATCTAATTTCCCTTCTGCATTTGTATCGCGCGTTTCCATTGCAGGATCTAACGGTGTGCCATCGGGATGAACGCGGGCGAAGACGATGTGATAGACTTCTATCCATTTGGCATACAACGTAATATCCTCTGTCACCGTATCCTGAGCAAAATCCCATGAGGTCGTGCATTGCGAATCACGATACCAGCCGCCAAAGATATGATCTTCATACACCTCATCAGCAGGCTGAGATACTTTTCCGCCATGCTCGACCTGCTGTGAAGCGACTGCCGGGCCGCCCTGGCTGTCAAAGGTAACGGTACAAGTCTTTTTCGTCCATTTTGGGTACAGTGTAACAGTATCAAGTATCCTATCTACATCAAAATCCCATGGTGTGGTGAGACAGGCACTATCCAGATACCAGCCACCGAAATCATAGCCTTCCTGGACTGGGTCTGCGGGCCTTGGCAGCAGTTCGCCAACCAGATGAGTCTCGGGCGGCGTAAAAGTGCCGTTCCCGATGTAATAATACACGTTAAAAGTCGTATCCACTGAAACCCACTTGGCATAGACCGACACTCTGCCCTCATAAAGAGGGGCATCAAAATCAAACTCCTTAAAATAACCCTCCGTTTCAAACCATCCACAAAATACATAGCCTTCACGAACCGGGTCCTCAGGCCTCGGTACCTTTTCGCCGAAGGGGACAGTTACAGTCGGCGCATCCACGATCTGTCCGGACTCAACAATAAATATAACACGGCCTGTACGATATTCCCAACCTGCATAGAGCCTAGTCTCCGCGGTCACCGTATCGGTTTTGAACTTCCATTTGACCGTGCAGTCTGCATCCTTATACCAGCCGAGAAAGCGATAGTTTTCACGGGTCGGGTCTGCGGGCTCTGTCGCGAGGCCGCCTTCCAGCACCGTCTGTTCTGCCACGGCGGAGCCGCCCTGACTGTCAAAAAAGACGGTATACCGCTGTACCCATTTGGCATAGAGCGTCATATCGGCTGTTACCGTATCGACAGAAAAATCCCATGCCTGCGTGCAGGCGGCATCCTTATACCAGCCGCCAAAACCCTTGCCCAGGTGGTACGGGTCAGAGGGCTTTACTGCGTGTTCGCCGTCTCTTACAGACTGTATATCCACAGCGGAACCGCCCTGGCTGTCAAAGCTGACCCTGTAGACAGCCACCCACTTTGCATAAAGCGTCATATCGCCTGATACAACATCGGTATCAAAATTCCATGCCTGCGTACACTGTTCGTCTTTATACCAGCCGTCAAACTCATGCTTTTCTTTCGTTGGCGCGTCAGGCAGGGTCAGGAGCGAGCCGTACAGCGCGTACCGGCTTTCCACAACAGAACCGCCCTGGCTGTCAAAGGCGACAGTGAACCTAACGATTCCCCCTTCGGCCTCCCATCCGGCGTACAGAACAAGCTCACTGGTGACAATATCGCTCTCAAAATCCCATTCCTGCGTACACTGTTCATCTTTATACCAGCCGGTGAGCACATAGCCGGGTCGATCCAGCCCTGCCGGACGGGTCACTCTTCCGCCATAGGGGACCACCTGCGGCGCTATCACCACTTCGCACAGGCTGTCGAAAGTGACTTGAAACTCTGCCGGTTCGCCGCCGGGCCCGCTGACTGTCCATTTGGCATACAGGGTGATTTCGCCCATCCCCGTGCTGGACGCAAAATACCATTGCTGCGTGCACGCGGCATCCATGAACCAGCCGCCGAATATATAGCCGGATCTGACCGGCGCAGCAGGCTCGGTAAGCAGGCTGTTCGCAGGAACGGTCTGCCCCTCGACCGGGGAACCGCCCTGGCTGTCAAAGGTGACGGTAAGCGTATCAGACTGCTCGCCATCCGCCTCCCACCCGGCGTAAAGGGTGAGATCGGCCGTAATGCGGGTACCATCCTGCCATGGCTGGGTGCACGCCTCATCCAGGAACCACCCAGTAAAACGGTATCCCGGCTTTACCGAAACATTAAACAGGGTAAGCAGTGTGCCATCCGGCACGCTGCTGGGTTCTACAGCAGAACCGCCCATACTGTCAAAAGTGACCGTATGGTAAATCGTGGGCGGCTGTGGATCTTCATCCGTGGATGGCCTTGAACCGCTGCCCGTGTTGGGCCTGCGTCCGCCGCCTGTACTGCTGCCGGAACTGCTGCCAGATTGGCTGTCCTGCGGTTGGCTGCTCCATGCAGGGTCAGAAACGACTTTATTTTCGGCAGGCGGAGCTGCGGGAGCCTGCGCGGCTGCGTTCGCCTCATCCTCCTCGGTGCGCTGCGCCGCATACTCCGGTGTAACCGTTACCGGCCCGTCTGCTGTTGGAATGGTTACCGTTCCACTCTTTGTCAATACCTCCAACGCAGCGCCGATGAGATCGCTCAATTTAAGAGGCTGAACACTCAAATTTTTAGAATACTGACTGCTGCCCGCCCCGTTATTTCCTGCGGAGCCAAGCTGTAAAACACTCCCCGGAGCCATGACCGTCCCCGCAGAAAGCGTACTGGGCAACATCTTGTCAGAAAAAACAGCGGGCGCGATCACTTGCACCGAACCATTAACGAGAACAATCGAGCCATTATTGGGTGATGTTTTCTGTATTGAAGCATTTTCAGCCGCTTGTTTCAACGCTGCTGAAATTGTTTTGATCGTATTATGAGACGACATTTGGAGAAATGTGCCTCGAATGCCTGCAATAGAAGTCGATGTCCGAATATTCATCGATTCATCGCTTTCGAGCTTTTGGCTGATATCACTGCACAAAGCGCCGGAGTGCAAAAAAACCTCCAGCTGTTTGCCACTCTTGCGCACCTCAACCTTGCTTGAGGCATCCATTTTAACCAGCTTGGTATCATCCAAGTTAATCCAAGCATAGCTTTTCGCGCTGGTTTCTATGATGTAACCGTTATACAGCCGCATATCATCCCGCAGCGGCATATTCCGCCCGGCGGCGTTGCAGACGCTGACCGTGCCCTCAGTCTGTGACAGCTTCATCGTCGCCGCCGTATCCGCCGCCAGCGCCGGAGCAGTCATGCCCAGCATCAGCACCAACGACAGCAGCAGAAACAAGCCGCTGTGCAAAAGTCTCTTCATTGCGTTTCCTCCTTATAAAAAATGTAAACACCAGATCAATCCATCCGGCAAATCTACCGTCCGGTTCCCCCTGTGCGGTAACCTGCCGTCCGGCCCGCGATCCTTTTGGCGGGCCGGACAGCACGCATAACCAATATTGCACGCACCAGCCCCCGCCGCAGCGGGAATAAAGCTTTTACTCAATTTTTTCTCGAAAAAATTGCGGGAGTCCAGAGGGCAGCGCCCTTTGGCGCGTCCCCCCTAGCGAGAAGCACCCAACAAGAAGCGCCGTCACTCCCAGCAGCGGCTCTCAAGGAAGAGGCGGGTCAGTTCAGGGTCGAGCTTGCCCTCCTTCTCCGCCATGGCCGTCAGGATGCCGAGCGCTTTCTCAATCGGCATTCCCGGCTTGTAAGGGCGGTCGTCCGCGACAAGCGCGTCAAAAATATCCAGTATGGTGATGATGCGCACCTCTATGGGGATGTCGTCCCCCGAACGGCCGTTCGGGTAGCCGCTGCCGTTGAGCATCTCATGGTGGGAGGACGCCCACTCGCGCACATGCGACAGGTCTTCGCTGAACTCAATCTGTGACAGCAGCTTGTCGGTGACAACAACGTGGCCCTCCATAATGCGACGCTCGGACTCCGAAAGCGTCCCCTTCCGAATGGAAAGCATGGCGTACTCTTCCCCGCGCAGCCAGGGGTGTTCCTTTCCGTCCGGCCCCCGGTATGTCCGGTGCGCCAGCGCCTCCAGCGCCGCCAGCTTTTCGTCCGGCAGAAATCCTGCCGCGTTCACTGCGTCAATCAGCTGCTCGGCCTCCGCCGTCTCCCGCCGAAGTGCAGACAACGCTTCCTCCGTCATTTCTCCCCGCAGGCAGCTGATCTCTCCCATCAGACGCACCCGCTCCATCCGGTGCCGGATGGCCGTGCGCTGCTCCGGCAGCAGCCGCGCCATTTTGTTCATTACCTCAAGCGGGGTTACCAGCTTACCAATGTCATGCAACCAAACACTCATTAACAGCTCTTCCTTGTGGTTCCCGCTGAAAAGCGCCCCCCGACCCTCTGCCTGCGCACGCGCATTCAGAAAATCTATGAACCGGTCACCATACTGCGCCATATGCCGGGTGTGGCTGCCGTTGTACGGCGTCCTTTCATCGACCGCCGATGACATCACCTTGACAAACGAATGGAAAAGATTCCTGATCTGGTTGGTATAGCGGACATTCTGCACCGTGATTGCCGCCTGCGATGCAACCGACTCGACCGCCAGCACGATTTCATCCTCAAACGGGCAAATATTTCCGCTGTCGTCCTGGGCGTTGATGAGCTGGAGTACGCCAACCTTTCCCCCTTCACGGTTGCGCATCGGCACCACAATCATGGACTGTGTATGATAACCCGTCATTGCATCATAACGCATCGGGCCGGTCAGGTCATATTCCGAACAGTGCCACACGTCCTCAACACGGATCGTTTTGTCATCCAACAGCGCCAGCGCACACACGCTTTCGCGGTTGAGCTGGACGGGCGGCAGGCCGCAGTCTGAACCGTCACCGCCGGTGTAGGTATTCATCGTATTGTTGCGCATGATCTTAAAATGCAGCGCGCCGTCTTCCAGCAGGTACAGCGTGCCTGCATCGCAGTTGGAAAGCTCCATTACGCACAGCAGGATGCGTTCCAACAGGCGGTTATAGTTCCGCTCAGCGGACAGGGACACGCCAACCTCCAGAAACATCCGAAATTTGCTTTCTTTCATATTGTTACCTCCATCCCTTCGCGGGCAAATCGTACCGCAGGATCATGCGCCGCAGCGAGGCGCTCCTGCCCTGTCAGGAAATCGTCTGTATATCCATTTGCATAATGCATCATTATCGCCAGTTTTGCCTGCGCAACACGGCGCAGCTCGGCCCCTTCGGCCCAGCTGGAATGGCCCCAGCCACGCCGTTCGGGCAGCTCTTCGGGCGTAAAGGTTGCATCCCAGACCAGCACGTCCGCCCCTTGTGCGAAATCGGCCAGCCGCTCTTGCAGCGGCGCAGTAATTTCGCAGTCAACGGTATAAACGACGCTGCGCGTGCCGTCGTCCAGGCGGAACAGCAAACCCAGATTCGGGTGACAGGCCCGCATCGTGCGCACGATTTTTCCGTCCGGCAGCTGGATAGACTGTCCCGGCCCGATATCGTGGACCGTAATGTGTGCGCGGAAATCGGAAAGTTCCAGCGGCCAATAGGGCGGGCCGATCAAGGTTTCCAGCTGCTGCCGGAAGGACACCCCTTTGCGGGGCTCGCCGTAGAGGTGCAGTTCAGCAGACGGATCATGCATCAAGCGGAACACTGGCAGCCCCATCAGGTGATCCAGGTGGGCGTGGCCACAGAAAAGGTCAACCCGGCTGCCTGGCGGCAGGCAGCCGCCCAGCAAAAACAGCCCGCTTCCTGCATCGAAAACGACATAGTTTCTGCCGCAGTCTACGGAAACGCAGGACGTATTCCCGCCGTATTCCAGATAGTCTGCACAGGACACGGGCATAGAACCCCGGGTGCCCCAGATGTGCAGCTTCCAGGCTTGATTCATTATATTAAAACCCCCTTAACGAGCAGTGCATTCAGCGGGTGCGGCGGCTCCCGTTACGCCAAAGGGCTCTGCCCTCTGGACTCCCGGCGGGCTCTGCCCTGCACCCGCTGGGGCCTTAGCCCCAGACCCCACGCTGCTTTCGCAGCTTTCTCCGCCGCGGCGGGGACGGGGGATTTCTGATGCATTCACAGCCGCTGCTGCGTCCTGCCCGCCCCGCCAAAAGGACGGCGGGGCGGGTGGCAAAATGCATACCATCCGGGGTTTTCTCTCACACTGACATAATTAGATTTATTATACATTTTATTTCCGGAGAAAACAAGCATTCTGGCACAAATGTCGTTTTTTTGGCGTGAAAAGCACTTGATTTTCCTCATCTGTTATGTATTTCGCGCATTCATTTGTGCCCCAGTGCATTGTACAGATAAAAATAAACGTTATACCGAACGGTGATCCATGAAACAGCGCTGGAAATCCCCACAGAAATGTGGTATACTATGCACGGCTTAATGGAATATTTTCACGCCTGGGCGCCGGCAGTGCCGGACCCATTGGGGAACCATACTGAAACGCTATTGTTTAATTTGGAAGGAGTATGCATATGCTGAACCAGGCCCTGGTCGGGCTGGGGAAAAAGCGCTCGACCATCCGCGAACTTTTTGAATACGGCAACGCCCGCGCCAAAGCCGTTGGGCGGGAAAATGTCTTTGATTTCTCCATCGGCAACCCGAACGTACCGGCCCCCGAAGCCGTCCGGGAAACGTTGCTGCGGCTGATACAGAATACCGATCCGGCTGTACTGCACGGTTATACCTCAGCGCAGGGCGCGGAAGCCGTGCGGGAGCAGACCGCGCAGTCCCTGAACCGCCGGTTTGGAACCACCTACCGGGCGGACAGCCTGTATATGACCGTCGGCGCGGCGGCGGCAATCTCTATTTGTTTCCGTGCACTGGCCTGCGCGCCGGAGGATGAATTCGTTGTTTTTGCGCCGTATTTCCCAGAATACGCCGTATTTATCGAACAGGGAGCCGGGGCAAAATGCGTGATTGTACCGCCGCGCTCTCAGGATTTCCAGATTGATTTCGAGGCGCTTGGCCGTATGCTGAATCCACACACGAAAGCCGTCGTCATCAACTCCCCAAGCAATCCCGCTGGGACGGCTTACTCCGCAGAAACGCTGGAACGCCTGTCCGCCCTTCTGCGAGAAAAGTCGGATGCTTTCGGCCACACGATTTACCTGATTTCTGACGAGCCCTACCGTGAAATCGTTTATGATGGCCTTGAACTGCCCTGCCCGGCGCGGTTCTATCCGTCTACACTGATGTGCTATTCCTATTCAAAATCCCTATCACTCCCTGGGGAACGAATCGGCTATGTCGCCGTCCCGGATGTGCCCGAGACTGCTGACCTTTACGCCGCCGTCTGCGGCGCGGGGCGAATATTGGGCTATGTCAATGCGCCAAGCCTGTTCCAATATGTCACCGCAGAGTGTGCAGGGCAGACAGCAGATTTATCCGTTTATGCCGAAAACCGTAACCTATTATATGAAGGGCTTACCGGGATGGGCTACCGCTGTGTCAAACCGCAGGGGGCGTTCTATCTCTTCCCGCAGACGCTGGAACCGGACGACCGCGCTTTCTGTGAGCGGGCGAAAAAATATGACCTTTTGCTCGTGCCGGGCAGCGACTTCGGCGCACCCGGACATATGCGCATCTCTTACTGCGTGCAAACCGATAAAATCCGTCGGGCGCTTCCGCTGTTCCAGAAACTCGCAGACGAATACCTTTGCTGAACCCACCACGCACGAAAGGCCGTTCCCGATTGAGGGAACGGCCTTCCGCATAAAATGAAGAAAGAAACCAATGGTGTCTGAAATAATCTGTTTTACCCCAATGAAATATCCTTTCCGGCCTTAACCACCCGGCCCGCCGTCCTTTTGGCGGGCCGGGCAGAAAGCACAAACGGCAACCACCGCACCCCTTTCCCCGCCGCAGCGGAAATAAAGTTTTTACTCGATTTTTTTACAAAAAAATCGCGGGTGCAGGGCAGAGCCCTGCCGCTGCCTGCGTAAGGCACCATCCGGCGCTTTCCGCAGTAACAACACGAGCAGGCCGGCCAGTGCCAGGCAGGCGGCCAACGTACCGAGGCTGAAGCCTGACCCCGTGAAGAAGAGGCCAAACTGGTATATCATCAGGCTGATTGCGTATGCAAACGACGTTTGATAGCCGATTGCAAACCAGGTCCATCCGGCATGGTTCATTTCACGCCGGATTGCGCCGATTGCTGCAAAGCAAGGGGCACAGAGCAGGTTGAATACCATAAAAGAATAAGCGGAAAGCGCGGTGAACTGGGACGAAATCGCGCCCAGCGATCCGAAATTGCCCTCCTCAACAAGCGTAAGCGCATCCCCCGCTACACCGAAAAGCGTGCCGAAAGCGCCTACCACTTCCTCCTTTGCAACCAGGCCAAGCACGGTTGCTACCGAAGCCTGCCAGCTGCCAAAGCCAAGCGGACGGAATAACACCGCAGCCGCACCGCCAAGTGCCGCAAGTATCGAGGCGTCTATATCCTCTACCATGCCGAAACCGTCCGCCGTCATGCCGAAAGAACTGCCAAACCAGACCAGCACCGAGGCCAGCGTAATGATCGTGCCCGCCTTTTTGATAAACGACCAGCCCCGCTCCCAAGTGGCACGCAGGACGTTGCCCGCCGCAGGAACGTGATAACGCGGCAGCTCCATCACAAACGGCGCCGCCTCCCCGGAGAAAATCCGGGTCTTTTTCAGCACAATACCCGAAATCACTATCGCCGCAATCCCCACAAAAAACGCAGAGGGCGCAACCCACCATGCACCGCCGAAAACAGCACCCGCCAACAGTGCAATAATCGGCATTTTTGCGCCGCACGGGATGAACGTCGTCGTCATAATCGTCATCCGCCGGTCACGCTCCTGCTCAATCGTGCGCGAGGCCATAATGCCAGGCACGCCGCAGCCCATCCCAATCAGCATAGGAATGAACGACTTGCCGGACAATCCAAAACGGCGGAAGATTCGGTCCATGATAAATGCCACACGCGCCATATATCCGCAGTCCTCCAACATGGACAGCATCAGGAACAGCACCAGCATCTGCGGCACAAAGCCAATAACTGAACCCGCACCGCCAACGATACCGTCCACAATCAGCCCCGTCAGCCAACCCGCCGTTCCGATCCCTTCCAGGAATCCCTGCACCGCAGGCTTCACCCACTCACTGACAATAACATCATTCGTAAAGTCGGTCAGGATGCCGCCGACCGTGGTCACCGCAATATAATATACCAGCACCATCACCGCCGCAAAAATCGGCAGCGCAAGAATCCGGTTGGTGACAACCCTGTCAATTTTATCCGATGTTGTCATGCCGGTACGGTTCTTCCTGACAGTTTTCTGCACCGCCCCGGCAACAAAAGTATAACGTGCACTGGTAATCAGTGATTCCGCGTCATCGTCCAGCGCGTCCTCCGCCGCCGCAATGAAGGCTTCCAGCTGCCCGCGCGCCTCCTCCGAAAAATCAAACCGTTCAAGCACCCGCTCATCCCGCTCGAATAGCTTCACCGCAAACCAGCGCCGCTGGCGCTCCTCCGTCTGCCCGGCAATTAAGCTGCCGATGTTTTCAAGCGCCTCCTCAATCTCCGCCGGGAACCGGCACGGCACAGCCTGCTCCCTGCCTGCCGCCCGTTTCGCAGCCTCCATTAACGCGGACACGCCCTCTCCCCGGATCGCAGAAGTCTCAACCACAGGAACGCCCAACAGCTCGGAAAGTGCCGCACTGTCGATATGATCCCCCTGCTTCCGTGCCGCATCCATCATATTCAGCGCAATAACGGCCGGGATGCCGATTTCAAGCAGCTGGGTGGTCAAATACAGGTTCCGTTCCATGTTGGTCGCATCTACCAGATTGACAATCACGTCCGGCTGCCCGTCTGTCAGATAATCCCGCGCAACAACCTCCTCCGGCGTATACGGCGAAAGCGAATATACGCCCGGTAAGTCCATAATATGTATATCCGGGTCTGCGTGGTATTTGCCCTCCTTCTTTTCGACCGTCACACCGGGCCAGTTCCCCACATACTGCGCCGAACCGGTCAGCGCATTAAAGATTGTCGTTTTCCCGCAGTTTGGATTGCCTGCGAGCGCAAAACGAATTGGCATTGTCAATTCCCCTTTCTCTTAGTTAGCCTATGCAAACTCATGCTGAAAAATTTTTGGCCGGTTCGACCAATATCATTTCTGCATCCGCTTTCCGCAGGGAAAGCTCATAGCCACGTACCGTGACCTCAACCGGGTCCCCCAGCGGCGCCGCCTTACGCACATAAATCTCTGTTCCCTTGGTAATCCCCATATCCATAATGCGGCGGCGTACCGCCCCTGCCCCGTCGACCCGGCGCACCGTCACAGTTGCGCCGCAGGGCGTTGATTTCAAAGTTTCCATGTCTCCTCCTGTTATCCAATCATAATCCGGGAAGCCATCTGCTGCGACAGCGCCACCCTTGTATCCTTAATGCAGACAATCAGGCTGCCCGCCATTGCCGAAACAACCGTCACCGCCGCACCCTCGACAAACCCCAGCGAAGCCAGAAACCGCCTGGTTTCATCCCTTCCGCAGATCCTTTGCACAGTGCCCGCCGCACCGGCGCCAGCCATTGTAAGCGGCATATCAATCACAGCTCCTTTTTCAAAATATACCGTTTCTGCCGGACGTACTCGGTAGTAATCCAGAGTAGTTAGCCCATCCTAACTTCAACCTGTTCTTAGTTTACAACGGCTAACCCGATTTGTCAACCACTTTTTTCCGCGTTAAGCGTTTCTGGTATTTTGCACAAAAAAAACAGCCAGCAAATGCCGCCGCACTGGCAGCATTTGCTGGCTAGGACGCCTCCCGGATATTCGCCCGCCTGCCAGTTCCGGCACCGGCCAACGAATCCGGGCAAGGATGATGGGATTTACACCGCCGCCAGCCGTCTCGCAAGGGCCTTTGTAACGACAGCAGCAAGGCCAATTTTCACCGCATCTCCGACCAGGAACGGAAACACGCAGAAGATCAGGCTCTGCCACAGCCCCGTCCCTGTCAGCACCATAAACCAGATGGTACCGAATGTATAACAGACTGCCGTGCCAAGTGTCATACCGATGCACAGGCGCGGTATCGAATCCCCAATATGTTTTGAGCAAAACCCGGTAATCCATGCAGCGAAAACATAACCGAGCACATAGCCGCCGGTTTTCCCGAACAGGTAAACCAGCCCGCCCTGGAATCCCAGAAAGACCGGCACGCCGCACGCGCCGAGTGCAATAAAGACCAGTACAGAGGCTGTTCCCCACTTTGGCCCAAGCACGGCGCCGGCCAGATGGACCGCAAACAGGGCAAGGTTGATAGAGATCATCGGCAGTGGTATCACAATTTGCGAACAGGCGGCAAGCAGGGCCGCGAACAGGGCACACTGCACGAGGGATCTTGTTTTGTCATTCATGGGAAAAGCACTCCTTATTGTTAACCAAATTCCAAAACCGGTTTACCAATAGTATAACACATTTTACGCCATTGTCAACCACAAATTCAAAACTAGTTTACATTTTGTTCTGCTGCCGTTTTTTCCATCCTGGGAAAATGAAAAACCATGCCTTGCTTCCCTGCAAAGGCATGGTTTCTGACTTCCCACCGGGGCGGAAAATGTATTCTTATTCATGCAGCGTACTCTTTGCACGCCCGATTTCCAGCGCGCGATTACAGTCGTTGTTCAGACCTGCCGCACACTCTTCGGGCGTAACCTGCCCGGAAAGAAGCGCCGCAATATGCGGATAAAACACACTCCGCACCGAACTGTCCGTCCCCTGCCAGTTGGGGCTGTTATTCATGAAATCCACCACATGCACGTTATTTTCCGTGAAATCACTGAGCATGGTGATCTGGCTGGCATATTTATCGGCAACCGAACGGCACACTGGCAGCGTCCCCGCCGAAAGGTCCCGCAGCGCTTCCGTCTCATAGATGAACCGGATAAAATCCTTTGCGGCCTGAATTTTTTCCGGATCGCCGTTATCGAATACCATAAAACCGTTAATAAAGGAGGTCGCGACATTCCCTGGGTAATTGACGAAGCCGTAATTATCCAGTGCATCATAAAGGCTGGGGTTTGAGCCGTTGAAATTATACAACGTCAGCTGCCTGTTTGAGAACATCTCACTGCAATCCTTCATCTCCAGATTTTCCGGGTGCGGCGGATACCAGCCCCGCGAAACGCCGCTTTGCAGCCACGTGAGGGCACGAACTGTTTCTGCACTCTCAAAGTCGAAATTACCGGAATCATCAAAAATCCCGCTGCCGAAAGCACGGAGGTACGACATGATATGGGTATCACCCTGATTATTTCTGGCATACATCGCCAGCGGGTGCACCTCTTCTGGCAGCCTTGCGGCGAGCGTATCCAGGATTTCCGTCCATTCGTCCATTGTCCAGCTCTGAATTCCGGTTCCCGTGCCGCAGTAGGCTTCCAAACCGCAGGTACGGAAATGATCCTTGTTATAAATCAGGATATTCTGCATATCCAGATAGGGCATCATATAGGTTTTCCCGCCCGCGCGGCTCATGGTCCAGAAGGCCTCGTCAATATCATTGCGCAGGTTATCCGAAATCATATCGTCAAGCGGCACCACGCGCCCGGTATGGACATAACCGGCCATATTAAAATAGCTTTCATATAACACATCCGGCGCGTCCGGCGTATCAAAGGTATCGGTAACCGCCTTGTTCTCATCGGTCAGGGCGAACATCCGCACGTTGATCTTAACCCTTCCGCCGGTCGCCGTCTCATATGCAGCGCCTGCCCGTTCCAGGAACATCTGCACATTGGTGACCTCGGGGTCGCTGATGCAGTTCATTTCCTGAAACGGTGCCTTGAGGGTAATTGTAATTGGGGTACTTTCCTGCCGGGGGCTGCCGGTGCAGGCACACAGCAGGAAAAGCACCGTCAGAAGCAGCGCTGCTGCACGGCATTTTTTCATAGGTTTGCTCCTTCCCTTCCATCCGCAGTACCGGCGGACAGCTTCTGTAAAAGAAGCTGTATATCGACCGGCTTTGGCAGAAAGTCATTCATGCCGCTTGCCAGCGCCCGGTCCCGGTCCTCCTGAAAGGTATTCGCAGTACAGGCAAAAATAGTGACGGTTTTTGCATCCGGGCGGTCCATGCTGCGAATTTCGGCTGACGCTGCGCAGCCATCCATCACCGGCATCTGCATATCCATCAAAATAATATCGAAGCTGCCCTCTGGTGCATCTGCAAAGGCCTGCACGGCCTTCCTGCCGTTTTCGGCGTGTACGACCTCAAAGCCTTCCCCGCTGAGAATATCGAGCAGGATTTCGGCATTGAGTTCGTTGTCTTCCGCAAGCAGGATGCGGATAGGGTGGCCTGCGTTGAGCTTTCCGGCGATTGAAGCTGCCCCCGGGGTAGTCTCCGCAGCGCACGGGTCGAGATATGGGGGCAGCGTCTCCGACACCGGGGTAGGAATTACGACGGTAAACGTGGTGCCCACATTGAGTGTGCTTTCCACGCTGATCTCCCCGCCCATGGCATCAACGAGCAGTTTACTGATTGCCATTCCAAGGCCAGTGCCTTTGACGCTTTCACTGTTTTTGCTGCGCTCCTGGCTGAAAGCGTCAAAAATCTGTTTCAGGAAATCCGCGCTCATACCGATGCCGGTATCCTCGCAGCGGAACACTGTGACTGCGTTTTTATCCTCCCGTGGCTCCTGCCGCACCGAGAGGGTGACGCGGCCGCCCATAGGCGTAAACTTTGCCGCATTGCCGACAATGTTCATCAGCACCTGCTTAATGCGCACGCTGTCCCCCAGCACGCAGGGGAAGGGGATTTCCTTTTGTATGACAAACGACACACCGCGGCGTTCGACATTGTCGCGCTGCATGGACCAGATTGCGTCAATCAGGGTTTCAACCAGCATCGGCTCCCAGACGATATCCGCCCGGCCTGCCTGTAGTTTGGAAAAGTCAAGGATATCGTTCACCAGGCACAGCAGGTAATTTGCCGTACTGTGTGATTTATGCAGCCAGTCGCGGATCTGTACGGCGTGGTCGGCGCTGTCGATGTGGGACATAATCAGGTGATTCAGGCCGATCAGTCCATTGAGCGGCGTGCGGATCTCGTGGCTCATATTGGAGAGGAATTCGCTTTGTGCACGGGCGCGTTCAACGGTCTGCACGGTCTTGCTGTGGTTGGAAACGAGCGCCAGCAGCATCAGTGCGGCTGCGAGCAGCACCACAATCAGCAGGAACGTACTCAACAGGACGATTTTGCTGCTCTGCTCGGTAAATGCCTCATTTTCGACGGCGAGCATAAAATACCAATCAATATTTTCATTAAATGGGGTCAGATATACCAGCCTGCGCACGCCGGCGGGATCGGTATAGTGGAAACTGAAGGTTTCCGAGCGTGCCATACGCTCGGAAATTTCGCCCTGTGCAAATTCTGCGCGCGCATCCCCCTCAAGGGCATTATAAATGTTTTCCTCTTCGTTAAGGTATAGGCTATCCTGTCCGCCGAGCACATACCGCCCGGACAGGTTAATGATTGCGCTGTAACCGCGCCGGACGCCGTCCCTGACGAAACTATCCAGGACGATATGGCGCTGCATCATGCTGGTATCGCTCAAACCGATCAGGGCGCGCATCGGGATACCGTCAACGGAAAAGTTTCGCAGCCGCAGGCCGTAGAGGACGTATTCGCGGTTGATTCCGGCGTTTTCGGCCTTATCATCCCAGCGAGCAACGACGTACTCCTCACCGTTCTCGAAATAGGGGAGAAGATTTACTTTTCGGCTCATGGTATCCTTTGCGGGGTCGTATGTGACGAAAGTATCGGTAAAAACCCTGCCATCCTCGGCAAGCAGGTACAGGCGGGCAAAGTTGCCTGACGCGCGTTCGAGGTTCATATGGGTTTCGACCTCCAGGATGGTACTGCACTGATAGCTCTGGAAGCGGCTGACGATGCCGTCCAGCTCATCCCAGCAAGTTTTAATATAGGCTTCCATGCTGCGTTTATCATGCAGGGCAAGCTCGCTGATAGCGCTCATGGTGCTTTCTGTTACGGCAAGATTGAGGTGCCAGACAAAAACAACGGCTGCAAAGGCCGCCAGCAGAAGACCGGCAGCAATTTGAAGGACATGCTGCCATTTCATTTTCCGTCTCATTTTGGGAATGCCGCCCTCCTTCCGGGCCTGCACTGTGCAAAGCACCTGTACGAAACGCGTAACGCTTTCGTACAGGCCTGTATAGGCCATATAGACAAGCCCAGAGGAAAGTCTCTCACGGGCCTGTATCTTCATTATACTATGATTTAGTAAAAGTGTCTACCATAATTTTCTACAAAAGGCGCGTCCATTTTTCTCCCACCTCGCCAGAGGACTCTGCCCTCTGGACTCCCGCCCCTCGCCGGGGAGGCGTCCTTCTCGGACAACGGCAGGGCTCTGCCCTGCACCCGCGCCTATGCGGCGGGCACCCCTCGCCGGGGC
>CAJUSB010000051.1 GCA_910589115.1 uncultured Clostridia bacterium | reverse complement strand
AGAGGGACAAGTCCCTCTGGCGCTGTCTGCGGAAGACCGCCCGCCGCGTAGGCGAGCGAAACGGCAATCTGCATACCTCACGAGTATAGTTTTTCATTGTAAAGGGATTTTTATACATCAGTCGGATGTGATTCAGCTTCGTAGTCGGCAATGCAGTTCAGGAAGTCCCGGCCGTAGCGGTTGAGCTTGTTTTCCCCAATGCCGGGGATTTCCAGAAGTCCCGCGTCAGTGTGCGGCTTGCGTGCCGCGATTTCGCGCAGCACCGCATTGCTGAAAATAATATAGGGCGGAACCCCCGCATTATTGGCCAGCCTGGCACGCAGCTTGGTCAGACGGTCATACAGCGCAGGATCAAGGTCCGCAGGCAGTTCAACCGTCTTTTGCGGCTGCGGTTCGGGCTTTTCCCGGGCGTTCATAATGTCCTCCCGCAGGCGTGCAGTGACCGGACGATGCTGCCGGATGATTTCATCAGACCGCTCATTGAGCTGGATGACCGGGTATTCGCCGCCGGTATCGGTCAGGTAACCCGCCTTTGTAAGCAGCTCAATTAAGTAAATCAAGGTGCGCTGCGGCGTGCCTTTCATAATGCCATAGGTCGAGAGGCTGTCAAAACCCGCCTGTGTGATCCGCTCGGTCTTTGCGCCGCGCAGGATCGCGGCAATGGTGCTTTTGCCGACCGTGCGCCTGCGCTGGTGCAGACGGAAAACACAGGAGACGATTTTCTGGGCCTCCACCGTGATGTCCTGTTCCTTCTGCCCGGCAAGGCAGTTGGAGCAGTTGCCGCAGCTGATTGGCGCCCGTTCGCCGAAATAACGCAGGAAAAAGCCGCGCAGGCAGTCGCTTGTCGTGCTGTAAAACGTCATTTGACGAAGCCGCTCCCGTGCCTGTTCCATCACGCGTGCCCGGGCTTCCTCATCCAGTTCGGCATCGGCCTCACGGCTGTGTGAAATCATGTAGTCAGCAGTGCGGACATCCTGCCCATTGTATAACAGCAGGCATTCAGCGGGTTCACCATCCCGCCCGGCGCGTCCGGCTTCCTGATAATAGCTTTCCAGGTCCTGCGGCATGTTAAAATGCAGGACATAGGATATGTTCGGCTTGTCGATGCCCATGCCAAATGCATTTGTAGCCACCATGACGCTCAGCCGGTCATACAGGAAATCTTCCTGTATTTGCTGGCGTTCCTCGTTCGCCATGCCCGCATGGTAGCGCCCGGCAGCAACGCCGCGCGTGCAAAGCAGCCCATAGATTTCATCCACCATTTTCCGGGTGGAGCAATAGATGATACCACTTTTCTCGCGCCGTGCATCCAGGAATTGCAGCAGCAAATTCTTTTTGTCAAGGGTCCCCTGGGTGGCACGCACGCCGAAATACAGATTCGGACGGTCAAAGCCGGAAACCAATGTGAAAGGGTCGCGCAGGCAGAGCAGGCGTGCGATATCCTCACGCACAGCAGCCGTAGCTGTAGCCGTAAAGGCCGCAATGCGCGGACGCTCCGGCAGCGTTTCCAGCAGTGCGGGAAGGTGCAGATAGCTTGGACGGAAGTCCTGCCCCCATTGTGAAATGCAGTGGGCTTCATCCACAGCCGCCAGGATAGGCGGGTTCTGCTCGCACAGGTTCCGGAACCCTGCGGTTTCCAGCCGTTCCGGCGCAACGTAGAGCAGCCGGAGTTCCCCACGGTAGGCTCGTGCGTAAATCTGCCGCTGTGCGGCTTCATCCTGTGCGCTGTTCAGACAAGCCGCAGGAACGCCCGATTGCATGAGCGCCGTGACCTGATCCTGCATCAGCGAGATCAGCGGCGAAATGACCAGCGTCCAGCCGGGCAGGCACAGCGCCGGAATTTGGTAGCACAGCGACTTGCCCGCGCCGGTCGGCATAACGCCGAGTACGTCGTGCCCTTCCAGTATCTGCGAGATGATCCCGCCCTGATGCGGGCGGAACTGCGTATAGCCAAAATATTTTTTCAGTGCTTCCTCGGGGGTCAAGCGCGGTTCCTCCTTGTCATTCATTGCTGCCGCTGCCGGCGCTGGCCGCCGAAAGTTTTTTCAGCAGTTTGCGGGCTTCCGCCGGTTTCACGTCGCAGAAATCTTCGTCCGCAAGCGCCTTTTCACAGGCGGCAATCGCGGCATTCAGATCCTGCCCCGTGCCAGTCCCTTCCGAAAGGCAGCGGGCCAGGAAATAGCCGCCGTCCGAATCGCCTAGCGCCGCACTCTCCCGGAACAGGCGGACCGCTTCCGGCAGGTCCTGTTCGGTGCCGGCGCCGTTCAGGTACAAGCGGCCCATTGCCGCCATTGCACAGGCGTTTTTCAGCCCAATGGCCTTTTGATAGAGTGCAGCTGCCTTTTCGAGATCGGCGTCCACCCCGCGGCCGTGCTCGTAGCAGCTGCCAAGGCTGTGGCAGGCATAACCATTCTCGGGGTCGCAGGCAATGGCCTGCTCAAACAGGCGTACCGCTTCCGCCGGATCTGCCGGAACCCCCTGCCCGTTTTCATACATGATCCCCAGGTTGTTGCAGGCCGAGGAATGGTTTTGCTGGGCCGCCTTGCGATACCACTCCGCCGCAAGCGCATAATCCTTTTTAATGCCCTTGCCGTTGGCATACCGCCAGCCAAGGCTGTATTGTGCCCCCGCGTGCCCCAGCTCAGCCGCCCGCCGGAAGGCCCTCACGCACTTGCGTTCGCTTGCAGCCGTGCCCTGTCCGTGGGCGTAGCACCATGCAAGATTATAAGCACCCTGCGCCGAGCCGGAATCGGCTGATTTCTTATACCAATAAAATGCTTTTTCGTCACTCTGTTCCACACCGTAGCCGGTATCATAATACCAGCCAAGACGGCACTGCGCATCACGCTGCCCGGATTTTGCGCCCTTTTCTGCCCATTCAGCGGCTTTGGCCGGGTCGGTCTCCACTCCAATGCCGTTTTCATAGTATCGCGCCATCAGGTTGAGCGCCGCCGGATAGCCTGCCTCGGCAGAAGCCTGCATCAGCTCGGCTGCGTGCGGCTTGTCCTCCTCCACGCCGTTACCGGACTGGTACAGCAGCGCCAGATTATACAGGGCACGCGGGTGCTTCTGTCCAGCGGCAAGGGTATACCATTTGACGGCTTCCTCCAGGTTTTCCTCGGTGCCGTAGCCGTTGCGGCAGCACCAGGCATAGCTGGTCTGCCCGTCCGCGTCGCCAAGTTCGGCAGCCATACGGTAGTAATGCGCTGCCTGTTCCGGGTCCTCCGCTGTGCCGAAAGCATTTTCATAGCACCATGCCAGATTGTACATTGCGCATAGGTCGGATTGCGCAGCAGCTTTCTGATACCAGCTAAAAGCAGCTTCCGGGTCGCACTCCCGTCCGCGCCCGCGTTCGCAGCAGATGGCGTATTCGGTCTGCGCGGGCGCATAATCCTTTTCCGCAGCAGCCAGGAAAAGGGCGGCAGCCCGTTCCAGATCCTTTGCGACCCCCTCGCCCCGCAGGTGCAGCTGTGCCAGATTGGTCAGCGCACGCGGATGGCCTTTTTCAGCAGCAGCGGAGAACCATTTAGCGGCTTCCTTTGCATTTTGGGGAACGCCGAAGCCGTAACGGTAGCACCAGCCAAGGCTGGTCTGTCCATCGGTATCCCCGCGCTCGGCGGTTACGCGGTAGTGGTAGACGGCCCGTTTGGGGCTGCGTTCCACGCCGAAACCGGTTTCATAGCACCAGCCGAGATTATAGGTCGCGCAGACGTCGCCCTGCCGGGCTGAAAGCTGATACCATTTGACAGCCTCTGCGGGGTTCTGCTGGACGCCGCGCCCGCGTTCGTAGGCGATGCCAAGCTCACACTGCGCACCAGGATGCCCCTGCTCGGCAGCCTGCCGGAACAGATGGGCCGCTTCCTCTAAATCGGATTCGCAGCCATAGCCCAGGCGGCGGAAGAGTGCCAGCCGGAATTGGGCGTGTGCATGGCCCTGCCGGGCGGCCTGCTCATACAGCGTGAAAGCCTGTTCGGGTGATTGTTCGATGCCGCGCCCGTGTACATAGCACTCTGCAAGATTGCATATCGCACGCATATGCCCGCGTGCTGCCGCCGCTGCATACAGCGTTACAGCTTCGGTGAGGGACTGCTCACAACCAATTCCGGATTCTTTGCACCAGGCAAGGTTGCACTGCCCGTTGGGGTCGCCCGCTTCGGCTGCGCGGGTATACCAGAGGACCGCCGTTTCCGGGCTTTGTTCCACGCCCTCGCCGAATTCGTAACACCAGCCCAAGCTGGTCATAGCAGGCGGGTAATTCTGCCAGGCCGCTGCCTGATACCAGTCCACGGCCCGTGAAGCATCACTGGAGACGCCGACCCCGTTTTCATAGTACCGCCCAAGGCAGAACTGTGCCCGCGGATAGCCGCGCTCGGCCGAGGCAAAAAACAGATTCAGCGCCATTTCTGGGTCGGCTGCTACGCCGATGCCGTTTTCATAGCACACTGCAAGATTACACTGCGCCGGGGGATATCCGGCTTCTGCCGCCTGCGTGTACAGCCACGCAGCTTGTTTTTCATCCTTTTCCACCCCGGCACCGGCTTCACAGCACCAGCCAAGGTTCGTGATCCCCCACATATCGCCCGCCATTGCAGCCAGCCGGAACAGCTCGGCCTGTACGATCAGGCCTTCCTCCGTGCTTTCGTCACAGTGCTCGGTCAACTCGACGATTTCCTCTATGGAAAGGTCGTCCACACCCAGTGCCTCCAGCTTGTGCCCGCCGCAGGCCGGACAGCTGTCCGGCGGCGTCTCCGCACCCCATAGATGGCGGCAGGCATTTTTTGAACATCTATATAAAATCATACGTTTGCTCTCCTTTTGACGTATACGTCTATTTTACCATAGTTTGACGAAAAAGGAATCTATAATTTGAACAGAATTTTGTGAATTTTTTTGCCCCCCTGTGCGGCGGCCAGCCTGGAAAAGGGTAGGGGGATCTGCCCCCGGAAAAATTAAGTTTCCGTATTACAAGGGGAAACATCTTCTTGTATAATGATGGTATGTTTGCTATGCGCTTTTTATGGGGTGTGTATGCCACAGATTCTATTTACGTACAGGAAGGATGATTGCCCCTCAAAAAAGCGATTTACCCGATCCGGGGCAGAGGGGCTCCGGTTCGGGAAATATTTCCGGAGGGGTGTCTATGAAAATTCTTGCAAACAAAAAAACTGGCGGTGCGTATTGGCATTATTACTACAGCAATTACCTTGGGCGGGATGTTTCTGCTTTGGGGGATTGTCTCCGTCAATGCGGCTGCTATGGTCAGGGATGATATCACAAATCAAATGATTGACGGTGTAGAATCCCGGGCTGCAATCCTAAACAAATATGTGACCACGGCAGAGGAATATATGACTGCGTTTTCACTAGGCAGGGAAGTCCGTGAGCTGCTGATGGACCCTGATGACCCGCTGCTGGCAGCAAAGGCCCAGGAGTATACTGAGGATTTTGCGGAGATAAAGGGGGTATTTGAGGGACTGTACATTACGGATACGCATGTGCTGACACATTCCGAGCGGGATGCGGTCGGTATGACGACACGGCAGGGGGAGTCTCTGAAAAACTTTCAGGATACGATCCTTGCCCGGGAGGAGCTGACCAATCTGGGGATTATGAAATCTCCGGGGACGGGCAGCATGATCCTGTCCATGTATTACCCGATTTATGAGGGTGGGCAGTGCCTGGGATTTGTAGGGGCCGGTGTATATGCCAGACATCTGACCGACGCGCTGCTGAACCTGAATATGAGGGGGCTGCCCGAGAGTGAATATATCTTTCTGAATGCGGAGACCGGCGTTTGTTTATATCATGAGGACGAAGCGCTGCTGAATACGGTAACAGAGGATACCGGATGTTTGGAGATTATCCAGCGGATCAGGGAGGAGGGCGATACCCAGGCGGATACGCTCACCTATCGGGATGAGAATGGCGTCAAGCAAGTGGTTGCATATAAGTATTTGCAGGATCGCAGCTGGGTTTTTATGATCCGGGACCGTGCATCGCAGGTTTATAGTGCGGTGACGACGGTGCGTATCGTGGTTGGAATCCTATGCGGGATTGTGGCGGTTGCTATTATTATGATTACGCTGCTGATGCTGCGGCGGGAAGGCCGGGAGCTGATAGCAGTAGAGTCTGCAATCGGGCATCTGCGGGATTTGAACCTTTCTGCTGACCGGGAGCTTGAGGTTTTCTATGGCCGGTCGGATGAAATCGGTATGATTGCAGAGACGACCCATGAGGTTTGTATCATACTGCGGAAAACGATTGATGATGTGGGCCGGGTGCTAGGTGAGATCGCAGCGGGCAATCTTTCGGCAGACGTTATGCCGAATGAGGCATATTATATAGGCGATTTCCGGGTTTTATCCGACAGCCTGAAGTCGATCCGTGAGAACTTGGTGGATGTGATACGGGATATTTCACAGGTTGCCAGCCAGGTAGATACAGGGGTTGCCAGCCAGGTAGATACAGGGGCTGACCGGGTATCGGCGGGTGCGCAGGCGTTGTCGCAGGGGACAGCGGCACAGGCGGAGTCGATTGATGGACTGGTATCTAATGTAACCTCTATCACATCGCAAATCCATACCAGTGCGGAGCGCTGCGGCAGTGCCAGCGGGCTGGTGGATCAGGCAGCAGGCTATGCAGCTGAGGCGGATGGAACGATGGAACGATGGAACGATGGAACAGTTGACAGAAGCAACACGGAATATCGGCCATTCGTCGGATAAAATCGTTTCGATTATTAAGACGATGGAGGATATTGCGTTCCATATAGAAAACGATGGTATCTTGCCAACGTTAAGTTAGATATGTTCATCTCTATTTTGTATGTAAATATAGCAAACTTAAAAAGTGTTCCGATTGAAATATTTGCAGAAATCTTAAATGTATTTATGATTGTAAGAAATATCCGGCAAAACTCTGACGTTTTCTATATAGAAAATATAGTTGAGATGTGTAATATAAAATTGATTGTGTAGAAATCATGAAGTTTATGTGACGATTAAAATAGTCATTGACAAGCGGTGACGATTGTGATAGTATCATATTGTAGTCGACTACTCGAATCGTCATATGACACAAAGGAGGAATTCCACATGGAACAGAAACTGTTTGACTCTGAGCTCAAAGTCATGGAGCAGCTTTGGCGCGAAGGGGACCTGACGGCGGGAGCGCTTGCCAAGATTCTGGCAGACGAAACCGGCTGGAACCGCAACACGACCTATACCGTTATCAAAAAGCTGATCGGGAAACAGGTGATTGAACGGCGGGAACCCGGATTCCTGTGCCACGCACTGATCAGCAAGGATGAAGTACGGCAGCAGGAGGCGAAAAGCCTGCTGGAAAAGTTATTTGACGGCTCACCGAGCCTGCTGTTTTCGGCATTCATGGGCGGCCAGCAGGAGCCGCTTCCTCCGGAGGAGGTTGACCGGCTGCGCGCGCTGGTTGACCAGCTGAAATAAGGGAGGTGCAGGAAGCGTGCTCAATTTGCTGTCCCTCAGCCGGAATGCCGCGGTTTTTATCGGTATCATTATACTGCTGCGGCAGCTGCTGAAACCGTATCTTCCACGGACGGCATTTGTGATACTGTGGCTTGCCGCAGCGGCACGAATGCTCTGCCCGTTCCGGCTCCCGTCGGAAATCAGTATCTGGCGGCTGTTCGCTGCCGGAACAGCACCGAAACCCGGGACGGATGCTGCCCAGCCATATTGGCCGAGTCCAGCGCCAGCATTGCCAGTGCCCGACACTTTGCCCAGTGTTTTTGACTTCCTCAAAAAGCTGTGGCTGCTGGGTGCGTTGATACTGCTGACCGCAATCCTGTTGGCGTACCTGAACGGCATACAGAAAGCGCGTGCCTCAGAACGCCTGCAAAATGGCGCCTATCTCTGCAAAGGGATTGCCTCCCCGCAGCTCTGCGGGATCGTACACCCGCGCATCCTGCTGCCAGAGGGCTTGTCAGAAGACCTCTTGCCCTATATCCTGCTGCATGAACAGGTGCATATGCGGCGGCTTGATAACCTCTGGAAGCTGCTTGCACTCACGGCGGCGGCGGTGCACTGGTTCAACCCGGCTGCATGGGTGCTGGTCGCACTGCTGGGGCGTGACCTTGAAGTATCCTGTGATGAATGGGTACTTCGGCAGCTGGATCACGGTCAGCGGCGTTCCTATGCATTAGCCCTCATCTCAATAGCGGGGCGTTCTCCCGGACACTCCCCGATGGTCTGCGGGTTTTCACAAAGCCCGCTGGAAGAAAGGATACGATATATTATGACAAACCGTAAAAAGTCTGTGTTTGCGCTGTCTGTCGCGACAGCAATGATCCTCTGTACAACCTCTGCATTTGCAACCGATGCACCCAATATTACAGGCAGTGCTTCCCCGGCCGCCGCTTCTACGGAGAATGAGAACAAATATGGCGTCTATCATTTCACTGTAAAGGAAGACAATGAGGACATTGTTGTAACGGCAGCAGATGGCAGCGATATCGTTGTGACTGGTACGGATGATATCGAATTTGCCACCGCCGAGGAATATGAGGCATATATCGAGACGGAAAAGGCAGCTTTGCAGGCTGCGATTGATGCAGGCACTATTTCGGTGGAAACCTACTACAAAAGCATTCAGGCCATGGAAGACACGCTTGCAGGTATTCAAGATGGCACCGTGATGGCAGCACTGCCCACAGAGGACGAAAACGGAGTGGTGAACAGCATCGTCGTTAGCACGGCAAAGGCGTTCGTCTTCGATGGATGTGAGATTCACTACGCAGCAGAGGACGATGGGTCCCTGACTGCGGAAGTTGGCGAAAAGAGCTATTCTGTTACTGTCAGCACATCGAACGGCACAGAAACGGTGGAATAACCGAAAAAACGCAATAACCTGGGAGGCCCGCCAAATGGCGGGCCTCCCCATTTGGAACTGCCGTACACCCAAAACACAGAGGGAGACAGTAATTACTGTCTCCCTCCGCGCTTTAGAAAAGCCGCATTCTAAAAATGATTAGGATACTCATATTCAAATAACCTGCCGCATTACATCACTTCGTCCCGCCGTCCTTTTGGCGGGGCGAAGCAATGCGTATTTACACTTGCGGACGCATCCATCCCCCGTCCCGCCCGCAGGCGATAGACGGGAGTCCAGAGGGACAAGTCCCTCTGGCGCTGCCCCGCGCAGGGGCCGCCCGCCGCGCAGGCGAAAAGGTAAGCGGTATATCAGCAGTAAATATGATTACTCCTGTGAGCCGTACAGCGCCTGGAGCTTGAGCAGGTGCTGGTAACGTGCTGCGGAAGCTGCCTCTGCCTTGTCGAACAGTTCTGCGGCACGCTCCGGGAAGGAACGGGTCAGCGCAGAATAACGGGCTTCGTTCATGATGAAGTCCTTGTAGCCGCCAGCCGGAGCCTTGCTTTCGAGGATGAAGGGGTTCTTGCCCTCAGCCTGGAGCGCCGGGTTGAAACGGAACAGGTTCCAGTAGCCGCAGTCAACAGCCTTCTTCATCTCAGCCTGGCAGTTGACCATGCCGCCCTTGATGGAGTGCATTTCGCAAGGTGCGTAGCCGATGATGAGAGACGGGCCCGGATATGCCTCTGCCTCTGCAATCGCCTTCAGGGTCTGGGCCTGGTTTGCACCCATAGCGACCTGTGCAACATAAACATAACCGTAGCTCATAGCGATCTCTGCAAGGCTCTTCTTGTTGATCGCCTTGCCTGCCGCTGCAAACTGTGCAACCGCACCAATCGGGGTGGACTTGGAAGCCTGTCCGCCAGTGTTGGAGTAAACTTCCGTGTCGAATACCATGACGTTGATATCTTCGCCGGATGCCAGGACATGGTCAAGGCCGCCAAAGCCGATATCATATGCCCAGCCGTCGCCGCCAAAGATCCAGACTGCCTTCTTAGAGAGGTATTCCTTGTTGTCAAGGATTTCCTTGACGAGCTTGCAAGCGTCGCAATCGCAGAACTCTGCACCGGAATCCTTGAGTTCCTTTGCATGTGCCTGGAACTGCGGCAGCTGATCGCCGAAAACATCCTTTGCCGCCGGGCTGGAAGTAAAGGCGACAACATCGTCAACCTTCAGCAGGCTCTCTTCGAGCAGGGCAATATACTTTCTGGAAGCCTCAGCATTTGCCTTGCCGTCACCCATCGTGTCAAGCCATGCCTGTGCAGCTTCCTTGAGCGGCGCATAGGTGTGCGGGACTTCGATAAGCGCACGGGTCTTCTCAGCGAGACGGTCGCGCAGTGCCTTCTGGCCAAGGTACATGCCGAGACCATGCTCTGCATTGTCCTCAAACAGGGAGTTTGCCCATGCCGGGCCGCGGCCGTTCTTGTCAACGGTGTACGGGGAAGTAGCAGCCGGGCCGCCCCAGATGGACGAACAGCCAGTTGCATTAGAAACATACATACGGTCGCCGCAGACCTGGGTAATCAGGCGGGCATAAGAGGTTTCAGCACAGCCTGCGCAGGAACCGGAGAACTCAAGCAGCGGCTTGTAGAACTGCGAACCCTTGACAGAAGTGGTGTCTGCCATATCTTCCTTGAAGGAAACATCGTCGACCATATAGTCGAATACGCCCTGCTGGCCGAGCTGACTGTCCATCGGGACCATCTTGAGGGACTTGGTCGGGCACACGCCAACACATACGCCGCAGCCCATGCAGTCCAGCGGAGAAACGGCCAGATTGTACTTGTAAACGCCCTTGCCCTTGCCAGCCTTAACGTCAACGATCTTAGCAGCTTCGGGCGCCTTAGCAGCTTCATCCGCAGTCAGCGCGAACGGACGGATCGTAGCGTGCGGGCAGACATATGCACACTGGTTGCACTGTACACAGGTTTCCGGGTTCCATTCGGGAACGGAAACTGCAACGCCGCGCTTCTCATATGCAGCAGCGCCCTGCTCGAAGGTGCCGTCCACATGATCCATGAATGCAGAAACAGGGAGGGAATCGCCGTCCATACGGCCGATGGGCTCCATGAGCTCCTTGACCATCTTGACGGTCTTCTCACGGCCCTTGAGCTTAGAGTCGCCGCTTTCATCCTTGGCGTCAGCCCAGCTTGCAGGTACGTCGATCTTCTTGAACGCGGTAGCGCCAGCATCGATTGCCTTGTGGTTCATATCGACAACGTCCTGTCCCTTCTTGAGGTAGGACTTGGTAGCAGCATCCTTCATGAACTGGATCGCCTGCTCAGAAGGCATCACCTTTGCCAGTGCAAAGAATGCAGACTGGAGAATGGTATTGGTGCGCTTGCCCATGCCAATTTCGATTGCAAGGTCAATCGCGTTAATGGTGTACAGCTGTACATTGTTCTTTGCAATATACTGCTTTTCGGAAGCAACAAGGTGATGCTCGAGCTCTTCGGGCGTCCACTGGCAGTTGATAAGGAATACACCGCCCGGCTTTACGTCACGGACGATCGGGAAGCCCTTCGTGATATAGGACGGGTTATGGCAGGCAACAAAGTCAGCCTTGTTAATATAATAGGGAGAACGGATCGGGTGATCGCCGAAACGCAGATGCGAAACGGTTACGCCGCCGGTCTTCTTAGAGTCATACTGGAAGTATGCCTGTACATACTTGTCGGTATGGTCGCCGATGATCTTGATAGAGTTCTTGTTTGCACCGACCGTGCCGTCGCCGCCAAGGCCCCAGAACTTGCACTCGGTAGTACCTTCCGCCGCAGTATTCGGGGAGGGAACTTCGGGCAGGGAGGTATTGGTAACGTCATCAACAATACCCATGGTGAACTGACGCTTCGGGGAAGCGGACTTGAGCTCTTCGTATACCGCGAAAACGGAGGACGGGGGCGTATCCTTGGAGCCGAGGCCGTAGCGGCCGCCGATCACAGTGATATCGTCCTTGCCAGCGTTTGCGAGTGCGGTCACAACGTCCATATAAAGAGGATCGCCCTGCGCGCCGGGTTCCTTAGTGCGGTCGAGTACAGCAATCTTCTTTGCGGAAGCTGGGATTGCTGCCAGCAGCTTATCGGAAGCGAACGGGCGGTACAGACGGACCTTAATCAGGCCGACCTTTTCGCCGTGTGCGTTCAGGTAATCAATTACTTCTTCGGAAACGTCGCAGATGGAACCCATTGCGATAATGACGCGGTCTGCATCGGCAGCGCCATAGTAGTTGAACAGCTGGTAATCGGTGCCGAGCTTGGCATTGACCTTGCCCATGTACTCCTCAACGATTGCAGGAACTGCATCATAGTATTTATTGGAGGCCTCACGATGCTGGAAGAAGATATCGCCGTTTTCGTGGGAACCGCGCATAACAGCACGTTCGGGGTTCAGGGCACGCTTGCGGAATGCCTGCACAGCGTCCATATCGCACATCTCTGCGAGGTCAGCATAATCCCAAACCTCAATCTTCTGGATCTCGTGGGAAGTGCGGAAGCCATCAAAGAAGTTGATGAACGGAACACGGCTCTTGATAGTAGCAAGGTGAGCGACAGCGCCGAGGTCCATAACTTCCTGCGGATTGGTTTCAGCGAGCATAGCGAAACCGGTCTGACGGCATGCCATAACGTCGGAGTGATCGCCAAAGATGTTCAGCGCATGGGAAGCGACGGTACGAGCGGAAACGTGGAAGACACAGGGAAGGAGCTCGCCTGCGATCTTGTACATATTCGGAATCATCAGCAGCAGGCCTTGGGAAGCGGTGTAGGTGGTGGTCAGCGCACCAGCCGCCAGGGAGCCGTGCACGGTGCCGGCTGCGCCTGCTTCAGACTGCATTTCAATTACTTTAACGGTTGTGCCAAAGATGTTTTTCTGACCGGCAGCTGCCCACTGGTCAACGCTGTCTGCCATGGGGCTGGACGGGGTGATCGGATAGATACCCGCGACCTCTGTGAACGCGTAAGATACATGCGCGGCCGCAGTATTGCCGTCCATGGACTTCATTTTTCTTGCCATGATTTGATTTTCCTCCTTAGAATTCTACTTCGGAAAGATTTGCGAAACAAAATATCCGCCGGACTAGGTATTGCTGCCCAAATCCGGCACAATCCATACCATATATTATTTTAGCACAAAACGGTGGCAAATGTAAACTGGTTTTTATGCTTTTTTCATCATTTTTTTGAAATTTTCTGAAAATAATTTTTCTCCCAGCACTTTACCGGGACTTATCGCGAAAGAAACCATCATTTTACCAGCAACCGTGACAGCTGATTTTACACAGGGCGGCGCATATGATATAATTGTAAATGCAGAAATTTGCCGTTCTGTTCCGCCTGCGCGGCGGGCGGCCCCTGCGCGGGGCAGCGCCAAAGGGACGTATCCCTTTGGAAACCCATCCTCTGCTGCGGCGGGGAATGGGTGCGCCGTAATTGCTGATGCGTCTTGTTCCGCCTGCGCGGCGGGCGGCCCCTACGCGGGGCGGCGCCAAAGGGACGTATCCCTTTGGAAACCCATCCTCCGCTGCGGCGGGGAATGGGTGCGCCGTAGTTGCTGATGCGTACAGTTTCGCCCGCCAAAGGAACGGCGGGACGAAACGGTGAAGGATGGCAAAATTTTGTGGACGTATCATATTAAAGATAGAAAGGGCGGCTGAAAAATGGCGCTGAAAAAATTATTCCGCAAAGCGCGGGAGCTTACGATGTCCCACGAGGCACGAATAGAGGCGGCCTTTCGGGAGGCGGTTCCGGCGGAGATGCGCGAGATGCTGTTCGGGGGTGGTGCCGGAGAGGCCGGGCTTGTTGCGGATTCCCTGGCCCTGTTAACCGGGCTGGACAGCCAAAAGGGCGCGGTAGAAGATCTCACTGCGCTGCTGACGATTTATGTACAGGTTGTAAACGGGTATTTAATGGAAGGGAAGCCGCTGCATGATATCCGCGCGGAGCTGCTCCGACGTTACGAAGCGTTTTTGCGGGTGGAAAACATTGGCCGTGTTACGGCATTCTGTATCCTTCATGCAGGGGACGGCACATTTTTCATGACGAACGCAGATGCCGAGGAACAGCTTTCGGCAATGCTGGAAAGCATGGATTCGCCTTAACTGTTGTTTTTCAGGTGAGTTCCCTGCGCGGGCGGGTCATGTGCCCTGATTTTTTATCATGGTTTTCAGGGTTGTTATTTTATGTTTTGTATGGTAGAATGTTGAAGAGAAACGAGGTGGTTTCATGAATCCAACACTGGAAGAAGTTTTGATCACGATAAGGAACCTTCCCTGGAAATCAGTTGGCAAGGAATATGGGGTTCCTTTTATGGATTTGGTGAAGGCATTAGGCGGTGATATATGCGAAATAGAGCATATCAAAAATCAATTACGCACGCTTGAAGCAAATGGTAAAATTATATTATATCGTATGCCGCCGCCGAATCAGAATCAAATTGTTGCAGCCCGGATAAGGCCGTAATCGTTTTCCATAAGGCCGCTGTTTTGCGGCAGCTCCCGGAAGATGATATCACATGATTTTGAGGAGGAAAGGCATATGCCGTCTTTTGTGATGCACCATTACTTTGCTGCCCGTGTATGTGAGCTTGCGCCGCCGGAGCTTGCACGTATATGCACTGCTGCACCCGCAGCCTATTCATGGGGCAGCCAGGGGCCGGACCCATTTTTTTTCATACCGCTGAGCGGTGCCTCGGCACAGCTGGGCGGTCGAATGCATCGCGGACACATCGCAGAGGTATTTCGCGCAATGGCGCAGGCGGCGCATGGTTCCGCTGTTGCACTTGCATATTTACTCGGATTCTGTACGCATTATGCGCTTGACCGCACAGTCCATCCATATATAGAGACGCAGACCCAGCGGCTCATGAAAGAATTTCAGTTGTCTAACAGTGCCGCCCACAAACTCTGCGAAGCGGATCTGGATGCTGAGGTTTTGCGCTGGCGCGGTGTCACTGACCCGGCCAAAGAACCGGCATATAAATTATTGAATGCATCATCCCCAGAAGTACCGGAGGCGGCCCGTATGCTTGCAGCCGCCGGGAATGCGGCAGGCGGACAGGTAACAGCTGCAAAAGCGGCACAAGCAATGCATCTCATACATTTAGCCTATGCCGTGTTTCATTATGGCAGAGGGTCGCAAAAGGGAGTTGTATTGGCAGAACGGGCGTTGCATTGTCCGGGGGCGGTATCCACTCTGTTCCGGCAAAGCCAGCCTTTGCCGGGAGACACGCCGAACCGCTCCCACAACACCTGGAAGGACTGGGAAGGGGCCGCGCACACGGAAACCCTCCGTGCACTTGCAGAGGAAACCGCCCTGCCCTTTGCGCGGACGCTTCAGCTTGCCGCCTGCGCGGCCTGCCGCCGCGGGAAGCCCTTCCCGGAGCATCTCTTCCGTCTGGACTACAGCGGAAGACAGTTGTAATATGCATAACAATAGGAAAGAACAGCAGACACCCGGCAGCGAAAACAGCTGCCGGGTGTTTCTTAAATCATTCTGTACAAAAACGATGATATCAGTCTATAGAACATGAGCCCTTACTCTTCCGATAGGCAAGCGGTGTCATACCGCAGCTTTTCCTGAACAGCTTTCCCATATAGGCGCTGTCCGAAAATCCACACTGATAGCTGATTTGTATGACGGTTTGATTGGTTTCAATCAGCATCTTTTTCGCCTGATGCAGGCGGAAACTGTTTAAGTATTCGAATGGGCTTTGATGAAAATACTTTCGGAAGCAGCGGAGCGCTTCCCGCTCACTGACCGCGGCACTGGCCGCAATTTGCGCAAGCGTCAGCTTCTCCCCATAGTGGGTATGGATAAACGCAATCATATTCCGCAGGCGTTCCTGTCCTTCCGCAGATGGCAGCGCGTCCTCCGGCTGTGTTTCCCGAAGCTCCTGCATCAGCAGCATCCAGCATTCCGAAAGCAGGTTCCGTGTTGAAAATTCCATATCCGGCTGTGCCTGCATAGCTTTCAGCTCACGGAGGTTCAAAAGAAGCTGATCTGCTGTCTGACTGCCCTTTTGTATGATATGCGCTTCGATTTGCCGGGCTTTTATAATGGGATTCAGGTATTTTTGTTCAAAGCGGCTGAGGTATATGAGGGCATTGCGCTCGGCAAACAGGCAAAAGCGGATTTCCTGCTTGCAGTCGGCGGTGGCAGTGTCATCGACACAGCGAAAGCAATCGCCTATGGCCTGGCCGAGCCGGAAAAGGACGTATGGGAGCTTTTTACGAACAGCCGCACCGCAAAGAAATGCCTGCCGGTTGCCAGCATCCTGACCATTGCAGCCGCCGGAAGCGAAACCTCAAAAGGCTGTGTAATTACCAATACGCAGACCGGTGAGAAGCGTGCATATAATGACAATCTGGCAAGACCGCTTTTCGCAGTCATGAATCCGAATTACGCAAAGACGCTGCCGGATTATCAAACTGCATCTGGCTGTGTAGATATCATGATGCATACCATGGAGCGGTATTTCACGAATGGCGGAAACATGGAAATAACCGATTCGATAGCAGAAGGGCTGCTGCGCACGGTGATGAAAAACGCAGTGATTTTGCATGAGGACCCGTTAAATGAGGATGCCCGCGCAGAGGTTATGTGGGCTGGAAGCCTTGCACACAATGACCTGACCGGCTGCGGAAACGACGGCGGTGATTTCATGTCGCACAAGCTGGAGCATGAAATGGGCGGCATGTTCGATGTCACGCACGGTGCAGGGCTGGCAGCCGTCTGGCCGAGCTGGGCGAGGCTGGTTTATAAAAATGCGCTGCCGCGATTTGTCCGCTATGCCAAAAATGTCATGGGTATAACCGGAGAGGGATCGGATGAAGAGACCGCCCTGATAGGGATTGCAGCAATGGAAAATTTCTATCGTCAAATCGGAATGCCGGTGAACTTTAAGGAACTGGGGATTGACCCGACAGATGCGCAAATCACTGAAATGGCAGAACGCTGCATGGAAGCCTGCGCGGGGCAGACCGGTTCCGCAAAGCAGCTTACTTTGCAGGACATGATTTCCATTTATCAGAACGCACGAGGCAAGTAATATTTATAATTTTGGAACTATAAAACGGAGGTTTTGTTATGATAATCATTCTGCTGTCGGCAATGCCGGTTCTTGCGGTGCTGGCTTCTCATGTAGCAGCTCCGGTGACGGTCTTTCAGACTGTGGATGAGTACGACTACCGATAACCTGCATTCAAGATTCACCTAATAGATGCGGAAAGGGCTGTCTCTTATGATTTCACACAAATCATAAGAGACAGTCCTTTTTATTACAAGATGAAGAGTAGGAGGAATATAAAAAATGGTTAAATAGCGGTAAAAAGGATACACCAAATAGAGGAAGTTTGCCGCCTAGCCCAAATTTGGTGTTTCTTTTTTGCTTCATTCTGTCAGGAAAATTTTGGAACAATGAGATGGCTTTCCAAACGATCCTTTTGGATTTTATGGTGCAGTTTTAGAATGTTATGCGCGATGGCCATCAGAAAAAAATCTGTGGAACCATTCCCTGTCCTACGCAGTAAAAACTTACGGAAATCTATATGTTGAACGGAAGAGCGAGCCCAACATTTATACATCATACAGCGTGACTGATGAAAACGAAATAGAACAGTTTTGCGGTCGCAATGATTAAAAAATAAATCATCCCAGAATACAGAAATGAGGTTGACTTTTGCGAGTTAAACCCGAGTAGCAAAAATACCACTTCACCTTGTTATAAGACTATATCTATTCCTTATATCAGTTGAGTATACTGACAAATCGTCACAAAAAAATTGGCTAAAGTATCCAATTGACATCTAGTTAAAAAGTATTATAATTATAATCACTTAAATAAAAAGTTTTATTAAAGTGATTGATTGCAGACAATATGCACAAAAAACAGGATGAAAGAATAACATTCCTGCACATTTATACTGCTGTTTTGCAGACGCATGGAAAAAGGCTGGCGCAAAACATTTCCCCACGTCGGAAAAACGAGGCATTAAAGTCGATGATTTCTTTCGTTACAATGAAGACACACAAAAGCTCCAAAGACAAGTGGAGCCAAGACGAAGGAGGAAATCAGAAATGAAGCAGGGTTGGTTAGGTCTGGAAGACCGTGTGGTCATTGTAACAGGCGGGGCCTCTGGCATTGGAAAGCACGTTGCGGATACATTGACTGCGGCGGGGGCAAAGGTGGTTGTGGTTGACATGAATGTAACGACCGGCAAAGAGCTGGACGGTGCATACTGTGTACAGTGCAACGTTACGGATACGGACAGCGTAAAGGCAATGGCGGACGCTGTTGTGGAAAAGTTCGGAAAAATTGATGCATTGGTCAATAATGCCGGTATCAATATGCCCCGTCTGCTGGTGGACGTTGCCGGAGAAAAGCCGGAGTACGAACTGAATGACGATTCCTTTACCAAAATGTTCAACGTTAATGTGAAAGGGGTCTTTCTCTGTGCGCAGGCTTGTGCCAAACAGATGTTGAAGCAGGGCGGCGGCGTGATTGTCAATATGTCGTCGGAATCCGGCAAGGAAGGTTCGCAGGGGCAGTCGGCATATTCTGCGACGAAGGGCGCGGTTGATTCTTTCACCCGTTCCTGGGCAAAGGAGCTTGGTAAATATAATATCCGCGTTCTTGCCTGTGCACCCGGCATCATGGAGGCAACCGGATTGCGTTCCCCGGCATATAACGATGCACTGGCATACACGCGCGGCTGCAAACCCGAGGAGCTTTCTACCGATTACAGCAAAGTGATCCCGATGGGGCGTGACGGCAAGCTCGATGAGGTTGGCGACCTGGTTGCTTACCTGGTTTCCGACCGTGCAAGCTACATTGCGGGCACGACAATCAATATTTCCGGCGGCAAGTCCCGCGGTTAAAACGAAATCCGGACGGAAGGGAGGGTACGGACGTGAAAAGTGTATTTGGTGATAACCGGATTGCTGATCTCCTGCAATTTTTTTGCCGTACACCGGCTGCCACACTGAGTACCCTCGCTGCCCGGCTGGATGTCAGTGAGCGCACCATCCGTAACGATCTCAAGCAGCTGAACACCGAATTGGAAAACTGCGCTGTGATCGAAGCGGTGCAAGGGCGCTACAGCCTTCGTGTTTATGACGGGAACAAATTCCAGGCCGTTCGGAGCCGCATTCTGGAGTCTGACGACTTTCTGAACTCCCCGCAGAACCGCATGGACTATATTTTCGGCAGGCTGGTGCGGTCGATGAAACCGCTGCTGACCGATGAGCTGGCTTATGAAATGAATGTCGGGAGGACAACGCTGGTAAACGATTTGAAAAAGCTCCGGGCCGCGTTGGAGCCTTATCAGCTGACAATTCTCGGCAAAACCAGTAAAGGGCTTGTGCTCCAGGGAAGGGAAACAGATATCCGGCAGTACATCCTTGAAAACAGCTATGATGCGCTTTACCGGCAATACCCGCTCGATGTGGAAGTGATTGATGCGGTAGAAGACACGCTGAGCGCATTCGAAAAAAGTGTCCAGCGCAGTTTCCGGCAATTCCTGACGGTGATGCTCGACCGTTTTTTGACCGGACATTATATCGGCCAGCTTTCGCCATCATTCTATAACCTGACGGCAAGGCCCGAATTTGAAATGGTTGACCGTCTGGCAGATCAAGTCGCTGGGTTCCTGCGGGTCGAGTTTCCGGCAGAGGAACGGCTGTTCCTTCTGCTGCCGATTGTCGGTATGCGCACCCCGGCGGATGTGCAGGATATGCAGTCGATCGAATTGGATGCGGAAATGCGTCCGCTGATGGAAAAGGTTTTTCGGCAGATCCGACTGGAAACAGATATCCAGCTGGACAGCTCTGGCTTCCGTGAGGATTTCCTGTATCATTTGATGTTTATGGTCAACCGGCTGCGGTTCCGTGTCCGGCTGCAAAACCCAATGCTTGACGAACTGCGCGGCAAGTACCCGTTGGCGTGGCAAATGGCGGGTGTCGCGGCAAAGGTCGTCCGGCAGACCTACGGGCTTGAGGTCACGGAGGACGAACGCGGTTATCTCGCATCCTATTTCGGCGTTTTTCTGGAGGAAAATGGGCTGCGGGGCGTTCGCCCGTACCAGGTCGCCGTTGTCTGCGGCACAGGGCGCGTGACAGCGCGGCTGGTTTCGGTGCAGCTGAAAAAAGTGCTTGACAGCTCTGCGGAGATCACGTTGTTCGTCGATGAAAAAGTCACGGCGGAACAGCTGGCGGGATATGACCTCGTATTTACGACGGTAGACTTGCCCTGCCCTTGTGAACGGCCGGTGATCCGCATTCATGAGATTTTCAACGAGCAGGAGCTGCGGCACAAAATCGAAAAGGCCCGTTATTGGGATCAGGTCGATGTACCGATGATGGACAATAATTGGTTTGTCATGGTCGGTCTGTTGGAGGAAAGCCGTTTTTTCATCTTTGACTCGTCCCAAAGCTATGAGGACGCAGTCAGCTACATGGTGGAAACCCTGTCCAAAGCAGGGCAGGTGGACAAGGGTTTCCAGGAGCGTCTGCGCGCCCGCGAACAGCGCGGGACAATGGTGTTCGACCACGCGGTGGCGATCCCGCACAGCGTCCAATACGCCGGGGATCGTCTGGTGTTGGCAATCGGCGTATTCCCCACGCCGACGGAGCACATTGACCATGAGATCCGGGTGATTTTCCTGATCGGGCTGCCGGAGCAGCTGTCGGCGGACGACAACCTGTTGATCCGGATCTATGACGAAATCATCAGCATTGCGCAGGATGCGGCACTGCTGGATAAAATCACACAGGCCGACTGCTTCCAGACGCTGCTGCGCGTTCTGTACCGGCAGGCCGGAGAACAGGAGGGTTCACCATGTTGAAGCTAGGACTTGTCATTGCGGCGGCATTTGTGCTGCAAATTGTGCTCAGCAGTATTCAAATACGGCATTTCACGAAAGAATTTACCGCGATGCGCAGACGTGGCCGGGTCGCCTGCGGGCGGCAGGCGGGCGGCTTCCATGCGGGGGCGATCGTCCTCTTCCTGCTGGACGGGGCGGGCGTCATACAGGAAGGGAAAATGCTGATGGGCGTAACCTGTTTCGCACGGGTCCGCCCGCTGCCCGGATTCACTGGCAAGCAAATTGCATCCCTCACTGAAGCCGATCTGCCCCGGCACGGGAAAAACCTGCGCCGCGCGATTCTGGACGCGCGGAATACCTATAACAAATTTATCGCCGGTGAAGCGATCCCCGAGCCGCAGTCCCCATTCCGTCGGGTCAGCTGTGCACTCACCGGCAGCGGGAAATAAAAAGAAAGGTGGATATTTATGGAGTTCATTGTAAATCTGGCATCCGGCTTTATGAACCTTTTTACGCTGGGCGGCGAACAGTTTATGAGTTGGGTCACCGGCATCATCCCGACTATCGTCATGCTGCTGGTGCTGATGAACGCAATCATGGCAATCGCGGGAGAAGCCACCGTTGCGCGGGTCGCGAAAGTCTGCACCGGCAACCCGGTCCTGCGGTATGCGGTGCTTCCGTTTGTCAGTGCATTCATGCTCGGAAACCCAATGGCGCTGTCTATCGGCAAATTCATGCCGGAATTTTATAAGCCCGCGTATTACGCGTCGGCGACCTACCACTGCCATACCAACAACGGCATCTTTCCGCACATCAATGCTTCTGAGCTGTTTATCTGGCTGGGCATTGCCAATGGTATCACCCAGCTGGGACTGGATACCGCGCCGCTTGCAGTCCGCTATCTGCTGGTCGGCATTGTTGCAAACTTTATTTCGGGTTGGTCCACAGAGTTCACCACAAAATTTGTGGAAAAGCAGCAGGGCGTTACCCTGAGCCGCGAGTTTAAGATGGCAAAGTAAGGAGGAGGAAGCAGATATGGCGGAATATCGTTCGATTCGAGTGGAGAAAGGCCCCGGCGGTTTTGGCGGCCCTCTGGTCATTACGCCCACCGCACAGCGCAATAAAGTCATGTATATCACGGGCGGCGGCGCGGAGCCGGAATGCCTGTCCAAAATCGTTGAGCTGACCGGCCTGACCCCGGTTAACGGATTCAAAACAAACTGCCCCGAGGAGGAGCTTGCGCTGGTCATTATTGACTGTGGCGGTACACTGCGGTGCGGCATTTATCCAAAGAAGGGCATCCCGACTATCAACGTGATGCCGGTCGGCAAGTCGGGGCCGATGGCGCAGTTTATCAAGGAAGATATCTATGTTTCTGCGGTCGGCCCGGCGCAGGTTTCCCTTGCTGACGGCAGCCAGACCGCAGCAGAGCGTCCGGCAGAAACCGCTTCCGAACCGGTGAAGTTCAACGCGGATATGAAGGTATCCGAAACGCTTGCGAGACAGGAAAATAAGTCGCTCGTGACCAAGATCGGGCTTGCGGCGGGCAAGGTCGTCAACACCTTCTATCAGGCGGCGCGTGACGCGATTCAGACCTGTATTACGACCCTGCTGCCGTTCATGGCGTTTGTATCCATGCTCATCGGCATTATTAACGGCTCGGGCTTTGGCGATGCGTTTGCATCCATTTTGACCCCGTTGGCAGGCAATATTTTTGGATTGGTTGCGCTGGGTGTGATCTGCTCTATCCCCGGTTTGTCCGCGCTGCTCGGCCCCGGTGCGGTCATTGCACAGATCGTCGGCACGCTGGTCGGCGCGGAAATCGGTAAGGGTAATATTGCCCCGCAGCTGGCGCTGCCCGCACTCTTTGCAATCAACTGCCAGGGTGCATGTGACTTTATCCCCGTTGGCCTTGGCCTTGCGGAAGCCGAAACCGAAACCATTGAGGTCGGTGTCGTATCGGTGATGTATTCCCGCTTTATCACGGGCTGGCTGCGTGTGCTGCTCGCCTATGCCGCAAGCTTCGGCCTTTATGCATAAGGAAGCGTTCAGAAATATACTCGTGAGCGCTGGAGATTGCCGTTTTATCCGCCTGCGCGGCGGGCGGTCTTCCGCAGACGGCGCCAGAGGGACTCGTCCCTCTGGACTCCCTTCCATCGCCTGCGGG
>CAJUSB010000050.1:1722-22915 GCA_910589115.1 uncultured Clostridia bacterium | reverse complement strand
GAGGGACTTGTCCCTCTGGACTCCCTTCCATCGCCTGCGGGCGGGGCGGATATGCTCGTTCATCTGTGCTGCTTCGGCCCGCCAAAAGGACGACAGGCCGAAGGGGCGGCTGCGGCAAGTCTTTCCGCATGTGAGTATAACTTCATGTCTCCCGCTTCATCTCGGCAAGTACGGACAGCATGAAGGGCAGCGCCAACAGGAAAGAGCACACGTCAGCTGCGGGCTGGCTGAGCAGGATGCCCTGTAATCCGAGCACCTGCGGCAGCAGCCAGATTGCCGGAAGGAAGAACAGCCCTTGCCGGGAGGCTGCTGTAATAGAGGCACGTACCGGCTTGCCGATTGACTGCAGTGCCATGTTGGATAATACGATCCAGGCGTTCAGCGGCAGTGTAAGGCACTGATACCGCAGCGCTGCGGCTGCGACTGCAATAACTTCCTGGTCGTCGCGGAAGACTGCTGCTACCGTGGGTGCGGTCACCCAGCCTGCCGCTGCAATGAGGCACAGAACAACAGCTGCGGTTTTGACGCAGAACCAGAAGGCTTCCTGTACGCGGTCAAAGCGCTGCGCACCATAATTAAACCCGCACACCGGTTGAAAGCCTTGCCCCCATCCGATGATTACGGAATTCGCGAACATGGTGACCCGTGCTACAATGGACATACCTGCGATTGCGGCATCGCTGTAGCTGCCTGCAACACGGTTCAAATAGATTGCGGCGACCGAGGCAAGACCCTGCCTGCATAGGGAGGGGAATCCGCCACGCAGCATTTCTGCAAAGTCGGCGGCGCAGGGGCGGAAATTTTTTATGCGCAGCCGGAGATTGCTTCCGGAAGCACACATTTTCAGCAGGATGCAGAAGGAAACGGCCTGGCTGATTACTGTCGCGGTAGCGGCTCCGGCAATCCCCATATCTGCGTAGAAAATCAACAGTGGGTCCAATATGATATTCAGCACTGCACCTGTGACGATTCCGACCATTGCATAGGCGGCGCTGCCCTGGTAACGGAGCTGATTATTCATCACAAAAGAAGCCATAATAAAGGGTGCGCCGAGCAGGATAATGCGCAGGTAATCACAGGTATAAGGAAGGATTGTCATTGTAGAGCCGAGCGCAAGCGAAAGCGGTTTCAGAAATAACAGCCCGGCAAGGGCAATCAGCGCACCAGCCCCCAATGCAGAAAAAAAGCCATTCGCTGCCATGCGGGAGGCGTTTTCCACGTCCTCTGCGCCCAGCTTTCGGGAGATATAATTTCCTGAACCGTGCCCAAAGAAGAATCCGCACGCCTGCAAAATTGCCATAAATGAGAAAACTACACCGACTGCTGCCGTAGCCTGTGTATTGATTCGCCCAACAAAAAAAGTATCGGCCATATTATAAAACGAGGTCACCAACATGGAAATAATGGTCGGCACTGCCAGCTCTGGGATCAGGCGGCGGATAGGCGTCTCTGTCATATGTAGGAATTTATCATGCATGGTATTTTTCATTTTATGAAATCTCCCCTTCTGGCACCGGTTCGGAATGCTTCTCAGCCTTTCTATTCAAATCAAATTCGTCTCTATATTTTAGGATATCAGATGATTTCACTTTTGACAACTACAGATTGATTAAATTTATTGAAAACTGTCGTCTACGAGTGTTTGGCACATTTGGACATAAAAAACGCCGCAGACTTATAAATCTGAGGCGTTTGCCAAGGCGCAGAAACAGGGCTTTTTGCTGGTTACAGCAGGTATTCAGCTGTTCCGGGCGATCCGGTGCGCGAGCGCCATTGCCGGTGCAGAAAGCAGATACCACAAGGCGGCATATTTTGCACAAATCTGGCCTTTGAAATTCAATTTTTCGCGGGAATAATCCCATACACGCATATGGTAATGTAGGTTAACCGTAGTGCCCACGATGAGTTCCGCTGTCGTAATCAGCACCGAACCTGCGGCGCATCTTTTCGGGAGGGAAGCGCCGCAGAGCTGTTCCGCTGTTTTCGCCAGCCCGACAAAAACGGTACCGCCGGTGAGTGCCATAGTCCAGTGCGTCCTCTGCCGCCACAGCAGTTCAAGCGCCGCATATCCCGCCGAACCGCACAGAAATAAACTACAAAGCTGCCGGAAATCTTTTTTCAAATGCATCACCCAAGGATATTTTGTTCCTGCGGCGGTGCTTTTATACGGAACGGTCCTACGCGGACAGCGCCAGAGGGACGAATCCCTCTGGACTCCCACTCATCGCCTGCGGGCGGGACGGGAGCTGGGTGCGTCCGTAATTGTACATACGAACTGCTTCGCCCCGCCAAAAGGACGGCGGGGCGAAGTAATAAAAGGTGGAAAAGGTTCCTGAACAGGGTTGTTACATTTGGTTCAATACCAGCACATCGTTTTGCTGTAGTTTGGTTTGACCATTTGGGACAATCGTTTGCCCGTTTCGCTGAATCATGATGACAAGGCTTCCAAGCTCGTCATGGATGGCGGAAATACGCTGTCCAATCCACGGGCTATCGGGTTTGATTGTCAGTTCGGACAGTCGTATGACGGTATCATCCTGAAAAGCCGGTGCGCAGACAACGAGCACATCCTCCTCTTGAATTTCGGTTGCGCCGTTTGGTACGATTCGCTCACCATCCCGCAGCAGCAGTACAATCAACAGCTCGGGCGGCATGGCAATTTCTTTCAAGCTGTGATTATTCCATGGATGTTTGCCACTGATTTTCAGCTTGACAAATTGTAAATCCACTTCATCCGTATAGTCGGTAAAGGTTGTTAAAACATCCGCGTTTTCATCAATCATCCGGAGCCGTTGGGCTACAGCCGGTATCAGCGTTCCCTGAATCAGGATAGAGAGCAGGACAACGCAGAACACGATATGAAAAACATTATGTTTAACGCCGTGGTTAATAGACATGATTGCAAACACGATAGAAGCAGCGCCGCGCAGTCCCGACCATGATACAAGGAGGATTTGCTCTTTTGAGCAGCCGAACGGGGAAAGAAGGGCGAAGATCGCAGCCGGGCGGGCCACCAATGTCAGAAACAGGGCGATAGCCGCTGCGGGCAGAATGATTTGCGGCATTTGCGAGGGAGAGGCGACCAGTCCGAGCAGGAAGAAAATTGCCATTTGCATCAGCCCTGTCACGCCGTCAAAAAAATGTACCAATGTGCGTTTATTCGGTAAGCTGCTGTTGCCGAGGATAATGCCCGTAAGATAAGCGCTCATATAGCCGTTTCCGCCAACGAGGTTGGGCAGCGCATAGGCAATAACAGCGACGGCAACAAGAAATGCAGCATCAAACCCGTTGGTTGAAAATTGGAAATTATAGAAGATGTGCCGGGCGGCAAAAGCGATTGCAACGCCAAGCACAATGCCATAAACAACTTGTGAGAAAATAAGGTATGCGATTGCGCCGGGGTCTGCCTGTCCGCGCAGCAGCGTGAGGGCACTGGCGGTCAGCATATAACTCATAGGATCGTTACTGCCGCTTTCTACCTCCAAAAGGGAGGCAGTGCCATCCTTCAAATTAAGTTTTTTGGAGCGGAGAATGGAGAATACAGAGGCAGCGTCAGTTGAAGAAATGACCGAACCCATAAGCAGGCTGATCAAAGGATCAAAGCGGAGCACAAAATAACAGAATAAGGCGGTCAAGCCTGCGGTGAGTGCAACGCCAGCGGAAGAGAGCAGCAGCGCCTTTGCAGCAACGGGCTTTGCGCACGTCCATTTGGTGCCGAAACCACCGTAAAACATAATAAATATCAGGGCAAAGGAACAGATTTCTTCTGCAAAGAAAAAATTTTCAAAGGCGATTTTGAAAATGCCGTCCGAGCCGAACAACATTCCCAAAAGGATGAAAGCAGCGAGCATGGGAATGCCAAGCCGATTGGACACCCGATTAAAGAGGACACAGAGCAGTACAATGAAAGCGCCGAGAAGGAGAGGGAGAGACAAAATGGGATCAGTCCTTTCTGAAATAAGATAGTATATGTGAATACTAGTTTATCATAATTTCAGGGGAACTGTCCAGCCCTTTGACTGGGGGTGTCATGTGGTCTTGTAAAGCGGTTGATATGGTCGGAAATTTTCTGAAATGTTATAAGGGTGTTTTTGAAGCCGCTATGCTTTGTCAAATATGCATGAAAGCTGTAAAGGAAAAGAAGAAAAAAATTTTTCTGTGGCCAGCGATATCATCATAGGAAAAAACAGGCCTGCCCTCCTTTTGGCAGGACTGTCGGCAGTGCAAAAACAACTGTCCAGGTACCAAAGCCCCCGTCCCGCCCGCAGGCGAAATGAAGCTTTTACTCAATTTTTTCTCGAAAAAATTGCGGGAGTCCAGAGGGCAGCGCCCTTTGGTGCTGTCCGCATAGGACCGCCTGCCGCGTAGGCACGGGAGTCCAGAGGGCAGAGCCCTCTGGTGCCCGCCGCAGAGGCGAACTTTACCGATTGTTAAGCTGCACGTAGGCGGCGCGGCGGGAAAGCGGCTTGTACGCAGGACGGATGATTCGGCCGCCCGTGGTGATTTCTTCCATGCGGTGTGCCATCCAGCCAACAATGCGCGCCGTAGCAAACAAAGGCGTGAACATTTCACGCGGAATCCCCAGCATCTTGTAAACAAAGCCAGAGTACAAATCAACATTCGCACACATCGTTTTGTCAGATCCCTTTACCTCCGCAAATGCACGGGGCGTAAGACGCTCAACCCGCTCAATCAAATCAAACTCGTCCAAATAGCCCTTCTGCTCCGCTAACGGCCGCGCCGCACTTTTCAACACAACCGCGCGCGGGTCGCTCAACGTGTAAATCGCATGTCCCATACCGTATATCAGACCTGAACCGTCCCCGGCTTCCCCTCGCAAAATCCTGCAAAGATGGGCGTACAGCTCCTCCTCGTCCGTCCAGTCCTCTACATTTTCCTTGATGTCGTCCAGCATGTCCGCAACCTTCAGGTTTGCACCGCCATGACGCGGACCCTTTAGAGATGATACCGCAGCCGAAATGGATGCATAAGTGTCTGTCCCCGAAGAAGAAGTCACCCGCGCCGTGAACGCCGAGTTGTTGCCGCCGCCATGCTCCGCATGGATGACCAGACAACGATCCAGCAGCATTGCCTCCTCATGCGTGTATACCCCGTCTGAACGGATCAGCCCCAGAATATTTTCTGCCGTCGATTTGCTGAAATCCGGTACATGAAGATACATAGACGCATTATCAAAATAACGCCGTTTCGCCTGATAGGCATGTGAGATAATAACCGGATATTTTGCCATCAGGCTGATACTCTGCCGCATCAGGTTTTCCAGTGACACGTCGTCCGGGTTCGGATCGTAAGAATACAGCGAAAGCGTCGCACTCGCCAGCTTGTTCATCAGGTCGCGGCTGGGGGCACGCATGATAACATCCTCTGTGAAATTCTCCGGCAGCTCCCGCTCATGGCCGATGGTCTCCTGAAAATCCAGCAGCTGCCCCTTCGCCGGAAGTGCGCCGCACAACAGCAGATAACCAATTTCCTCAAAGCCAAAACGATCCTCCTGCTCAAACCCGAGAATCAGGTCGAAAATATCATATCCTCGGTAGGTCAGCCGTCCCTGGATCGGTTCGCGCTCACCTTCGTTAAGTACATAGCCGTGAACGTTGCCCAGCTTGGTAATGCCTGCCAGTACGCCTGTCCCGTCTGAATTGCGCAGGCCGCGCTTGACCCCATAGCGGGAAAAAAGCTCGCCGCGAATCTGGTTATTTTCTCGGTAGCTGGTGCATAAGTTTTCTAAAAGCTCGTCTTTGATGTAATCGGGTGCACGGTTCATAGATACTCCTCCCCTATCTGTGTGAAATTCCTTTATGAATTAAGTGTACCGCAATCCTGCAAAAAAGTCAAATCAAAGGCGTTGGAATTTTTACCAAGACTGGAAAGGAAAAGAGGCCGAAAAATGAAAAAATTGCTGGGAACAGGTGCAATGTTACTGCTTATTATCTATTTATTGCCGGTTTGCTGCCGAATCTATACAGGCTCGGCGCTGGGCGACAAAGCGAAAGATATGCTTGCCGTATATGCAGATAATGGCGGAACCGGGGGAAATGCCGGGCCGCAGGCAGCAGCGGGAGAAGCCCCGGCGGCAGATGCGGCGGACGGACAGGCTGCCGCCGGAGAAAGCAGCGGCCTGCCTGATACGGGCAGCAGCTCGGTCTGGAGCACCGGGAATACAGAGGCAGGCAGCACGGATGCTGTGCAGGCGGCAGCGGAGGCAGGCGGTACGGTGGGGCTGGAAAACGGTGAAATAACCGTGCTGGTGCGCGGCGAGCCGCAGACGATGCCGCTTGAGCGTTATGTAGAAGGGGTCGTAGCCGCCGAAATTTCGCCGGAGTTTCCAGAGGAGGCAATCCGGGCGCAGGCAGTGGCCGCGCGAACCTATGCGGTATACAAAGTCAGCGCGGGCCGGCCGATGCAGCACAGGGAAGCCGATGTTTGTGACGATTATACGCACTGCGCGGCGTATATTGATTTGGCAGCCGCAGCTTCGGCGCGTTGGGGCGATGCAGCAGAAACGAACACACAGCGGCTGCAAAAGGCCGTCCAAGACACGGCGGGTGAGATACTTACCAAGGACGGCGAACCGATTGTGGCTGTATTCCATGCGGCCAGCGCAGCGCGTACAGAGTCGGCAGAGGACATTTGGGGCAGTGATATTTCCTACCTGAAAAGCGTTGTCAGCCCCGGCGGCTCCGCCTGCGGAAAATATGAGGGGACAGTGCGCATGACGCTTGACGAATTCCGCGCCAGAGTGTTGGAGAACTATCCCGCCGCTGATCTTTCCGGCGATCCTAAGCGCTGGTTTGCCACCTCGACCCGGAGTGCGGCGGGGGCGGTCATTGTCTGCACCCTGGGTGACGTGCAGGTAAAAGGGACTGATTTACGCACGATTTTCGGCCTGAATTCGGCTAATTTTACGTTGACCTTTGATGATGATACGATTGCTTTCCATACAGTCGGATACGGCCACGGTGTGGGGTTGAGCCAATACGGTGCAAAATATTTCGCCGAACAAGGCAGCTCTTACGCTGATATCCTTGCCCACTACTACACAGGCACCGAACTCACGCGGCTTGCTGCGGGATAAATGTACGGCCGGTTCGCCCAAATATCAAAAAAGCGAGCAGTTACACTATACAGAAATGTAACTGCTCGATAGCTTGATATTTTCGATTGGAATGTTTACGATAAGATACTTGCAATCATAGCAATTATGCAAACTAATAATATGCCTGCAAGGCGCCGGCTGAAACCCATTCCCGCCGGCGAGCGGGAATGGGGCACGGCCGATTTTTCTGCCCGCTAAAAAATGGGGGGGATGGATCGTTCCGGTTCTGCATAATTTTTTTGGAAAGGGGCTTGACAAACTGGCTTTATACGGTTATATTAAAAATAGGTAAAGGGGAGTAGCGTGCATCCTGTTATCCGGGATGTTTGCGGTGTCGTCAATACGGCCCTTGTGGGGTCCGGTGCCGCACTCCATTGACGCGAGACTTTTATTGCACCGGCGGTCTTCCGCTATCGGCAAGTAAAAGTCTTTTTTTCTTGCCGGAAATCTAATGGACCTGTATTCAAAGACGATTAACCGCGTATGCACGGTTTTGGTACCGGCCTGCTGCGCTGTGTTTCCCTGAAATCCGTCATGTGAATGCAGATTCTAAAAATCAGGGCCTGTATCCCTCGGACGACACGAAAATATCTTTCAGAGGCTGCGGATATCAGGCGCTTTAGATGGAGGAAAAGAAAATGCTATCATTTATTATGCTTTTAGGCGGCTTTGCGCTGCTGGTTTGGGGAGCTGACCGCTTCGTCAGCGGCGCGTGTGCGGCTGCAAGACGGCTGGGGATTCCTTCCGTGGTGGTCGGGCTGACCATTGTCGCACTGGGAACCAGTGCGCCTGAATTGTCCGTGAGCGTTACGGCGGCGCTGAAAGGCGCAAACGAAATTGCAGTCGGGAATGTGGTCGGTTCCAATTTGTTCAATCTGCTGGTTGTAGTCGGCTTGAGTGCGGCCATTGCCCCAATGCGTGCGGAGGAAGGTCTGCTCCGGCGGGATTTGCCGTTGTCCGGGCTGGCGGCTTCCATACTGTTCGCGATGCTGGCCTTCGGGGAAGGACGGCTGAGCCGGGTCAGCGGATTGATACTGCTTGTAATAATGGTTCTCTATTTGTTCGTGCTGGTACGTGAGGCGCTTCGGAACCATACGGCGGCAGACGAAACAGAGTTATCCGTGCCGGTCTGGACAATCCCGCTCAACCTGTTTATCGGATTATGCGGTATCGTATTGGGCGGTGACCTTACGGTCGATGGCGCGACCGGAATTGCAAGAATGTTCGGGCTGTCCGAGGCGCTGATCGGACTGACCATTGTCGCGGTCGGCACGTCGCTGCCCGAGCTGGTCACCTCCATTACAGCGGCCATAAAAGGGGAAAGCGGGCTGGCACTCGGCAATGCAGTTGGTTCCAACCTGTTCAATATTCTGTTTATTTTGGGCACTTCTGCTGCGATTTGTCCGATTTCTGTCTCAATGGATGCAGTATTTGACGTGGCTGTGCTTGTTTTAGTATCCGCAGTATGTATCCTGACGATGCGCCGGAGCGGCGGCGTTGGCCGGGTACAGGGTATTGTAATGACGGCGGCTTATCTGGCTTATATGGGATGGATCATTGTTCGGTAACAATTCAGGCCTGTCCGGAATCCTGCGGAATGACGCAGGGAACCGGGCGGGCCTTTTCAGGCGACGGACCGGGCCGCACCGTTCCGGCGGGAAAAAGCTGTATTCCGCCGTTGTTTTGGCTTGCATTCTTTGGGGCTGCATACTATAATAGGAAATGTGTGGATTTGCAGCAATGCGGGCATTTGTCCGCTGAAATGGAGGCATTTGATTATGGACAATACATCGTATTCCCTTGGCGGCGTGGTGGATGCGCTGCTGAAAAGTTATGAACAGTATCCGTCAATCTGCAAGATCGGCGTTAACAGCCAGCCGAACCGCGATACGATTATTGAGATCATTAAAAAGCTCCAAATCGTGATGTTCCCGGGCTATTTTGGTACGACCAAGCCGCGTGATGCGACAATCACATACTATATCGGCAGCGTTCTTGAAGAGGTAGACTATCACCTGCGCAAGCAGATCGGAAAGGCTTTACAGCATGGCGGTGTTGCTGAGGATGAGGCGCGCGGCCGCGCGGCGGTGCTGACCGAACAGTTTATGTCACGGCTACCGCTGATCCGCGAATACCTGGATACAGATGTGGAGGCCGCATTTGACGGCGATCCGGCTGCTTACAGCATGGATGAAATTATTCTCTGTTATCCGGGGCTGTATGCAATAATGGTGAGCCGTATCGCGCATGAGCTGTTCCTGCTTGGGGTGCCGCTGATCCCGCGTATTATGACTGAACACGCGCATACCATTACGGGCGTTGATATCCATCCCGGCGCGACCATTGGCAAATATTTTTTCATAGACCACGGAACCGGTATCGTTATCGGTGAAACAACCGAGATCGGCGACCGGGTAAAGGTGTATCAGGGCGTAACGCTTGGCGCAATGAGTACAAAAGGCGGGCAAGCGCTGAACCATGCCAAGCGTCATCCAACGGTTGAAAATGATGTTACAATTTATTCCGGAGCCTCTATTCTAGGCGGTGAAACAGTGATCGGAGCGGGCGCTGTGGTCGGCTCTAATGCATTCATTACGCAGTCGATTCCCAGCCAGACAAAGGTCAGCATCAAAAATCCGGAGCTGCAAATGAAAAGCAGCGGCAGGGCCGGGCAAAATAAGCAGGAATGCAAACAGGCAGAATTGTGGGATTATCAGATTTAGCAGATATACTCGTGAGTACTGGAGCTTGCCGTTTGATCCGCCTGCGCGGCGGGCGGTCTTGCGCAGACGGCGCCAGAGGGACTCGTCCCTCTGGACTCCCTTCCATCGCCTGCGGGCGGGGCGGATATGCCCGTTCATCTGTGCTGCTTCGGCCCGCCAAAGGGACGGCGGGCCGAAGGGGCGGCTGCGGCAAGTCTTTCCGCATGTGAGTATAAAAAAACATCATGGCTTTCTGTGGGATACTGCCCGGCGCAGCCGGACCGTTCATCGGATCGCACATGATGGTTTTTGTATATGTTTTGTTATAGGAACAGCTCGGCTTCCTTTCGGATGCTGCACGCACTCTTGAGAAACACAGAAGCTGACAAAATCAGTGCACTGTTCAGTTTCCGTGCTGACATGGGGCACTGGGTAATGCAGCGCATACAGGAAATGCATTTCCGCTTGTCCGTTTCCATCGGGTTTGAATGGCTGATGGCCTGGGCCGGGCATTTTCTGGCGCAGGAGCCGCATAATGTACAGCTGTGTGTGGCCTTGGGTACCAGTTTGGGGATGACTGTTTTTTTATATGGGTGGTTCCCGGGCAGGGTGGGAGAGATAAAACGTCCATCGGTCGAATTTAGTTTCTCAATGATCTGTCTAGCATAGCCTTGAAGGGTTTCGATATCCTGATGGTCAGGACGGCCTGCTGCGTATTGATGTGCAATGGAATGTTCTGCAACGGCTGAGATCGCGGCCACGATACGGAATCCAGCATGACGGGCCAGATCTCCCATTTCAGCTAATGTATCTTCATATGCACGGTTGCCGTAAACACAAATCAGTATGCACGCTGCGTGACGCCCCTCCAGATGAGAGAACCGCTGGGCGGCTGGGGGAGGCACCCGTCCTCCGTAGGAGGGGAATGCAATTATGGCGAGATCCTCCTCTGTCAGCTTTATCGGTTCATTCGTGCCCTCATGCTGTGTCAAATCAATTCTGGAGGCCGGAACCCCAAATACTTCTGTTACGGCATCCGCTGTCCTTTGCGTCCCGCCTGTCGGGCTGAAAACAATTTGCACGACCCTCATTCTCACAGATGCCTCCCGCTATTTTGCAAATTTAACAGGACTAGTATAACAGGAAAATTCGTCCATGTCAATATTTACAGAATCGTTCCAATATGATATACTAAAGATGGATAATCAGCCGCTGCTGCACAGACAGACGCTTTTTGTACCGTGCAGTTTGTATATAACGGCGCAGGCTGCCAGATATGCATTGTTTTTTCAGCTTTTCATAGGCTGTCAGTAAAATTTGCAGGATTCTTTGGAACAAATGATTGCAATTATTACTGCTGATGTGTATAATAAAAATAGAACAGCTGGCTGATTTTGTGCAGACTGTATGAAAAAATAGATATTCTAATATGCATGTCTGGCATGTTCCAGATGATGAAATACATAGTAAAAAGAGAGGAGTACGTGTGGATGGCTTTTTTGGAAGAGCTGGAGAGCTTGGGTGTAGATACCAGAGAAGGCTTGGAGCGCGTGATGGGGGACGAGTCCCTATATGAAATGATGTTTGGTATTTTCCTCAGCACGATTGAGAGTGCGCCGATCACCCTGTCGGAATTTGACTCCGGGGATTTGGAAGAGCTGATAGGAAAAGTCCATTCACTCAAGGGCACGACGGGGAACCTGTCGATTACTCCGCTGTTCACAAAGTACACCGAAGCGCTCAACCTGCTGCGCGAGAACCGGGCTGCCGAGGCACGGATGGTGTATGCGGATATGATACCTACACAAACGGCGATCATTGACTGTATCCGGCGATATCAGGGATGATTCCGGGGCCGCCGCACCGTTTAGCGGGGCTGTGTGAAATAAGAACCTGTATTCACAGACTGTCGGCCGTGCCGATTCCCCTTGAAATCCGGCAGGATTCCTGCGGGAAACCGACCCACCCTGACGACATCAGCCCCGCACATCCACGACTGCCATTTTGTGAATACAGGTTCTAATTTTCGTCAGCCGGTGCCTTCCGGCTTGCAGCCGGGGCGGAGCGAACGAGAATGGAAGTGTTTTGAATGGAACTGAACCTGATACCTGCCAGCGGTGCAGATTATAATACGCTTTTAATAGTTGACGATGATGCAATAAACCGAGCAATCCTGCGCAAAATCTTTTGCCAGAATTATGAGGTAAGGGAAGCGGGGAACGGACGCGAGGGGCTGGATGAGTTGTTGCGTCCGGATAACCATATCTGTGCAGTGCTGCTGGATGTAATGATGCCGGAGATGAATGGGATCGAGGTGCTGCGCAGGCTTGGGCCGCTGGGGCTGCTGGAGCGAATCCCTGTCTTTCTGATTACAGCGGAGGGCGGTGCGGATATTATCCGGGAAGCCTATGAGCTGGGTGTAATGGACGTGATCCGGAAGCCGGTCATTTCGTATGTAGTGCTTCGGCGCGTGGAATCGGTCATTGAGCTTTTCCGGGCGCGGCGGCATTTGAGCCGCGTTGTAGAGCGGCAGAAAATCAAGCTATTGGAACAGGCACAGCGGATTATTGACCTCAACCAAGGCATGATCGAAGCGTTGGCAACGGCAATCGAATTCCGGAATGAGGAATCCGGCGGGCACGTCCAGCGTATTCAGAAGATTACGCGGTTCATGCTGGAAAATACCTGTTTTGGAGATGGGCTTGAAGAAGAGGAAATCGAAAATATTGCGCTTGCGGCGGTCATGCATGACGTAGGCAAAATCACGATACCAGATGCAATCCTCACCAAACCCGGACGATTCACGACAGAGGAATATGAAATCATGAAGACGCATACAACAAAAGGCGTCACGATTTTGGAAAGCATTACGCAGCTGCGGGACAGTGCGATTTACGACTATGCCTGTGATATCGCACTGCATCATCATGAGCGCTGGGATGGGCGCGGATATCCGGAGGGCCTCAAGGGCAATCAGATTTCACCATGGGCGCAGGTGGTTTCGCTCGCCGATGTGTACGATGCATTGAGCTGCAAGCGGGTCTATAAAGCAGCATATTCCCGGGAAACCGTGCTGCAAATGATCCAAACGGGGCAGTGCGGCCTGTTTAATCCCGCATTGCTTGACAGCTTTTTCACGGTTGAGGATCAGCTTTGCCAGATGTATATGGATCTTCCAGAGGCACAGGATAGTGAAACATTTCTGCATTCATAAAGGCTAGATCCCCTTTCGCAACAATAAAAACAGAGGGACAACATGTCAGGTCATGCTGTCCCTCTGTTTTTAACATGGATGACGTTTCGTCCCATTGGCTTTTGACGGGATGAAGCAGCATGGGCACGCCAACCGCCCGGCCCCCGTCCCGCCCGCAGGCGAAGGACGGGAGTCCAGAGGGACACGTCCCTCTGGCGCTGTCCGCGTAGGACCGCCCGCCGCGCAGGCGGATAAAACAGGGATTTCTCAGTTACCCTTTGCGGTGAGTACCTGCTGGATGGTATCCATCATTTTGTCCATAACGATTGGCTTTGCAATGTGGGCGTCCATCCCGGCGGTCAGGGCTTCGCGCACATCGTCCACAAAGGCATTCGCAGTCATGGCAATCACTGCAACTGCCTTCGCGGAGGGGTGCTTGCTCGCACGGATGGCCCTCGCAGCAGTGTAACCATCCATGACCGGCATCTGAATATCCATCATAATAATATCATATGTGCCGGGTGAGGAGGCTTCAAATATATCCAGCGCTTGCTTGCCGTTTTCGGCCATGTCACAGATCGCGCCGCGTGTCCCTAGTATTTTTTCAAGGATAATGCGGTTGACCTCAATATCATCAACAACAAGGATGCGCCGGCCCTGTACCGCTGTGTTTGCAGCCGCTGCGGCCTGCGGCTTGGGGCCTGTCAGACGACGGATCGCCTCCCTGAAATTGCTCATGAAAAAGGGCTTCGGCAGGAAATAGCGGATGCCTACTTCGCTTGCTGATTCCTTGATATCATCCCAATCATATGCGGTGAAAACCATGATCGGCAACCGGGAGGAATGCTTCAAACGAATCAGCCGGGCGGTTTCTGCGCCGTTCATCCCTGGCATTTTCCAGTCAAGCAAAACAAGATCATAGGGCTGCCCATTTGTCTCACTGCGGCAGACCATATCGGCTGCTGTAGCGCCGTCCGTCGCAGAATCAACCAGAACGCCAGTACCAGACATGGAGTGCACAATCGACTGACAAGCGTCCGGGTCATCATCAACCACAATCATTCGGTGGATGTTATGACGATCCCAGAACTTGGGGTCGATCGCCTGCTCCTGGATGCGCAGCTCAAGCTCGACGGTGAAAGTGCTGCCATGCCCCAGTGCACTTTCCAGCTGGATCGTGCCGTTCATAAGCTCCACCAGGCTTTTCGTGATGGACATGCCAAGCCCCGTGCCCTGTATCTGGCTGGCCCCCGTGTCCTGCTCGCGGGTAAATGGTGTAAAAATCACCTTTTGATAGTTTTCGCTCATCCCCTGTCCGTTGTCTGATATGATAAACCGGATACGGCTATAGTTTTTTACCACCTGCGGCAGCTCGGTGACGGTCATCGTGATCGTCCCGCCCCGCTGGGTATATTTTACAGCGTTCGACAGAATATTGATCAGAATCTGGTTGATGCGGAGACGGTCGCCAATCAGATATTCGGACGTTAGCGAAAACGTGTGGATATCAAAACGCTGTCCTTTTGTACGCGCCTGCGGGCGGATGATCGTGTTGATTTCATCAATCATATCTGCCAGCCTGAATCCTGCAAGATTGAGGGTCGCAGTTCCGCTTTCGATTTTATTCATATCAAGCACGTCATTGATGAGGCCAAGCAAATGCTGGCTGGCAGAGTCGATACGCTGCGTATATTCCAGCACACGCTCCGGATTATTCGCCTCCTCGCGCAGCAGCGTGATAAAGCCCATAATAGAGTTCATCGGCGTGCGGATATCGTGGCTGACACTGCTGAGAAAAGCGCTCTTTGCCCTGTTTGCGACCTGAGCCATGCTGAGCGCCTCTAACAGGTCGTCATGCGCCTGACGCTCCTGGGTACGGTCAGAAATGTAAGCAATAATTTTCTTTTCATTTTGCAGGGCGACACAGTATACCGTTTCGCGAAACCATTTGTGTTCGCCGGTTTGGCGGTTGATGCGTTCGGTTTCGCGCGGCTCCATGGATTGGCCGGGGGACATGCGGCGCAGCTCTTCCAACGTGACAGGCGTGCCGGAGAGGCAGCGCCCGGCGGTACAAAGATCCTTCTCAAGCGCATCCGGCAGGATGCCAAGAACACGTTCAACATTCGGGCTGACATATTCTACATGCGTAGCATCTGCGTTCATCATCAGATATACATCGTCTGTATTGATCGCCAGATAACTGGAGAAAATATTAAAAAGCTGCTCCTGATATTTGATGCGCTGGTTCATTTTGGAATGAACCGCCTGATCGCGGAGCTTCTGGGCGGTGCAGTCCAGCAGGAAGCGCTGATAATACCAACGTCCGTCCTCCTCAACCAGCTTAATATTACCGAATACATGCAGGACATCGCCGTTTTTATGGCAGACACGGTATTCCATAGTGGCGGAATCGTTCGCGTGGTGCAGCATTTGGATGCACCTGCGCAGCAAGGGTTTGTCCTCGTCAGCAACTGAGGCTGCAATCGTATCGAAACCATCCGCTTCCAGCTCCTCCTGTGATTCGTACCCCAGGATATGGAGCGCAGCCCGGTTGATATTCAGAATTGCAGAACCATCGACCGTGTGACAGATAATGCCGCAGTCCATGGTCGTAAAAACTTGCTCAAGTGTATGGGTCTTTTCCAGCAAAGCCGATTTATAGGCGCGCTCCTGCGTGATGTCAAGGGCAACGCCAATGGTGCCCATCACGCTGCCGTCCCAGTCATACAGCGGGGATTTATAGGTCGAAAGCAGCCGTTCCCCTTTCCGGGTATGGATGCATTCGTCCGAGATCATGGTCGTCCCGGCTTCCATTGCCTTGCGGTCTGAATCCGCACAGGCGCAGTCGTCCTCGGGTGCATCCCATATGTAGGAATGGCCTCGGCCGCAGATCTGCTCCCTGCTTTTTCCCACAGTTTGGCAAAAGCTGTCGTTCACCTTTTCATGTCCGCCATCCTTGTCTTTGAACCAGATAAGGCTTGGATTGTGGTTAATTGCCGCATCCAGGAATTGACTGGTTTCCCAGTGGTCTATGCGCAGTTTTTGACGAGCCTGCCAGCGCCGGAAGCGGAAGCAGAGTTCTGCATCGGTCATCGGCAGCGTCCACAAGTCATCTGCCAGAGGAAGCTGTGCGGCAAATGCGGCGGTTTGCTCTGCAAGCAGGATGAGTTCGGTGGACGCCGCCTTCGCCTCTGCCAACAGCTGAACAGTATGTGCAGCGTCGGTGGTCCCACGCAGGTCAGCCAAAATAAGCCCTGCACGTGCAGCATCGGAGATATCCGGGGTATCGGTTATGGAAAAGCTGTGGGTAAAAGCCTCAAGCGGGGCAATCGCCTCAAGTGGTCGGAACAGGCCGGTTTGACAGCCGACACAGTAAATCATGATATGGCAATGATACATTCGACTCCCCCCAATGCGTATTATGGATCGAAAGTATGCAGACAAAGCGCCGTCTGCATATGAAATGTTTACGGGATATGGTTAACAAAAAAGTAAACCGATTATTATAGTTTCTGCTACAGGGCTGCTCCACTCGTTGTCTTGGGGGAAGCAGGCTGGTGATTTATGAATATATTATAACAAACACCCTGCTTTGTGTCAATGTTTCGTGCAAAAATGCTGGGAAAAATTGGGGAGATTTGGTGCTGCGCATTGGTAAAACAAGTGCGTAAAAGTTTTATTTTCAGGTGAAAGGGATTGCTATTCTTATAAAATAAGGTGTGCAATGTATTATAATAAGGATAAACAATCTTTTTGATGCTATCTGCAAATTTTTATTGGGAAAGAAACCGGAAAGGCTGATGTATAAACGCGTGTAAGTACGTCCAGCCCCTCGTCCCGCCCGCAGGCGACAGACGGGAGTCCAGAGGGACAAGTCCCTCTGGCGCTGTCCGCGCAGGACCGCCCGCCGCGTAGGCGGATGAAGGGGTGAGGGGTTCTTAATCTCCTGGCTTTATCATACTTCTATAGGTAGATAAAGGGGGGGTTTTTGTGCCAGAAAAGAAAATTCCAAACCAGCCCGCAGTTGGCGCGGCGCAGCGGGCAGCGCTTTATATCCGTGTTTCTACCGAAGAACAGGCAATGCATGGCTATTCCCTTGACGCACAGCGTGAGACATTGACCAGATATGCAAATATGCATAATCTGGTTATTGTCGATTACTACATAGACGAAGGCAAGTCCGCCCGAAAAAAATTCCAGAACCGCAAAGAGTTCATGCGCATGATGACCGACGTAGAAGCCGGACGGATCGACCTGATCCTCTTCATTAAGCTCGACCGTTGGTTTCGCTCGGTGAAGGACTATTATAAAATTCAGGAAATTTTGGAAGCCCATAACGTCAACTGGAAAACTACAGAGGAGCACTATGATACTGCTACCACAAACGGCCGGCTCTATATCAATATCCGGTTATCCGTTGCACAGGATGAGTCTGACCGCGACAGCGACCGCATTAAGTTTGTATTCGATTCCAAAGTTGCCCGCGGTGAAACCCTTGTCGGGCCGCAGTCGCTTCCGCTCGGTCTGACGGTGAAGGATAAACACGTTGTTCCTGCGCCGGAGACTGCTGCGATTGCCTGCGATATTTTTAAGCATTACGACCTTTATCACAACAATCATGCAACACGCCGGTATGTGCTGCAAACCTATGGAATTGTTATAGAACACCAAAGCCTGGCAAAAATGCTCTCTAACCGTCTGTATATAGGCGAATATCGCGGAAATCCAAAATATTGTGAACCGCTTATCGATGTGGAACTGTTCCAGCGGATTCAATCCGCACAGAAAAACAATATTCGTAAAACACCAACAAACCGAATCTATGTATTCTCCGGTATGATTGTCTGTGCGGAATGCGGGAAAAAAATGGCCGGACGGCATTCCGCCTCCGGTGCAAACGAATACTTCCTTTACCGGTGTAACCAATCTGCGAATCTTCATCACTGCAACCACAAAAGAGCTATCAATGAAAAGGAAATTGAAGCATGGCTGCTGAAAAATATAGAAGATACCATTAACCGCTATACTATACATTATCGGACGAAACTAACAAAGCGCGAAAAGCCTAAAATAGACAAGGCAAATATTAAACAGAAACTGTCCAAACTAAAGGACTTATATGTGAACGGCCTGATTCCCATGGAGGAATATAAAGCCGACTATGATATGTATGCCGCGCAGCTGGCGGCAGTGCCTGAATCGTCTGTGCCTACAGAGAATTTCACAGAACTGAAAAATTTCCTAACTAAGGATTTCAGATCTATATATGCATCTATCCGCCGGGAGGACCGCCGCTGCTTATGGCGCAGCATCATTCAGGAAATCCATATAGATGCACAAAATTCAATCTCGGTTTTCTTCGGATCAGTTGTGTACTAAATGTAGCGCACCTATCGGGCCGGTCGGGCCAGCGGGACCCTGCGCGCCCGTTGCGCCTGTCGCGCCAATAGCACCCATCGGGCCGGTTGGGCCAGCGGGGCCTTGTGCACCGGTAGCACCTGTCGCGCCAGTAGCACCCGTTGCACCGGCAGGGCCAGTAGGCCCTATCGGACCAGCCGGGCCTTGTGCCCCCATTGCACCCGTCGCACCGGTTGCGCCCGTTGCACCAACAGGGCCAGCAGGGCCAGTGGGTCCAGTGGGACCCGCAGGCCCTTGGGCTCCCGTTGCACCAGTCGCGCCTGTCGCTCCGGTTGCGCCAGCTGGGCCAGCAGGTCCGGTCGGGCCAGTGGGACCTCCGGCAGGCCCGGCAGGTCCAGTGGGGCCGGGTGCACCCGTCGCACCGGTTGCACCCGTCGCGCCGGTAAGCCCTATCGGACCCTGTGGGCCAGCGGGTCCCTGTGGGCCAACCGGCCCCATCGGTCCCGCGGGGCCGGTCGCTCCGGTTGCACCCGTCAGGCCATTACGCCCGGTCGGCCCGGTCGGCCCTGTCGGTCCCGTCGCACCACGCGGGCCTACACAGCAGCAGACCTCCGGAGGAGGTACCAGCTGCGGGCGGCAGCAGTCATCCATGCACCGTCCGCATGCCCGATCAGAAGAAAGATATCGGTTCATGACTTTCTCCTCTTTATTACATATTTGTGTGGCTGTGCCACAGTAACAGCTTATGCCGGAGCACAGAAACGGGTTCGCTTCGGCTTTCTTTTTATCCGAGAACATACAGTATCATTTGTGCGTACAAAACGGCGCCCGCTGACAGAACTCCGGACATTGTACGCGCACCGGGCCCCGGTCTCCCGTCCCGCCCGCAGGCGATAGATGGGAGTCCAGAGGGACAAGTCCCTCTGGCGCTGTCCGCGCAGGACCGCGCGCCGCGTAGGCGAAACAAAAGGAGCTTCTCAGCATTTACAAACGGGAAGTCTGCCGATCCTTCGGCGTGGTGGAGCCCGCAGCTTGGAGCCGCTCCAAAAGTGCCGCATTGCTGCGTAAACGGTCGTCCTCCGGCGCGAGCGCAAGCGCCTGCCGTGCCTCTTCCAAGGCTTGGGCCAGCCGCCCTGTGCGATGAAAGGCGATTGTCCGTAAGTCATGCGGTAAGCTGCCCCAGCTCGCCGCTTCGCAGATATAAGTCTTTGGCCGCTCCGTGATGCGAAGTGCACAGCCAGTAAAGTATAGCACGCCGTCCCATTCTTCCTCTTCATACAATAGCCGCGCAAGGTCAAGATAAGGCTCCCGTAAGTGCGGCGCTTCCGCAACAGCCTGCATATACCAGTTTCTCGCAGCAGCCCGGTCGCCCTTGCCCAGAAAAGAATGCGCAATAAACCGCATGGAAGCAGCACGTTCGTCCTTCCACTGCGCCGTTGGCAGCGAAAGATGCCGCAGCAGTGTACGGATACAGTCGTCCCAACGCTGACGGTACATGTATTCCCGCCCTAAATAATGCATGTTACGGTCGTCAAGCGGCGATTCCTCTACCGAAAGCTCAAGCAGCGGCAAATATTGTGCCCGCGATTTTACCGGATCAGCATGGTGGTTAAGCTGCATCCCATCAACTGAAACAGTACGCCCCTGCGGCTGCGTTCCTACCCATTGGAGAACTTCATGCACCGGGTGAACCCATTCAAAACCGTGTCGCGCGTGCACCTTTTCAATCCAGAATACACACCCTTCGCTGCCATCCGAATTGAAATTCCAAGTGTAACGGTAGGATGCTAAGCTGACATCCGCTTCCCAGGCAGCCTCCAGCTTCGCACGCCAGCCCGGCTGGAAACGTTCGTCAAGGTCTGTACATACGCAGATATCTACGTCCTCGGGAACCAATGACAGCGAGCGGTTCCGCGCTGTGTCAAACCGCCATGGTTCTATGTGCGCCGTGTGGACTTCAGCCCCGCACGCCCGCAGCTGTTCGACTGTGCCGTCCGTCGAGCCCGTATCCAGGACAATTACCAGATCTGCCTCCGACATGGATTCCATCCATGTTTTTGCAAAATGCTCCTCGTTCTTGCTGATTGCATATACGCATATGCGGTAGTGGTTCATAGAATGTCCCCCTGTTTTTATCTGCAAATTACATCGAAGCCTGTTCGTGAAAGAGGGCCGCCCCCCATTGGGGCGGCCCATGTTTTTTTCGCAGCGTGTGGATTTAGTTCAGTTTTTTCACGGTCAGTGAAGCATTTAACCCGCTGCCAAGCGTTATCGTTGTTGCAAGCGGCGCTGAGACAACCATATCCAATACCGCGCCGGCGGGAAGCGTTACCATCGTGTTTCCGCTGATTGGCGTTCTGATTCCGGCAACCAGGGTCTGGGTTGAGGTTGCCGATGGAATGGCTGTACCGTTCTGACGAACTGATATGGTAACAGCAAGACCTACCGCTGCGGAAAGATCTGTGAAATAATTGATTTCGTAGGTTCCGGCCGTGGTGACGGTGATTGAATTGGCCGGTGTATACGTTACATCTGCTGATGGCATATTCGTAGCCATCGGGAGGACATTGGGGATGTTAGCAACCAAAATCAGGCTATCCGGCGCCGTGCTGTAAACACCGCCGTAGGATGATAACCCAGCCGCAGGGCCTGTGGGGCCAGTCGGGCCAGTTGGACCAGCGGCACCAGCAGCGCCCGCAGCACCGGCAGGGCCAGTCGGACCGGTGGGGCCTTCGGCACCCGCAGCGCCCGCCGCACCGGCAGGGCCGGTCGGGCCGGTGGGGCCAACGGCACCGGCAGCGCCCGCAGCACCGGCAGGGCCAG
>CAJUSB010000050.1:0-1622 GCA_910589115.1 uncultured Clostridia bacterium | reverse complement strand
CGGCAGCGCCCGCAGCACCGGCAGGGCCAGTCGGACCGGTGGGGCCTTCGGCACCAGCAGCGCCCGCCGCACCGGCGGGACCAGTCGGGCCGGTGGGGCCAACGGCACCGGCAGCGCCCGCCGCACCGGCAGGGCCGGTCGGGCCGGTGGGACCAACGGCACCAGCAGCACCAGCAGGGCCAGTCGGGCCAGTCGGACCAACGGCACCGGCAGCGCCCGTCGCACCAGCAGGGCCAGTCGGGCCAGTGGGGCCAGCGGCACCGGCAGCGCCCGCCGTACCGGCAGGGCCAGTCGGGCCAGTAGGACCAGCGGCACCGGCAGCGCCCGCCGCACCGGCAGGACCAGTCGGGCCGGTGGGGCCAACGGCACCAGCAGCGCCCGCAGCACCGGCGGGACCAGTCGGGCCGGTGGGGCCAACGGCACCCGTAGCACCAGCCGGGCCGGTCGGGCCGGTGGGACCAACGGCACCAGCAGCACCAGCCGGGCCGGTGGGACCTTCGGCGCCAGCAGCACCAGCCGGGCCGGTCGGGCCGGTGGCACCTGTAGCACCAGTGGGGCCAGTCGGACCGGTTGGGCCAACGGCACCAGCTGGCCCTTGTGCACCAGTGGCACCCGTTGCACCTGTCGCACCCGTAGCACCGGCAGGACCCGTGGGGCCTGTGGGACCGGCTGGCCCCTGTGCGCCCGTAGCACCTGTCGCGCCCGTGGCACCGGTCGCGCCGACTGGGCCAACTGGGCCGGTCGGGCCGGTTGGTCCAGCGGGCCCCTGTGCACCCGTGGCACCTGTTGCGCCTGTAGCACCGGTGGCACCAATGGGTGCATTAGGTTTAGTACAAAGGACAAGTTTGTTTTTGGTTCATCTTGTGGAGAGAAATACAGACCGACAAAGATGTAATACAAAAGAATAAAAGAATTTACTAAAGCTGCCATGCGGTGGATGTCAAACGTATCAATAATAATACACCTTCACAAAAAAAGTTGTAAAGTCCACTTGACATAAATGTAAAGTGTGCTATACTATATATATCAAGCGAACTATACACTGAAAGGAGGCCGATGTATGGAAAATCACATACAGGCATTGCGGAATGAACGCCGTGTAACTCAGCAGGAACTGGCGGATGCTGTGGGTGTAACACGGCAAACCATTATTTCACTCGAAAACGGACGCTATAATGCATCTCTATTGTTGGCACATAAACTGGCGCAGTATTTCGGGTTGTCTATTGAGGAATTGTTTTTATTTGAGGAGGAATCATTGTGACTGAGCGTTATTTGAAAGTTTTGCACCAACGCAGAATAAAGTCTATTTTGTTCGCGCTGTTTGGTGTGGTTATACTGGCGGCACTGCTGATCAGTGACGGCAGTATTGTTCCGGAGTATACAAAGGCATTTTTTGTCGGTACAGGCTTCGCCTGGATTGTAAACGGGGCCGTCAACTTTTATCGCAAAGGCAAGCTCCTTCAAGACAAAGAGGCGCTGCGGAAAGCAGCGATTGCTGAATTTGATGAACGGACATCCGAGGTTATGCGGCGTACCTGTACACTGACGCTGAACGTTCTGCTGATTTTGATAGTGCAGCGACACGTTGTCGCATATAAACTTTGCGTAGGATTTTCCTG
>CAJUSB010000049.1:15044-23283 GCA_910589115.1 uncultured Clostridia bacterium | reverse complement strand
GGGGTTCTCAACTTTTCGTCGTAGCGAATCCCCCGTCCCGCCCGCAGGCGAAGGAGGGGAGTCCAGAGGGACAAGTCCCTCTGGCGCCGTCCGCGCAGGACCGCTCGCCGCGTAGGCGAAGCAAACGGGTTTCGCAGCAGTAAAATGACAGTCCGGCCGAAAAGGTGGACTGTCATTTTGGATTTTATTCGGTTTTTAGCAGCCAAAGGGCTTGGTATGCATCGATTTCAAACGCACTGCCGTCATATTCACGACCACTGAATAAGTCGCGGCAGCGGCCGTCCAGTATCGGGTGTACGTGCTTCCGGGATTCACAGAAATTGTAAACAGCCGTCAGCGTCTGTCCATTGCCCACACGCCGGAAGGCCAGAACAGAACGGTCGCCGCTGTCCAGTGTGCACTCGTGTGCACCAGCATGGAAAACTCCGTTTTCTGACCGCAGCCTGATGATGTGCTGCAACTCCGAAAATACAAGACCTTGTACCGTGCTGCGGTCATGTCTTTCTTCCGCACGTTTCCAGTCGAGTTTCCCACGATGGATAAAACGGGAATCTACCGCCCTGACCGGGTCATCCGTATAATGGTTGTCGTTTAGCTGCGCCAGCTCGTCACCGCTGTAAATTACAGGGATTCCGCTCAAAGAGGCAATGTACGCATGAATCATCAAATGGCGGCGGATGGAAAGCGCAAGCGCACTGTCGTCCTTCTCGTCAATGGCCTTTTCAATGCCGCAAAGCGAAGCACACGTCCCGCAGCTCCGCGCATCCTGGGAAACAGGATCATAATTGTACAACGCCCCGCGTGCAAAGCTGCCTGGGTATTCTCCATTGTAAAAATGATAAAGAAATTTTTTGTGCTCCAGCGGGTCAAAGCCAAGGTATTCAACCGATTTCTCTTCCAGCCCCCAGCCAATGTCATCATGGCAGCGCACATAATTGACAAAAGTAAATTCCGGCGGCAGCGCGTCCATCGTGTCCATCTGCCACTTGAGCAGCGTCACGTCACGCGTGGCAAGGCTGTTCCATACACAGACCATAGTAGTGACGTTGTAAAGTATATCACATTCCGGCTTGTCAACCGGCCCAAAATAGGGGGCAACTTCGCGCGGGGCCATAACCACTTCGCCCTTGAAAACAACAGCCGGACAGACTACCTTTGCAATAATGCGCAGCATCCGCATAATCGTATGCACCTGCGGCAGGTTGCGGCAGCTTGTGCCGAGCTCCTTCCAGATATACGGTACGGCGTCAATGCGGAAAATTTCAATACCAACATTGGCCAGATACAGCAGGTTTGCCGCCATTTCATTAAAAACAACAGGATTCTTGTAGTTCATGTCCCATTGATAGGGGTTAAAGCTCGACAGAACATATTTCCCCATTTCCCTGCAAAAAATAAAGTTGCCGGGCGCCGTGTTGGGGAATACCTGGGGGACCGTTTTCTCAAACTGGGCGGGGATGTCATATGTATCATAACACATATAACGGTCCTGATAAGCAGGCTCGCCCTTTTTGGCGCGTATGGCCCATTCGTGTTCGTCCGAGGTGTGGTTCACGATAAAATCAAGACAGATGCTCATTTCCTGCTCCCGGCATACGTCTGCCAAATGGGAAAGGTCTTCCATCGTGCCAAGGCGGTCATCAACCTGTCGGAAGTCAGATACAGCATATCCGCCGTCATTCTGTTCCAGAGGCATTTTCAGCAGTGGCATGAGGTGCAGGTATCGGATATTCAACTCTTTGAGATAGGGGATGCGCTGCTCAATTCCCGCGAGTTTGCCTGCAAACTGTTCCGTATACATCATCATTCCAAGCATATCCGATTTGCGATACCATTCCGGATCGGCTTCCCGCGCGCGGTCAAGTGCGGCAAGTGCGGGCTTCCGTGCGGCGGAAAATTGGCGTGCACTGTCAATCAGCTGCTGGAAATATGGCGTTTGACCATAAAGCTCGGTATAAAGCCATTTCAGCTCGTCATAATAGACGGCAAGGCGTGTTTCAAAATCATTCATTTAGGGTACATCCTTTCATCATTATTTTCATCAGTCGAGTCTATTGAATCCTAGCCGGATTCGTGATAAACTGGTAATTAAGAAAACCACAAGCATCAGGAGGAAAAAACATGTCCTACAGCACCTACCACAAGGCACTGCGCCTTGCACAAAGGGACCGAAAAACCACTGCATCCGGGACACTTGCCGTTCTGGAAGAGCGGCGGCTGGATATTGCTTACCGCGAGCCGGTCGGCTTAATGGATATTCCGATGGATTTGATTGCGGGTACACTGACAGAGGCGCGTGCGATTTCATTTTCGCCGGGTTTCTATCCGCTGATGGAAGAAAACAGCGAGTTTGCGATGAAGTGGACGGCACTAAGCGAGGTGCACTTAAAAGAGGGAATCCGTGACCCAATCAAGGCGGTGGAGTACCTTGGGCGCTATTATGTCGTGGAGGGAAACAAGCGCGTCAGCGTGCTGAAATTCTATGGGGCGGTCAGTATTCCGGGCATGGTCACACGCTATGTGCCGAAGCGCACGCCGGAGACCGAGGCCTATTATGAATACCTGGATTTTTACCGTGCGACCGGCATCAATTATCTGTTGTTCGACCGGGTTGGCGGTTACACGGATTTGCTGAAAGCAATGTCCCGCGAACCGGGGAAGCCGTGGAATGCAGACGACCTGCGCTCTTTCCGCAATCTGTATTGTATGTTCCGCGAGGCATATCTGCGGCAGGGGGGCACACTGTCCGAGGCGGCGGAGGCATTCCTGGTGTATCTGGATGTATTCGATTATCAGGAATCGCTGCACAAGCTGCCGCATGAACTGGACAGCGATCTGGCGCGTCTGCGGCCGGAGCTGCTGAACCGGCAGGAGCGTGCGGGGGTTGCCTTGCTGACCGAGGACACGGCGAAAGTGCCGCTGCTGCATTTCACAGGCGAGGTCAGTGCCGCTTTTGTTCACGACCGGACGGCGCATGAATCAGCGTGGGTGTATGCGCATGAGCTGGGCCGCCGTGATTTGGAGGCGGCGCTGGAGCTGCCAACGCGTTCCTATAAAGGCATATCCGGGCCGGAGTCAGCGGCAAAGGCCTTTGCGGAGGCGGTGGACAGCGGCGCAAATGTCATTTTCGTCACCAGCCCGCAGCTTTTGCAGGCAGCGGTAAAGGCGGCGGTTGCGTATCCGCTGGTCAAATTCCTGAACTGCTCGCTCGGCATGAGCTATCCATCAGTACGGGCTTATTATGCCCGCACCTATGAGGCGCAGTATCTGCTGGGGGCAGTGGCCGGGGCGCTGACCGGGAATGATAAGATCAACTATATTGCAGATGCACCCATTTATGGCACAACTGCCGATATCAATGCGTTTGCGCTGGGGGCGCGGTTTGTCAATCCCCGTGCAGTTGTTTCGCTGGAATGGTCGCAGGCTGCGGGGATGGGCAGCCGCAGCCGCCTGTCAGATGCCGGGGTCACCTATATTGCGGAGGTTGACCGGCTTTCGCCGCATGATGCGCTGGGCAGGCTGCCAGGGCTTTACCTTGCGGGGGAGAGCCATAATATGGCAATGCCGCTGTGCCGGTGGGGAGAAATTTATGTCAAGATTGTGCGCCGCATTCTGGACGGCAGCTGGAAAAATGATGTGCGTGGTGCGAGTGCGGTCAACTATTGGTGGGGGCTGAAAAGCGGTGCGGTCAATATCATCCTGTCCCGGCAGGTGCCGCAGGGCACGAGGCAGCTGGCCGACTTGCTGCGTGATGCGCTTTGCAGCGGGCGGCTGAGTCCATTTGCAGGAGAGCTGCGCACGCAGGGCGGGGAAAAACTCCGGTTTGAAGGTTCGCCCACACCGCAGGTGCTGGCAACGATGGGCTGGCTGGCAGAGAATGTCGAAGGCCGGATTCCGGCGTTGGAGGAACTGACGGAAAGCGGACGGGAGCTGGTGCAGATCCAGGGGATTGAGCGCGGTATATGAGGATTCTTGCACTGTCAGACGAGGAATCGCCGTTTCTGTGGGATTATTTTACGCCGGACAGGCTGGATGGTGTAGACCTGATCCTGTCCTGCGGCGATCTAAACCCGCATTACCTTTCTTTTCTTGCGACTTATTCCCATGTCCCAATTTTGTACGTGCACGGCAATCATGACGACTGCTACCGGCAGACTCCGCCGGAGGGCTGCATATGCATTGAGGACCGGATTTATATGCATGGGGATATCCGGGTTCTGGGGCTGGGCGGCTCCATGCGGTACAAACCGGGGGAGCACCAGTTCACACAGCGTGAGATGGGCTGGCGGGCACTAAAACTGCTGCCGAAGATTTTCTGGCGGGGCGGGATTGACGTACTGGTGACGCACGCCCCGGCGTTCGGGCTGGGGGACGGCACAGACCTGCCGCATACTGGGTTTACGGTGTTCCCGAAGCTGTTAGACCGGTGGGAGCCTGTTTGTTTTGTTCACGGCCATATGCATTTAAGTTATGGGGGCGACGCAAAACGGGAGCAGTTTTACAAGGGTACGCGTGTGATTAACGCTTACGATCATTATTATTTTGATATTTGAGTGGGCTGCGGAAAGGAACACAAATGGAAGATTATACATTTTCTTTGTTTCCCAGTGAAAATTTCCTGGATTTAACCATATATCAATTTGGCTGGGAGCAGTGTGCGCCGCTTCATTCGTTTGGCCCCTTTGTCCGCAACCATTACCTGTTCCATTACATTTTGTCGGGGACGGGGCGGCTGCTTCCGGTTGCGGTGGATGGGATCAAGCGGGAGCAATACCAGCTTGGCGCAGGGCAGGGATTCCTGATTACGCCGGGGATTGTCAACACGTATTGTGCGGACAAATATGACCCTTGGAAATACGTCTGGATTGAATTTGACGGCCTGCGTGCACCGGAGTATATGGACAAGGCGGGGCTTGGCACGACGCAGCCTGTATTTAACGCGGCGAACCTAAAGGTTGGGGAGCAGGTACGTGATGAGCTGCTGTATATAGCGTCCAATCCGGAGGCTTCCCCGCCGCACCTGGTGGGGCATTTATACCTGTTTTTGGATGCTTTGATGCGGTCATCGGCCAGCCGCCGGGAGGACCGGAGCGGGCGGCTGCGTGATTTTTATGTGCACGAGGCGGTACATTATATTGAACAAAATTTTCACCGTGAGCTCACGGTGGAGGAGCTTGCAGACGTCTGCAAGCTCAACCGAAGCTATTTCAGCAAACTCTTCAAGGAGTTTACCGACTGTACGCCGCAGGAATTCATCATCCGCTACCGTCTGTCGAAAGCAGCGGACCAGATGAAGCTGACCAACGATTCCATCGGGGAAATTGCGGTCAAGTGCGGTTACCCGAACCAGCTGCATTTTTCGCGTGCATTCAAGAAGCGCTACGGAATGTCGCCGCGCGAGTGGCGCGGGCAGAACCGGGTGCCGGTGCGGAGGTAGGGGCGCGTCCCCCTGCGCGGGGAGCGACAGAGGGCGCTGCCCTCTGGACACCCGCCGGAGCTTTCGCCCCGGACCCCGAGATGCTGGCGCATCTCTGTTTCGCCTGCGGGCGGGACGGGGGATTGGGTGCGCTGGGGATGCGGCTGCACTGCTGACCTGCCCGCCATAAGGACAGCGGGCAGGTCGTTTTTTGCGCTGTCGGATTTTTTAGTTGGTTGAATGAGATTGATATGCAAACGCCCATCGACAATAGAAGTCGGTGGGCGTTTTTTGGGGTGGAAAGGTTCATGATACTGGGATTTTGCTTAGGGGCAAGGGTGGGGTTATTCGGCTACGAGGTGCAGCTGGAGCGAGCGATAATCGCCCATCAGCATCGGAATGGGGCAGCCTGCGTGAATGAGGGTACTGCCGAGGTAGGATTGCTGACCGTTTACCCGATAGCGGAGTGATTCGTCAAGCCCCCGCAGGCGCAGTGTGATAAAGGGGAGGGCTGCCCGCGAAGCGCCCATGACCAATGAAACCAAAGCCTCTCGCTTATCCGCAGAGACATGAGCCCACGCGGTATACCGGTCATTCTCAAAGGGGCTGGTAAGGCGGTAATAATCCCCGTTGTGAATTAAATCATAATATTTCCGGTAGTCTGCGTTTTGCCGTGTCATGATTGCTTTTTCAGCGTCTGTGGCTTGGCTCAGGTCGAGTTCGTAGCCGAATGCGCCGCTCATTGCGACGATTCCGCGCGTTTCCAGCGGTGTGATACGGTGGGTCTGCTCGTTCGGCACTGCCGATACGTGCGAACCCATACTGCTCACCGGATAGCAGAAAGAGGTGCCGTAATGGATACGCAGCCGGTCGATTGCGTCCGTATTATCGCTGCACCAGATTTGCGGGGTGTAGTAGAGCATTCCGGCGTCAAACCGTCCGCCGCCGCCGCTGCATCCCTCAATCAGCAGGTCGGGGAAATCCTGATGGAACCGCTCTAACATTTCATACAGGCCGAGGATATACCGGTGGTAGACCTCACCCTGCCGGTCAGCCGGCAGAGCTGCCGACCAGACGTCGGAAAGGCTCCGGTTGAAATCCCATTTGATATAGCGGATATCAGCGCTGCGGAGCACTTTGCAGAGTGCGGCATAGATAGCGTCCCGGACATCCTTGCGGGTGTAATCGAGCACCAGCTGGCTGCGGCCCAACGTAGGCGGACGGTTTGGCACACGGAGCGCCCAGTCTGGATGCTGCCGGTAGAGTTCGCTGTCTTCACTGACCATTTCCGGCTCGATCCACAGCCCGAAATCCATACCGAGTGCGCGGATACGGGGCACCAGTGCTTCCAGCCCGCCTGGGAGCTTGTTTTCGTTGACGGTCCAGTCGCCCAGCCCGCCCAAATCATCACAGCGGGTGCCGAACCATCCGTCATCCATGACCAGCATATCAATACCGAGCGGTGCGGCGGCGCGTGCAATGGAGACCAGCTTTTCCGCGTCGAAATCGAACATGGTTGCTTCCCAGTTATTCACCAGCAGGGGGCGGCGGCGTTCGAATTGATAGGGGCCGCGGAAAAGGTGGGTACGGATAGCACGGTGCCAGCAGTGGGTCATTGCGGCGAAGCCGGTGGGGGAACAGACCATAGCAGCCTCCGGCGTAGTGAAGGCTTCACCGGGGGCAAGCAGCCAGCAGAAATGGTGTGGGCTGATGCCGATTGCAAAGCGTGCATCATGGAATGGATTGGATTCAACTGCTGCTTCAAAGCTGCCGCTGTACAGCAGGGCCATGCCGAAGCACAGGCCGTGGTCTTCATCCGCGCTGTGCTCGCAGAGCATGACGAAGGGGTTATGCTGGTGGCTGGAGGTGCCTCGCACGCTGCCGATGTTTTGTACACCGGGGCGGAGCGGGGTGCGGGAAAATTCGCGTTCCATTATGTGCCGCCCGTCAAAGGTGATCCAGTCGAGCGCGTCGCTGGGGAAATCGAGGCAGGCTGAGGATGCACGCAGCAGGCGCACAGGTGCGCTGCCTCTGTTTATGATCCGCGCGGCGCGGCAGATGAGGTCAAATTCCTCAAAGACCCCGTAATACAGTTCGACGGTAAGGCGGGTCGTGCTGTCGTGCAGGGTGATAATGAGGGTTTCGGCCTCACTGCTGCCGCCATAGAAAGCGGGAAGCCCATCCAGCGCATACTTGCCCGGGCGGGTTTCAAAGCGTTCAAAGCGCAGGTCAACGATGTGGCTGCCGTCTGCATTTTCTGCGATGATGGCAGGCATACGGTAATCGCCTACGCCGCAGGTGGAATACTCCTGCGGCAGGGTATTGAGCGAATACCAGCGGTTGGTCCCAGCGTCATAGGGATTGGGGGCGAAGCCCCGGTCCGCGAGCTGAATAAGGCAGGAAAGGTCATCATTTCCGACCCGGGCGCCATAATAGGTGTGCAGAAGCACGCCGTGCTCATCTGCCTTAAACTGATAGGTTGTCCGCCGGGTGTGAAGGGTAAAGACATTATTTTCAATATGGATCATAGCTACGCTCCTCAAGACGGGATTGGTAAGGAACTGTGAAAACCGGACTGCGCGTCGTGAGACGCGCGTCCGCAAACGCGGAACGGAGTGACGCGAACGCAAAGCGAGCCCTTTGGGCGAGCTTGTCACCCCCGCGCCGCAGCGTGTATATTATCCGCCGCCTTTGGCGGCGAAAAAATCCGGCGACCTGTGCGTCGGATTTTTTCCCTTAGTTGGAATGCAGTGCCGCCCCGCGAGGGGCGGCGCGGAATGGAAACCGAGCCGACGTGTGGCTTGCCGCATCGGCGGAGCCTTT
>CAJUSB010000049.1:0-14944 GCA_910589115.1 uncultured Clostridia bacterium | reverse complement strand
AGATTTTCCGTGAGGCCGTAGGCCGACGGCGCGGAATGGAAACCGAGCCGACGTGCGGCTTGCCGCATCGGCGGAGCCTTTTCACGGAAAATCCGCAGATTTTCCGTGAGGCCGTAGGCCGACGGCGCGGAATGGAAACCGAGCCGACGTGCGGCTTGCCGCATCGGCGGAGCCTTTTCACGGAAAATCCGTAGATTTTCCGTGAGGCCGTAGGCCATTATTTGCTGCCCGTCATCGCAACGCCCTCGATGAACTGGCGCTGGAAGAACAGGTAGAGGATAATCATTGGCAGCATGGCCAGCAGGCTGCCTGCCATCAGGATTGGATAGTTGGTCATGAACTGGCCGCGCAGCGTTGCAAGGCCGGATGACAGCGTCATCATATTCAGGTCAGAGTTGACGATCAAAGGCCACATCAGGTCACTGTATGCAAACACTGCCGTGAAGACCGCCAGCGCCGCAATCGATGAAGTCGTCAGCGGGAACATGACTTTGTAGAAGGTCTGCCACTGGTTGCAGCCGTCCAAATAGGCAGCTTCGCCGATTTCGTTTGGTATGCCAAGATAGGCTTGCCGCAGGAAAAAGGTGCCGAATGCGCTGACAAGTCCAGGGAAAACCAACGCGAAAATCGTATTGGTCAGGCTCATTTTGGCGAGCATCTGATACTGCGGTGTAATGAAAATCTGGCTGGGCAGCATCTGCTGGACAACGACCAGCGCGAAAAGGATATTCTTGCCCTTGAAGTTCAGCTTCGCGAAAGCATAGCCCGCCATGGAGCTGAACAGTACCGCACAAATCACACGGAAGAAAATCATGAGGATGGTATTGGCATACATCCGTACAAACGGCAGGCTGGCAATCGCATCCTTAAAGTTTTTCCAGTGCATAGCCTGCGGGAAAATCGTGGGCGGGATCTGCGTGCTTTCCTCAATCGTTTTCAGGCTGGTCAGAATCATCCAGATAAACGGGAAAACCATGATGAGTGAGCCCAGGATCAGGAAAACATAGGTCAGTGTTTTGATCGTTTTTTTAGACTGTCCCATAGAACTGCTTTTCATTCCATATCCCTCCTTATACCTCGTAATTGACCCACTTCTTCTGGCCGATGAACTGGAACGCCGTAATTACGCCGATCAGTGCGACCGTCCAGATAACGATTGCCGAGCCGTAGCCGCGGTTGCCTGCAACGAACGATTCACGATAGAACAGGAACATCAAGCTCTGTGCGCTCGTCAGTGCCGGGTTTGCTTCGTCAATCATCATATAAATCAGGTCATATACCTTGATGGAGGACATAATGCGCATAATCAGCACGACAAACAGCGTGGGCGAAACCATTGGCAGGGTGATGCTGAAGAACTGGGTGACTTTGCTTGCACCGTCGATATCCGCTGCTTCGTAATAGGATTTCGAGATATTCTGGAGGCCAGAAAGGAGCAGTACTGCATCATAGCCGATTGCGCTCCAGATAGCGACAATGGCGCAGGTAATCATGACGATATTCGGGTTAGTGACCCAGCTGATCTTGGTGCCGAGCAGGGAATTGAGCACGCCGTATTCTGTGTTGAAAATCCAGCGCCACACCATAGTAACGGCTGCGGGCGCACAAACCATAGGCAGGAAGAAGATGGCCCGGAAAGCCGATTTGCCTTTGATTTTGGCATTCAGCAGGATAGCGACCAGCAGCGAGAGGAAAATGCCGATTGGCACGGTCAGGATACAGAAATAAATGGTATTCCAGGTAGCCTTCCAGAATTCGGGGCTCTGGAACATCTCGACATAATTGCCAATGCCTCTGAATTCATATGTACCGAAGCCAAGGTGGGTCGAAAAGCTCATAATAAGTGTCTGAACGAACGGATAAACGTTCAGAACGACCAGGCCGATGATCGTCGGGGCGACCATGATCCAGCCCCAGTTCTGCTCGCGTCTTGCGGCAGCAGACATTTTACCTTTTCCCATAGGTTGCGCCTCCTCTTATTTGTTTTTATTGGCTCGTGCAATGCTGTCGTCAGTTGCGGTGTTGATATACTTTTGGACATTGGCAAGTCCGGTATCTGCATCAACCGAGCCGGAATAGATTTTGAGCAGCTCATCATTTACCTGGCTCTTCCACTTGGGACGTGCGGCGTTGTTGGGGCTCTGCACCGCATACTCGAACTGGTCAAGGACACATTCGACATTCAGGTCATATTCAAACTGGTCAAATGCGCTGACCCAGGAGTCCTCTGTCCCTTCATAGGCCGGGATCGCTGCGCCATAAGAACCCGCAATGCGCTGCGCTTCTTCTGTGCCGAAGAATTTCAGTACATCCAGTACAATTTCAAGGTTTTTGCCGCGTGCGGCGGTCGAGTAGCAAAGGCCGTTTGAAATGGTTGCGCGTCCGTCTCCGGAGGCCGGGTCGGGGCAGCGCGGGAGTACCGCAACATCCCATTCACCCATCATATCCGGGTAGTTCTGCATAGATTGGAACAGGTTCCAGTTGCCGTTCAGGAAGATTGCGCCCTGCCGGGAGAAAAATGCACTGTCAGGCGTTGTTTCGCCAAAGTAGTTTTGATCGGGGCACCAGTCATTTTTCTGGAGGCCGATGTAGAATTTCATTGCATCGATGGTCGCCTGCTGGTCAAAGCCGCCCTTTGTTTTATCCTCCGTCAGGATACATCCGCCTTTCTGATAGACGAAGTTCCAATAGCCGCTCTGGTCGTCGCAGTATGCCAAATAGCCGTATTTTCCGGTTGTGTCATAGATTTGCTGGGATGCATTGCACAGGTCATCCCATGTCCAGTTTTCGTCCGGATAGGCAACGCCCGCCTGGTCAAACATTGTTTTATTGTACACGAGGACGAGATTGTCTTTATCCTTTGGTACGCCGTACATGCGTCCATTGCTGCCCAGGGTGTTATTGATCGAGATTTCGGAGAAATGGTCTGTATAGTAATTCGGGTCACCGTACAGATCGGTCACATCGGCAAGCATTCCAAAATCTGCATATTTCAGAAGCTCGTTGGTATGCATCCAGTAGATATCGGGCATGGTGTTGCTCTCTGCGGAGGCTTCCAGCTTGGTCCAGTATTCATTCCAGCTGGTGACCTGCACCTCGATCACAACGTCGGGATTTTTTTCGGTGTAGGCGTCGCAAATTGCCTGCATCGCGTCCCGTTGAAAGACATCCCATATCTGGAAAGTCAGGTGTTTTTTGCCGTCTGACGGGCCGCAGCCGCTCAAAGCGAACAGCAGCGTCAGCGCCAGGAGCAGGGCGATCATACGGGAAGTTTTTTTCATAAACTACACTCCTTCTTGTGAAAATACCTATGTTCTGCATCATTTTTCGTGTTGCAAAACCTTTTACCAGTAAAAATATAACACTATTTCTATGTGCTCGTAAATGGATAAGCGTGCGCAAAATATGCCCAGATGTAATGTTATAACGCATTTAGCGTAACTCGTGTTACATCTGAGCATATCTTTGGAAATTTCGTGATTATTGACATATAATATATTGATTATTTAGTCAATTAAGACAAAAACATTTTTTGGAAATCGAAAAAGAGAACGTTTTCGCACAAAAACGGATAAATTTACTATTGTCAGAGGGAAATAGAGATATATCATCATGTGACTTATGTCATATACAGCCGGTCTTCATCCCGCAGGGAGTGGATACGGTGGTGTGCCTGGGGTACAGACTGCTGGAACTCGGTAGGGGAAAGCCCGGTTTCCCGGCGGAAGACCTTCGCGAAGTAGTTTGCACCGGCAAAGCCGGTGGCCTCTGCGGCGAAAGCAATGGACATCCCGGGTTCACTGAGGAGCAGCTTGGCATATTCGATGCGGGCATGGGTGATATATTTGCCGGGGGAGATGCCGACCTCACGCGTAAAGGTTCGGATGAGGTGCGGTTTTGAAATTTCAAGACGTGCGGCCAGGTCGTCCAGCCCTTCCAGGTAAGCAAATTCGTCATCAATAATGCCGATGGCGGCCTCGATCAGTGGGGAATAGCGGCTGGGTTCGGTTTCTTTCAGGCGGAGCAGCTTCATCAGCAGGGTATAGGCGTAGCCGGAAGCGGTTGGCGCATCGAGCCCGCTGCCCTCCCGGTCGAGGATGGAGAGCGTGGTCATGGTTTCTCGCACGGCGGCAGCACCTTGCGGATACAGTGTGCAGGGTGGTTCGGGCAAGAGGATGCGTCCGGGCAATTCGCCGGAGAGGCAGAGCAGGGCGCACTGGCATTCTTCTGCGGCGCATAACTGAAAGCTGCCGGGGACGGTCAGCAGAGCAAGACCGCCCGCGGGGATTTCGGCTTCACCGTCTGGAAAGCATAGGGTGAGCGGTCCGCGCAGGCAGGCGGCCAGTTCCGTGCTGCCCTCGGGGAGGGTATCCCGGAACGTTTCTCCTGCGGATAGTGTCAGCTGCTGTGCGGCAGCCAATACAAGCAGCCCCGCGACCAATGGGTCAGGGGCTGCGGGCTGAATGGTTTGAATTTGCGGCATAATACACCCCTCCGTAAAGCCGCAGGCCTTGTTTGATCGTTGGGAGCGCGTTCATCGGAAAAAGACCTGCCGATGGGTGTGCGGACAAGTTTCAAACAAGGCGTAGGAAGCGACGGAAATTTTTTGATAAAAAATCGCGGGGATTCCGATGGGGCAAAAGCCCCCCGGCCGTACCCACAGGCACGGAATTCCCCGCGATCCCCCTTTAGAGCATGGAACGAGCAGATTTTAATGGCAGATTGCCAGCTCGGTTTCTTTGTCAAAAAGATGGATTTTTTCTGTATTCAGTGTAAAATTGGCAGAATCGCCCTCACGGCCCTTAAAGGTAGAGGGGGTGCGTGCGATGAGCTTGACGCCCTGGCAGTCCAGATAAAGGTTGATTTCCGCGCCCATCAGCTCGGCGATATCAATTTTAGCGGAAATGCCTTCACTCTCACCGGCCTTGACATCCTCGGGACGAATGCCGAGGACAACCGTCTTGCCAACATATTTGTCAAGCACAGGATCACTCTTGAGCGGAACGGAGCTGCCGCAGAATTCTGCGCAGTAGCCCGCGCCCTGCTTCCGGATCACAGCGTCAATAAAGTTCATTTGCGGGGAGCCAATAAAGCCCGCAACGAACAGATTGCATGGGAAATCGTACAGGTTTTGAGGCGTATCATTCTGCTGGATGATGCCGTCCTTCATAACGACAATACGGTCGCCCATGGTCATAGCCTCGGTCTGGTCATGCGTAACGTATACAAAGGTGGTCTGGAGGCGCTTATGCAGGCGGCTGATTTCCGAACGCATTGCAGTACGCAGCTTCGCATCCAAGTTGGAGAGCGGTTCGTCGAGCAGGAAAACCGCAGGGTTGCGGACCATAGCGCGGCCCAGTGCAACGCGCTGCCGCTGGCCGCCGGACAATGCCTTGGGTTTGCGGTTCAGCAGGTGCTCCAAATCGAGTGCCTTTGCGGCTTCGTGCACCTTACGGTCGATTTCGTCCTTGGGAACCTTTTTAAGGCCCAGGCCGAATGCGATATTCTTATACACGGTCATATGTGGATAAAGCGCATAGTTCTGGAACACCATGGCGATATCGCGATCCTTCGGGGCAACATCGTTGACAACACGGTCGCCGATGTAAAGCTCGCCGTCGCTGATATCCTCCAAGCCGGCAATCATGCGCAGGGTGGTTGACTTGCCGCAGCCGGACGGGCCGACCAGAATGACAAATTCCTTGTCCTGAATTTCAAGGTTCAAATCCGGCACGACAGTTACGTTGCCCGGATAAATCTTTTTTACGTGCTTAAAGGTAATACTTGCCATAGGTTGCTGCCTCCGCTTCTTTTTCGTTGTTGACGGGTAATTTAATGCTGCCTGTGAAAGGCGTTTTTTGGAGTGCTTGTTTACTCTGTGTATAGAATACCATTTTGAAAAGCAGCTTTCAAGGGTAAATTTACCGCATCATGGGAGATTTATTGATGTGCGGCTGAAAACGAATGGATGATAATATTTTACCTGTAATATCATTTCATTACGGTTGCATATCCCTGGGACGTTGTGATAAACTGAATTCGTTCCAGAGAGGAGGGGGCGCAATGTTTTTCCGAAAGGATTATGCAAAGCCTGGGCCGGGTATCCGCCCTGATGAGCCTGAGAAAACCGGATGGAACCGGTTTACAGAGATCCTGACGCTGGAATGCGGTTCACTCTTGAAACTGAATTTGCTGTTTTTGCTGACAAGCCTGCCGGTAGTGACGATTCCTGTAGCGCTGTATGCAATGCATCTTGTTGTCCGCCGCATGGTATGTGATGAAGTCGTTGACTGCGTTCACCATTATAAGCAGGCGCTTGTAATGCATTGGAGGACGGCATATGTTGCATTTTTCGTGGTTGCTGTGCCGTTGGCTCTTTCAGCCTGCGGGATGATTACTTATCTTCGCTTTGCAGCACAGAACCCGATGTTTTTTCTGCCGTTTGTGTTCTGTTCAACGGTTTTTCTGGTTACAGCACTTTCGTCTGCGCATTTTTATGCGATTTTGAGTACCGGAAAGACGGTGCGGGAGTCGGTTCGGGCTGCTGTCGTATTTGGTATTGCCCGTCCGGTTCAGTCGCTTCCTGCGGCATTGGGGATTTATGGGCTTTCGCTGATTGCACTGCTTGCGTTTCCGATCAGTGTTTTATATTGGCTGCTGATTGGATTTTCGGCGCCCTGCCTGCTGGCTAATTTCTTCGTCCGCACAGATGTGAAACAATATTTTTCCGCTTAATATCTGACAGTCTCTTTATCATTGCTTTTTCATTTTCTTTTATCGCGCTGTCCCTTTCATTTACCCTCATTTTATCCTCACTTTGCGGGAAAAAGCCGTCCATTCGGGCGGCTTTTTCTCTGTTTTGGGGGGGATGCCCTTCCGAAAGACATGGTGTGAAAAAGAATGCTTTATCAGGTGATTTGGCCGAGGTTTATAAAAATTGAGCTTGTAACATCCCTGTTTGTGTGATAAAATAAACCCGATTCATATTTTTGAGGAATATGGGAATTTATTGATGATTAAGGAGTGATTACAGGTGCATGATTTGGTGAAAAGGCTTGATCCGGTTTTCTCTAAAATTAGAGGGGAAGTGAATCCGGCCATTCAGGAATGCAGGAAAATGAAAAAGCCGTTTACAATACTGTTTTTCATTTATCTGCTCGGAATCAGCGCTATTTTGCGCGCAAATTTTAATTATATTGATGATATGGGGCGTGTATACAGCGGATATAAAGGATGGGAGAATTTCAGCCGCCATACGAATATGTTTTTGTCGGGCCTCCTCCATGCGGATAACTATTTGACGGATATTTCACCGCTCCCGCAGCTGTTGGCTGTTGTTCTTCTTGTGCTGACAAGTATGGCAGTGCTATATATTATTTCGGGAACAACGGAAATTTCCTTATGGAGTGTCATTGCAGTTATTCCGTTGGGACTGTCGCCGTATTTCCTTGAGTGTATTTCTTATAAATACGATGCTCCTTATATGGCGCTTTCTATATTTGCTTCGGTGGTTCCACTTTTATTTTATCGGCGAGGATCTATTCCGTATCTTACTGCATCAATCCTTGGAATGCTTATAGTATGTACAACCTATCAGGCTGCGATTGGATTGTTCCCGATGATGGTTATTTTAGCCAGTCTTCTGCGGTGGAATCAAAAGGAACCTCTTGTTAAAATTGCTTCTTTTATTCTGGATTCCTTAATTAGTTTTGTGGTTGCACTTCTATTGTTTCAGCTATTTTTACGGAATGGATATAGTGGTTATGTGGATATGTCGCTGCCGCCGATGAACCAATTATTTTCTGTAATTACGCAGAATTATGCGCATTATTTTTCCTTGATAAAAGAAGACTTAAAGACCGGCTGGCTGTTTTTAATTGCTGTTTTGTGCATTTTATTTTTATGTGTAAATGTACGTAATTCTGAACAGAATAAAACGGCTGCTTTTTGTGTTTCGTCAGGGGCAATGTTGGTCATGCTGTTATTGTCTTTTGGGGTATATCCAGCTTTTCAGAAACCGCTTTTTGATCCAAGGGCAATGTTTGGTTTTGGTGTTTTTATCGCATTAGTCGCCGTTGTTGCAACAACGGGACAGCTTTACACTGTAAAGTTGTCCAAAATCATATGTTTGATACTAAGCTGGTGCTTTTTTGTGTTTGCATTTACCTATGGAAATGCGCTTTATGCTCAAAAAAAGTATACGGATTTCCGGATTCAAATGGTTGTTGATGACCTGAAATCAACAGAAGTTATGATGGCAGACAATCAGAAAAAGGTAGAAATTATTGGTTCAATCGGCCATGCGCCGGCACTGAAGAATATGCCGCAGGATTATCAGATATTGAATCGGCTGGTGCCAATTACGTTCCAGGGAAACTGGCACTGGGGACGTTTCGGAATTCAAAATTACTACGGGCTGAAAAATTTGGAATGGACGGCTGTAGATGCAGCACCGGAAGATTTACCGGTTATTGCAGACAGTATTTATCATACGATCCGCGCCAATCAGGATAATATTATAATTGTGTTGAAATGAGAGGGATGGAGGAAGAGAATATGATGACTGATATTTCAATTATTGTGCCGTGCTATAATGAGCAGGAAGCACTGCCCTTGTTTTATGCGGAGATTACCCGCGTAGCGGAGCAAATGGCTCCGCTTACATTTGAATTTGTATTTATTGACGACGGTTCGTCTGATGGAACATTGTCCACGCTTAGGTCGCTTGCAGCGCAGGATAAGCGGGTGCGGTTTGTGTCATTTTCGCGTAATTTTGGTAAGGAAGCTGCAATTTTAGCAGGACTCGAAGCGGCCGAAGGGGCGTATATTGCAACGATGGACGCCGATCTCCAGGACCCGCCCGCACTTTTGCCGCAGCTTTACCGTGCGGTGACAGAGGAAGGCTATGACTGCGCTGCGACCCGCCGTACCAGCCGGGAAGGGGAACCGCCGATCCGTTCCTTTTTTGCCCGGATGTTTTATAAACTCATCAATAAGATATCTGATGCGGACATTGTAGATGGTGCGCGGGACTATCGCCTGATGCGCCGCAGGATGGTTGAGGCAGTGTTGTCCATGCGGGAATATAACCGGTTTTCAAAGGGGATTTTTGGCTGGGTTGGATTTCAGACCAAATGGGTGCCGTTTACCAATGTGGAGCGTGCCGCAGGAGAGACAAAGTGGTCCTTTTGGAAACTTTTCCTGTATTCACTTGAGGGAATCGTTGCCTTTTCGACGGCCCCGCTGGCGATTGCGTCCGTGTTGGGTGCGCTGCTTTGTGCGGCTGCATTCCTGTTTATTGCGGTTGTCATTCTCAAAACATTTTTGTTTGGCGATCCGGTCAGCGGGTGGCCGAGCATGATGTGTGTGATTTTGTTTTTGGGCGGGATACAGCTGTTCTGTGCCGGGATTTCGGGGCAATATCTCGCGAAAACATATTTAGAAACGAAAAAACGTCCGGTTTATCTTGTGAGGGAAACAGAAGAGGGGCTAAAATGAAAAATCTTGCAGACAAAAAGCTGATAAAATTCCTGATGGTTGGCGTAGTGAATACCCTCGTTGGGACAGCGATCATGTTCGGGCTGTACAATTTGGCGCACTGGTCCTATTGGACCGCATCGGCTGCGAATTATATTCTGACCAGTATTCTCAGTTTTTTTCTGAATAAGCACTTTACTTTTCAGAATCGTGCGAAGGGTGCGCCGCAGGCCCTTCTGTTTTCTTTGAATATAGCGCTGTGCTATTTGCTGGCCTATGGGATTGCAAAACCGGCCTGCCGGGAGCTGCTCCAGAACGCATCGGCGGCGGTGCAGGATAATATATCAATGTTGGCTGGGATGGTGTTGTTTACCGGCTTTAACTATTTTGGACAGAGGCTTTTTGTCTTCCGGGAACCGTGAAAATGTTTGAAGTTTTTATGAACGGTGCACGGCATACTCTTCCAGAGCAGGATAAAATTGCAGAATTAGCCGATTAAGTTGAATAAATTACCAGAAACCGACAAAGTCACGAAATCTATCAGGAAATTGTTTGAATTTTTTATGCGCCATTTATCCGGAAAGGTGCTATAATAGAGATAGAAAATAAACACAATACTTTCAGGAGGCGTTAGTAAAATGAGATTTTTAGCAGTAGCAGAGGCCGCAGTGCGGTTCCGCATTCCGGTGGATCAGCTTCGCACGATGTGTGAGCGTGGCAAGATTAAAGGAGCCGTGCGTTTTGGCCGTGTGTGGACACTGCCGGAGACTGTCAGTCTGGACGAGCTGCAAATGCATGGAACTACCCAGCGTCATCTGGTGAGCTGAGTGGTGGCGGCATGGTTGACATATGGATATCAGTAATTTGAAAAGCGCTCTTCAAACATGGAAGGGCGCTTTTTTGTGCCTAAAACGGTACGGTATGATAAATTATATATTTTCCATATAATTCATAATTGGAAATGCTGAATTGCTTTTTTCAGTGCGAGGTCAAAGCAGCTAAAATCATGCGCTGCCTTCCACTCTTCAAATACAAATGGTACGTCGGCTTCCCTCAGCGCTTTGCAAAAACGCAGATGTTCGGAATAAAAGCCATCCTCTGTGCCGCAGGTCAGATAGAGTACAGGCAGTTGATCTTTTGGTATCCGGCGTGCAAGCTCCAACGCATCCAGTTCGGGGCGCCATCCGAAGTCCGCACCGAAAATTGCCCGGAAGTCCTCGAGAAGACGGGTTCCGAAAATCGCTGCGAATTTTTCTGTGCCGTTTTCCCGCAGTTCCTGTAGCCCGTTCCGCAGATCCAGGCAGGCGGACGAAAACGCTGCACACTTCCCATATTGTTCAGGCTTTGCAAGTGCACATTTCAGTGCTCCATAGCCTCCCATAGAGTTCCCCATAATCACCGTATTTTCACGTGACGCGGAAATATGAAACAGGTTCTTACAAAGTGTCGGGAGTTCCTCTGCTATATATGTAAAATATGCAAATCCATATTCCATATCGCAGTAAAAACTGCGTCCGGCCTCCGGCATAATGTATATTGTATTTCCTTCAGCAGCATACTCTGCCAGATTTGAATAATCGATCCAGCTTTGGTGATTCCCACAAAGTCCATGCAATAGATAAGCAACCTTATATTCCTTTCGCAGAACATTCGGCGTGACGATTGATAAACCAGTGTCCATTTGCAGTGTCTGTGAAAACACGGTACCATGCATTCTCATTTCTTGTATTCCTCCATTGCGTTAAAAATAACTGCGCAATAGCTCATATTATTCGATTATTTGCAGTTGTAGTTTTCATCATACTACAGCACGGGGTTTGGTGTCAAGCGGTTTATCCGTCTTTTAGCTGGTGCTGCTTCTTTGAGGCAGTCCGTTCCATGCTGGAAAAAAGAGGATGTCTTCCGGATATCCATAAACACCCATTTTAGAGGAATCACATAGCATTTTTATGGCAAATGGTATCAATTATCAGGCACTTTCTGTGCACCAGTGATATTGTCTCTGGCTGCCGAATCTGCTATACTGGGTATCGAAAAGAAATCTACTGAAAGGAACCTCCGTACACTATGCAAAAACAAGCCGTTCTGCCACAGCCGCGCTCGCGACTGTTCGATAACTCCGCCCTTTTTCATCTTATCCTGCCGCTTATTATCGAGCAGTTTCTGACGATCGCTGTTGGCATGGTCGATTCTGTTATGGTTTCAAGCGTTGGTGAGGCCGCTGTCAGCGCTGTTTCACTTGTTGACACGGTAAACGTCCTCATTGTCAACCTTTTTTCCGCTTTGGCAACCGGTGGTGCGGTTGTCGCCGGACAGTATCTTGGCCGGGAAGACCGCAGCCAAGCCGATAAGGCAGGGAACCAGCTGCTTCTCTTTACCGGTGCGGCTGCCCTTGTTGTGATGATGCTCGTCTACCTCGGTAAAAATTTATTGCTTGATGTCGTTTTCGGCCACCTTGACCCCGACGTCCGTGCTTTCTGCAACACCTATCTCTTGATTGTTTCCGCTTCCATTCCTTTTATTGCGATTTATAACAGCGGCGCAGCACTTTTCCGTGTGATGGGAAACTCGAATGTTTCTATGATAGTTTCTATCGTGATGAACACTGTCAATATTGCAGGAAACGCTTTCCTTATTTATCGTCTGCGTATGGGTGTGGCTGGCGCCGCGATCCCGACCCTTATCTCGCGAATCCTTGCCGCAGGCATGATCCTTGTTTTTCTGCGCCGGCCTGCTCAGGCGATCCGTCTTCGCATTCCCTTTGATTTCCATTTTGACCGGGATATGGTCATGCGCATTCTCCGGCTCGGCGTTCCCAGCGGCCTCGAAAACAGTATGTTCCAGCTCGGTAAAATTGTCCTGTTGAGTCTCGTTGCTACCTTTGGCACTGCCTCTATTGCTGCGAATGCCGTTGGCAATTCAGTCTGCTCCTTCCAGTCCCTCGCCGGTATGGCAATGAGCATGGCAATGGTCGCTGTCATTTCCCGCTGTGTCGGCGCTGGTGACGAAGAGCAGATCCGATACTATATTCGTAAACTAATGGTGATTTGCTACGCAGTCATGATAGCCACGAATCTCCTGATCCTGCTTGCGATACCGTTTATTCTTCGGGCCTACAATCTTTCTCCCGAAACCATGACAATGGCTCGCCAGGTGCTTATGCTGCACGGCGCTTTCTGCTGCTTGATTTGGCCGCTGTCCTTCACGCTTCCGAATGCCTTGCGTGCCGCAAACGATGTGCGCTTTTCCATGATTGTTTCTGTGGTTTCCATGTGGCTTTTCCGCGTCATCTGTGGCTTCTTTTTTGCCACCACGCTTGGTATGGGAATGTTCGGCACTTGGGTTGCCATGATTGTTGACTGGGGCTTCCGTTCCGCTTTCTTTGTCTACCGTATCCGTTCCGGCGGCTGGAAACGCACCGCCTTTGACCGTCTCTGACTGGTAGTTTATCGCTTCGGGGATTCGCCCGCCGGACCGCTTTTTCGGTTCCGGCGGGTTTTTCATGCAGTTGAGCGGTCCATCTTTCGACTGTTGTACACATTTTTCATAAGCCGCGGTTGAATTCCCTTAAAAACTATGATATAATTACAAAGCGCGGCGGTCTGCCGCCAAAAATCGACCTGCCTGGCAGCCTCATTTTTTTAAGATTGCTGCGGTGCTTTTACCGGCCGCTGTTTTTCTTTGCAGAAACCCTGCATGGATGGCAGACGGCGTTCAGTGTTTGAGGGGGCTTTCGGACAGGTTCCATGAGAATAACCCAAAATGTGAAAGGGGTAAACAGTTCATGCCTGGTAAAGTGATTATAGGCGCTCAATGGGGCGATGAGGGCAAGGGCAAATTTATTGATATTTTTGCGTCAAAGGCTGATATGGTCGTCCGCAGCCAGGGCGGCAATAATGCAGGCCACACCGTTGTGGCAAACGGAGTAAAATTCAAGCTCCAGCTGGTTCCGTCCGGCATACTCGATCCAAATTGTCTGAACATCATTGGTGCTGGGGTTGTAGTCAATCCCAAGGCTATCTTGGAAGAGCTCGGCAGGCTGCATGAGCAGGGTGTTGTGACTGACCAGCTGCGGATTGATGCGCGTGCCCATTGCATTATGCCGTGGCATCTTGAACTGGACGCATTGAGTGAAGCTGAAAAGGCAGCGGACGGCACTGCGATCGGCACTACTAAAAAAGGCATTGGCCCCACATATATGGATAAATCCGAGCGCAGCGGCATCCGTATGCACGATTTTGTAGACCCGGAACGGTTTGAAGCGGTGATCCGTGACGCTTGCGCACGCAAGAACCGTGTAATCACGGGCGTATACGGCGGCAGTCCGCTGGATGTCGAGGCAATTTTGTCTGAATACCGCGCATACGCTGATCGTCTGCGTCCGATGGTGACAGATACGACCATTCTTGTTTACAATGCCGTTAAGGCGGGGAAGGAGATCTTGTTTGAAGGTGCACAGGGCACACTGCTTGACCTTGATATGGGCACCTATCCATTTGTTACTTCTTCTCACCCGGTATCTGGGGGCTGCTGTATTGGTTCGGGGGTTGGCCCGACTGCAATCAGTGAGGTCATGGGTATTTTTAAGAGTTATACGACCCGTGTTGGCGAAGGGCCATTCCCGACCGAGCTGTTTGATGAGACCGGCGATTATATCCGCAATGCTGGCGGTGAATTTGGAACGGTTACAGGGCGTCCCCGCCGTACTGGATGGTTTGATGCTGTGATTGCAAAATATGCTGTGCGGGTAAACGGCCTGACAGAAATGGTCATTAACAAGATAGACCCGCTCCGCGGACTGCCCAAACTCAAAGTCTGCGTTGCATACAAGCTGAAGAACGGTAAGACAATTACTGATTTCCCGGCAAACTTCATGGATCTCTTAGACTGTGAGCCTGTGTATGAAGAATTTGACGGTTTTGAAGAGGATATCACGGCCTGCCGTCATTTTGACGAGCTGCCGGTATCTGTGCAGCAGTATATCAAGGCACTGGAACGCATTTGCGAATGTCCCATTACCATGCTGGGCGTTGGCCCTGACCGCGATCAGGTAATTACCATCTGAAATCCCGCACGGTCAGCCTTGCTATATTTGTGAATACGGAAGATGCTGTTTGTTTCGCCTGCGCGGCGGGCGGTCCTGCGCGGACGGCGCCAGAGGGACTTGTCCCTCTGGACTCCCATTCTTCGCCTGCGGGCGGGACGGGGGACTATATTGTCACAGCGGCGATAAAATCGGCAATGCTTTTAATTGTGTATATAAATTCAAACCGGGCTGCTGCACTGATTGGCCAGTGTAGCAGCCCGGTCTTTTTCATATGATTCATCAAGCAGGAGAGGACTGCTTCAAAAGTGATGCCCTCTCTTTTTCCGCAAACGCGGGATTCAAAAATAATATACTCACATGCGGAGAGACTTGCCGCAGCCGCCCCTTCGGCCCGCCGTCCTTTTGGCGGGCCGAAGCAGC
>CAJUSB010000048.1 GCA_910589115.1 uncultured Clostridia bacterium | reverse complement strand
TAATCAACCATTCTTACTTTTGCAAATTACTGGAAATTTTATGAAACTGCCGTGGCGTAATGCCCCGCTTCAGCGAGGATGCCGCCGCATTGCAGCGGTAACCCATTTGCTTTGCCAGGCTGAGCACCCGTTCGCGGGTCTCTGCCTTGGGGCCGGGCTTGCCTGCCAGAACCAGGTGGACGGTTGCCGGAGACAGCGCAGTCAGGTGCGCAATATCTTTAATGGTGACTGTATTTCTGTTTCCCATGTGCAGTAATTCCTTTCACCGCGATACCTGCAACGCGGGATTATAAGACGCTTATTTAACCATTTTCCGCAGATATCGGATTATTAAAACGTTTTAATATGATTCATAAAATAATCCGTCATATCAGACGGCATGAGTCTTTCCTATACAGACAGCAAAATTAAAACGTTCTAAAAACTATGAAAACATCCACCATACAAGCAACGGCAGTGTTTTTTCCTCTAATATTTTTTATCATAGCGCACGCATCTTTGTGATTCAAGCAAATTTTTGTACAAAAGCACATTTTTATGCAGCATCTACAATATTCTCTTGTATATTTTGTTTGCAAAGCACAAGTAATGAAAGTATTTCACACGCAAGCAGGCCCTGATTACAGCCTGTCGATACTCCTTTTTTCCGATATCAAAACAATCAAAAATCAGCCTGCATCCCAGACGATACAGGCTGATTTTCTTGTTGCATCAATTTCCGCAAGGGCCCTGCGCGGGCAGCGGCAGGGCTCCGCCCTGCACCCGCGATTTTTTTGTAAAAAAATCGAGTAAAAACTTCATTTCCGCTGCGGCGGGGAAACGGGTGCACTGCTGCCCTCTTTTCCCTACTGCGCCGCCCGCCAAAAGGACGGCGGGCGGCGTGGTGTAGTGCAGTGGGGTCTTTTATTGCCTAGATTTTAAGATACGAAAACGACTTTATGTGAATTCAGGATTCAGCAGATGATTCGGGTGCAGGCGCAGGTTCAGCTGCGGCGCTTGGCCCAAACATATTTTCCGGGAATACTTGTTCCGCCGGGGCAGTGGACTCAAAGCCAGGCTCTGGAGCCGATGTGCTTCCGCTGCCGTCTGTCCCGGAAGACGTTCCATCCTCGGCCGGGGCATCCACGCCGGAACCAGATTCACCGCTGCCATCTCCGCCGCTGCTGGTATCCTCACCGCTGCTGACCGAATTCTGCGTTTCACTGGCGCCGTCTGTCTTGCTGTCCGAACCGGTATTACTGTTGCCGCTGGAATTACTACCGCTGCCGGAATTACTGCTCCCATCAGAATTGCTGTTTCCAGAAGTGCTGCCGGAACGGTCACCGGAACCGTTACTGCTGTTGCCGGAGGTTCCACTGCTGCCGGAAGTGCTGTTTTCCTCCCCGCCGGTGGTCTCGCTGCTGTCGGTTTCGTCCGGGTCTTTTTCTTCTTCCTTGGGCTTGCTCGTCTTTTTAGAAGAACTCTTACCGCTGCCCTTCGACGGACCGGAAACGACATCAATATTCGTGATCGGCTTCTCATACGGATTGATGAATTCATTCACCATCTCAAGCACCTGTGAACGGTACGGGAAAAAGAATGAATACATTGTGCCGGTCCCTGCATAGCTCATCGTGCCGTAGCCTGGAAGCGTCATCATATTGATGTTTTCGTTTTTGACATCATAGAGCTGCCATGCCAGCCAAAGCACCTCGCCTGCTGTCAGGTCCGTTTTTACGTTTTTGAACACTGCCTGTGCGAGTGCCGGTATTCGCGGTACATTCCCGACGGTAAAGACCTGCTTTGCAAGGAATTTCAGGAATTCCTGATCCTTTTCAATGCGTTCCTCGTCGCCGCCGGTCGTGCCCTTCACACCGGTGCTTACGCCGCTGTTATTCTTGCGCCAGCGCATGAACTCCACCGCTGCTTTGCCATCCATTTTGGTCTCGCCGGGCTGGAAATCAATGTGCAGATCCTGGGTCGGATCATCATATTTCATGCGCCAGGGCACATCATAGGTCACACCGCCAAGCGCGTCAATAATATCGGCAATGCCGTTGAAATTGATGACCACATACTGGTCGGGCGTGAAGCCCAGCACCTTTTTTACCTCGCTTTTGGTGGTCTCAATGCCCTTTTTCGTGCCGTAGGCCGCATTGATTTTCTTGGCATCCCCTGAGCGGTTGCAGTTCGACATCAGGTCGCGGGGAATATTGATTACATTCACCGTGTCATTGACTGTATCCAGCGTTGCAACCATCAGCGCATCGGTGCGGGTCTCATCCTGGTCGGTCGCTGCCACCAGCACGGTATAGACCCCCTCGCGGCGGTTGCCCATATCCACATCGGGTGCGTCGCCTTCATCCAGCTCGGGTTCCTCTTCCTCATCCTTCACAATGGTGTCATTTTTGCGCGGCGGCTTCACCGGCTCGTTGGTGGATGTGGATGCTGGCGGATCAATCGTAGGGGGACGCATCATGACGGCAGCTGCCGCACACATCCCGGCGATAATTGCCAGCGTGACTGCAACAATGATAATCAGGATTCGATTGCGCTTCTGCCGCTTGGACGGCGGCTGCCGGATATCCTCCGGCTTTGGGGCTGTCGGCCCGTTGTAGGCGGCGCGCGGCGCAGGCTGATGCTGCGCTGGCGGACGGTGTGCGGCGGGTTCCGCCTCCTGATTTGAACGTCTCGGATGCTGCGGCGTGCCGCCTCCAAAAAGTTTCACTGATAATCTGCCTCCATTATGATCATTTTATGTCGGCCTTAGAGCAATCTGCGCAAATATCTTCAAAAGTGCAGCCGTCTGGAGCGCACAGGACCGCGTTATCGTCCTTGGGGAGCGTCCTCTGCCTTGTCCTGTCCCCTCCAGTCCGCTTCCTTTTTTGACTCTATTTACGCAGATTGCTTTAGAACCGGTCTCGTATCTCTCTATTACTCACGCGCAAATAATTTGCCGCAGCCATCCCTTCGTCCCGCCCGCAGGCGATGGATGGGAGTCCAGAGGGACAAGTCCCTCTGGCGCCGTCTGCGCAAGACCGCCCGCCGCGCAGGCGGAGGAAACGGCCGTCCCCAGCACGCACGAGTAGATTACAGCTGGTCAAGAATCCAGTTGCGCGCCGCAACCGTGTCTGCGTGGATGAGCTTGTTCCGCGCAATCAGGTCGGCCAGGGAACTGTCAAAACAGTAGAGGAGCGCCCGCTCCAGGCTGTCGCGCGCCAGCTCCCGCGCACGTTCTACACCATCAAAGTCCCGGGTATCCTCTATATAATCTGCCAGATAGATAATTTTATCCAGCAGCGTCATTTCTGCACGCCCCGTGGTGTGAAAGGCAATCGCCTCGCAGATCTCACTGTCTGCGCCGTATTCGGCCGCCGCGATCGCCGCCGCCGTCCGGCCGTGCAGCATCTTCCATTCCCGCATTTCAATATCACAGGGTATTATATCGTATTTTTCACATAATTGCAACTGCTCTTCCTTAGAAAGCCGTTTGGTAATGTCGTGCAGCAGCGCCGCAAAGCCTGCACGCTCAGGGTCATATCCAAAGCGGAACGCCAGCTGCCGCGCCGCACGCTCACAGCCCAGCGTATGCGTATAGCGATAACCGGAAAGCCGCGATAAAATCGATTCCCGCGTCTTTTCATCCATCATCGTCGTTCCTATGCTTTTTGTTGTCATTACCAGGACCGCCTTTCCACATTTTAATTTTGTTGTGACTGAAACCTCTTTTTATTTACAAGTTTTTGCGATCATACAGTTGGTTTTTGCGGATATATTCCGCAACGGCCGGAGGGACCAGCCGCCCAAGGTCGCCCCCGCTGCGGATTTCAGTGGAGGATACCGGGAAGGGGGCACGTTCCATTACCCGCACATCCGCTTGGAACTTCTGCTCAATAGAGTGCTTTTTTTCATTCAGCAGCTGCTGTTCATCCGCATCCCGGGCATAGGCTGCCAGCGTACATAATCGGCAGATTTCCCCGGCGCTGCGCCACACCCGGTCAAACGAAAGCAGCATATCCGTGCCAATAATCAGGAACAGATGCCGGTCCGGGGCTGTCAGCTGACGCAGCGTATCAATCGTATAACTTGCGCCGCCCCGCTCGATTTCAATATCGGACAGCTCCGCCCAAGGCAGCCCCTGGGTCAGAAGGCGCACCATTTCGCACCGCTGTGCGGCCGTCGCCGAACCTGCGGGGAGTTGCTTGTGCGGCGGCAGATTGGTCGGGATAAACAGCACCCGGTCAAGCTGCAAATCCTCACGGGCGCAGGATGCCGCGTGCAAATGCCCATAATGCGGCGGGTTAAACGTTCCGCCCATCAGCCCGAGCCGCGTCATTTCACCAGCGCGATTTTGCGCTTATCCGGTTCGCGGGCCTGCCGGTAGAGGACAAATTTTGTGCCGATGCACTGCACCGGTTCCGCGTGGGTTTCCCCGCAGAGGGCCTCCGAAACCGTGCCCGGTGCAGCCATTGCACTCTCGAGCACTTTTCCCTTGACCAGCTCGTGACTCTCAAGCAGCTCCTCTAACTGGCGGATCACGCCGTCGGTCACACCCTCTTTGCCAATATGCAGCGTCACGGGCAGGCCGTTTGCAAGCCCGCGAAGCTGCGCCCTTTGCTTACTGTTCAGCATAATATTCTCCTAATACCTGTTTCATTTTCTGAAGCGCCCGCGCCCGGTGTGATACCCGGTTTTTCTGTTCGGCAGACAGCTCTGCGAAAGTACAGCCCGCTTCATCATACCAGAACAGCGGGTCATAGCCAAAGCCGCCCTCGCCGTGCAGCTCACGCAGGATTTCCCCGGGACATTCGCCGCGCACCGTAAGCGTGTCGCCGTTTGGAAAAGCGCAGGCAATCGCGCTGACGAATTTCGCCTGACGGCTGCCGTCAGGCACTGCCTCCATCTTGCGCAGCAGGAACGCATTGCGGTCCGCGTCCGAACCTTCACAGTAGCGTGCCGAATAAATCCCCGGTGCACCGTCAAGCGCCTCCACCGCGAGTCCGGAATCGTCTGCAATCGCAGGCTTTCCCGTCAGTTGACAGGCCGCTTGGGCCTTAATCAGTGCATTCTCTTCAAAAGTCGTACCGGTTTCCTCCGGTTCGGGCGCCCCCTCCGGCAGCGGCGAAAAGGAAATCCCCAACGCCCCCAGAATGGCGTCCATCTCCCGGATTTTCTTCTGATTGTGGGATGCAATTATAAATTCCATGCGTCACCTATCGCCTTTCGCTGTTCGCGGCACAGCTTTGCCGTGCCCTTCCGTCCGAGCGCCAGCAGCCGCGCAAGCTCTTCCTTTGTAAAAGGACGTTCTTCCCCTGTGCATTGCAGTTCGACAAAATCGCCCGTACCAGTCATAACGACATTGCAGTCAGCATCAGCCCGTGAATCCTCCTGATAACACAGGTCCAGCATTGGCTCGCCGCCGAAAATGCCGACCGAAACCGCCGCAACCTGCCCGCGGAGCGGGATGCGCGGCAGCAGCCCACGATCCACCAAGGTGCGGCAGGCCAGCCACAGCGCAACATAGCCGCCGGTAATGGAAGCACAGCGCGTACCGCCGTCAGCCTGCAAAACGTCACAATCCACAATGATTTGCCGCTCGCCCAGCATTCTCCGGTCGAGCACCGAACGGAGGGAACGGCCAATCAGCCGTTGGATTTCCGCACTCCGCCCGTTGAGCTTCAGCCGGGAAATATCGCGCGGTGAACGCGTATTCGTCGCACGCGGCAGCATGGAATATTCCGCCGTCACCCAACCAAGCCCGCTGCCCGCAAGGAAAGACGGTACGGCATCCTCAACGGTTGCATTGCACAGCACCCGTGTATTCCCGACCTCGATCAGCACCGAACCCTCCGCGTGCATGGTATAGCCGGTGATGATTTGAATGCGGCGCATTTCATCGCTCCGCCGCAGGTCTGCTCTTGCCATCAGGAAGCCCCCTTCCGTTCCAGCATATCGTCAAAGTCAGGCAAAATCGCCTCCAAAAAGGCCGAACGGTTGAAGTCCATCAGGTCATCAAGCCCCTCCCCGATGCCGACCAGCTTAACCGGTACGCCAAGCCCGGCAGAGATTGCAACCACAATGCCGCCTTTTGCAGTACCGTCCAGCTTGGTCAGGATAATACCGGTGAGGGAAGCCGCCTTATTGAATTCTTCGGCCTGGTGGACGGCATTCTGTCCGGTCGTTGCATCGAGCACCAGCAGCGTCTCACGGGAAGAATTGGGCAGCTCCCGGGTAAGGATTCGGTCGATCTTGTTCAGCTCGTTCATCAGGTTCTGCTTATTATGCAGCCGCCCCGCCGTATCAATAATGATAATATCGCATTCCCGTGCTTTCGCGGCAGCAACCGCGTCAAATACAACGGCAGCAGGGTCAGCCCCTTCTCCGTGGCGGACGATATCAGCCCCGGCACGCTTGGCCCAAATTTCAAGCTGATCGGCTGCTGCCGCGCGGAACGTATCGGCTGCCGCCAACATCACGCGGTGGCCCTCCTGCACATACCTCGCGGCCAGCTTGCCGATAGAGGTCGTCTTTCCTACGCCGTTCACGCCGATTACCAGGATAATAGCGGGCGGCTTGGAGATATCAATTTCAATATCCTCAAGCATCATATCCGTAAGCACATCCTTGAGCAGGCAGCGGAGCGCAATGCCGCTCTCAATGCGGCTGTGCTGTGCGGTCTTCCGAAGCGTGTCGGTCGCCTTTTCTGCAACGCTTGCGCCGAGGTCGGCCATGATAAGCGTTTCCTCAAGCTCCTCCAGCATCTCGTCATCCACTTCAACGAAGGACGCGACAATATCGTCAAGCGACTGGGTCACGGCAGCGGTTGTCTTTTTCAGCCCCTGCCTGATTTTTTCAAAAAAGCCCATTATTTTCTCCTTTTTTCTTTATTTTAAGCGATCCCTTATGAAAATACCAGCCCCAAATCTATTTTGCAGCCCTCTAAAATACTGACTGGGATTTTTGCATCTGCCCCATATGTGACCGGGGAACGGTAATGCCTGCCTTCCAGCAGGTAGACAGAAATTGTATTTTTTATGGGATCAACAATCCAATACTCCTTTACGCCTGCTTTTCGGTAGAGATCCAGCTTGATAAACTGGTCGTACTGCATAGAGGATGGAGAAAGGATTTCTATAATCAGATCGGGTGCGCCTTTGCAGCCATGCCCGGCTGTTTTGCTTTCATCACATACAACAGCGATATCCGGCTGCACTACGGTATCAATATCCCATGGTTTATCGGATTCTCTGGCAAAAAGCTGCACATCAAATGGCGCATGATATGCCTGACAGCGCCTCCCCAAAAGATAATTTCCCAACTGACGGGACAGTTCAAAGGAAATCCGCTGATGCCGATTCGAGGGTGAGGCCAACGCGACAGGCTGGCCGTCATACAGCTCATAGCGCGTATCATCATCCCATGTCAAAACATCCGCATAAGTGTACCGCTTTTCCTGCGCCAGCGGCATCTAAAACACCTCCTTCATTTATCGCATTTCTTTCCCGAGCTGTTTTTCCGCTTCGGCGAGGTTGAGCATCAGCAGCCGGGAAACGCCCTGCTCCTGCATCGTAACCCCATAAAGCATATCGGCCTCTTCCATCGTACCGCGCCGGTGTGTAATCACGATAAACTGTGTTTCACCCGACAGACGGCGGATGTACTTCGCAAAGCGGGAAACGTTCACATCGTCAAGCGCGGCCTCTATCTCATCGAGCACACAGAACGGGGTTGGCCGCAGCTTCAGGATTGCAAAATGCAGTGCGATTGCAACGAATGCCTTTTCGCCGCCGGAAAGCAGCGTAATCGTCTTGACCGCTTTGCCCGGCGGGGAAACGCGGATATCAATACCGCAGTTCAAAATATCCGAGGTATCGGCAAGCTGGAGCTCAGCGTGTCCGCCGCCGAAAATCTCACGGAACGTTTCACCGAAATAGCCATTCAGCTTAGCGAATTCGCTGGCGAAAATCTCCTTCATATTGACGGTCAACTGTTCGATAACCTTATATAATTCACTCTGCGCCTTTTCAAGGTCGGTCTTCTGCTCATTCAGGAATTCATATCGTTCCAGTACCTTCTGATATTCTTCAATCGCATCAAGGTTGATATGGCCGAGCGCTTTCATTTTGTCCCGCAGCTCACGGGCGTCGCGTTCTGCCTGGGCTGGTTCTTCCAGCGGGACAGCGACTTCCGCCGCCGGGGTGGGCGTCAGCTCATAGTGTTCCCACATCTTATCTAAAATCTGGCTTTCTTCATTTTGGAGCTGGGCTGCCTGGTTTTCCAGCCGGGCGCTTTCGCGTTCCAGATTCAGGATTTCGTCATTTTTCGACTGTGCTTGCCGGTCGGCGTTATTTTTTTGACCTTCCAGCCGCATCCGTTCCTGCCCTTTTTCGGCAATGCCGGAGCGGAACCCTTCAGCGGCGCCGGCGCTCTCTGCCTGTTGGCGTTCGGTGTCGTCAAGCTCCTGCCGCAGCTGGCCGATCTCCTGCCGGAAACGTTCGATTTCATTTTGTGCGCCGGTCACACCGGCATCCATGTCGGCACGCAGCCTGCGAAGCTCCTCAAGCGCTTCCTGTGAGGCAGAGGCCTCCGTACGGTTCTCTGCAATGGAAGTGTGCAGCGCAGCAATTTCAGATGCTGCTGCATCCTGCTGTTCCGCCAGCTGACGGCTCTCTTCCTCAAATCCTGATAACTGGCTGTTCAGCAGCTCCAACCCCTGCTGGCACTCGCGCAGCGCTGCTGCTGCTTCCTCGACTGTGCGCCGGCAGCCGGACTTGGCCTCTTCGAGATTGTCCCGTTCCAGTGCAAGCCCTTCATACTGCGTCCGCAGGCTTTCTACCAGCGCCCCGTGCTCGGTCACAAGGGCGGTCAGCCTTGCTTCATCTTCCTGTGCGCGTGCGCGCTCGGCTTCTATCGCTTTTACATCGTAATCCAATGCGGCAAGCTCACTTTTTGCAGCTGCAAAGGCTTTTTCTACTGTTTCTTTTTCGGCTTCCAGCCTTTTTTGACGTTCTTCTAACTCCCTGAGCTTTCCGGCCCTTGCCAGTGCGCCGGTTCCTTTTGAAACCGAGCCGCCGGTCATAGCGCCGCCCGCCTGTAAAATCTGTCCATCCAGCGTGACAATGCGGAAGCGGTTGCCATGCGCACGGGCGATAGCGAGCGCCGCGTCCATATGGTCTGCAATCACGGTCCGGGCCAGCAAATTTTTGACGATATTCTGGTATTGCCCGTGTGCCTGAACAAGCGTATCTGCTGTACCGTGACAGCCGGGATGGCTTTCCAGCCCGTTTTCGCGCAGGGACTGCGGCTTTATCGTGTCCATAGGCAGGAAGGTCGCCCGTCCGCCGTCGCTCCGTTTCAGATATTCGATTGCGCGTTTGCCATCTGCGGCGCGGTCAACGACGATGTTGGAGGCAGCTGCGCCAAGCGCGGTATCAATAGCGGTCAGATACTGCGTATCAACTGTAATCAGCGACGACACCGGACCATGCACACCGGTCAGGGTTCCACGCTCTGCCGCTGTCATAACCGATTTGACGGAACGGGAAAACCCTTCATATTCTTTCTGCATATCGCGCAGCATCCGCACGCGGTTCCGGCAGTCGGTCAGCGCTGCGGACGCATCTTGTACTGCTTTGGCGAGATCGTCTGCTTTTTTCCGTCGGCTGTCCGCTTTGAGCGAAACACCCGCCAGCTTATTCTTGGCACCTGCAAGCGTCTCTAAACACCCATCCAACTCATTTTGCAGCTCATTTTGACGGGCTTCTTCTGCTTTGAGCCTTTCGCCTGCACGCAGTACGTCGCCGCCAATCGTGCCTTGTCTCTCGTCCATGGAACGCAGGTCGGTTTCTGCTGCTGTGCGCCGCAGTTCAATCGAAAACCGTTCCTCGGTTGCCTGCGTAATTTTTTCGCGGATGCAGCGGGCGCGTTCGGCGAGTGCTGTGCCTCTTTGGCGGAGGCCTTCCGCCTGCGCCTCGGCGGATGACAGGCTGCTGTTCAGCACTTCATATGTGCGGCCCAGCTCTTGGATACGGCTCTCACGTGCAGCAGTTTGTGCGCTGAGGGCAGCAGCCTGTTCCTGACGCTGGGCCTGTTCCTGCCCGGCGCGTTCTATATTGTTTTCGTTATTTTTGATATTTGCGGAAAGCACGGCACAACGGCTTGCTTGTTCGGCGGCGTTGGCTTCTGCATCGCGGAGCTGTCGGCGCAGTTCTTCGGCCTCGATTTCAACCGTGCGCAGGGCGGTGGATAATTGTTCAGACTGTTCATAGTATGCATTTTGTGCGCCGTGCGCCTGTGCCAGCTGGCTTGCGCAGATAGCGGCATCCTGTTCGTTTTTCTTCCCGTCCTGCTGAATGCGCTCAAGCGCGAGCAGCCACAGGGAGATTTCGAGCACCCGCAGGCGGTCACGGAGGGCCAAATACTGGCGGGCTTTTTCGCTCTGGCGCTCCAGGGGGCCGACCTGCCGTTCCAGCTCAATGAAGAGATCGCGGATACGGACGAGGTTGTCTTCGGTTGCGCGGAGCTTGCGTTCGGCCTCTTCCTTGCGGTAGCGGAACTTGGTGATACCGGCTGCTTCTTCAAACATTTCGCGCCGGTCCTCGCCTTTCAGGGAGAGGACTTCGTCAATGCGGCCCTGTCCGATAATGGAGTAGCCATCGCGTCCCAGCCCGGTATCCATGAAAAGCTCGTGAATATCGCGCAGGCGGCAGTGTTTTTTATTCATGTAGTATTCGCTTTCACCGGAACGGTAATAGCGCCTGGTAATCATGATTTCGGTGAAATCGGACCGGAAGCGGCCGCTTTCGTTTTCGAGGATCAGGGAAACCTCAGCGAAACCGACGGGGCCGCGGCGTGCGGTGCCGCCAAAAATGACGTCTTCCATTTTAGCGCCGCGCAGGGATCTGGAAGACTGTTCCCCGAGCACCCAGCGGATCGCGTCAGAGATATTTGATTTACCGCTGCCGTTGGGGCCGACGATTGCGGTCACGCCGTCGACAAAACGAATTTCGGTACGGTCTGGAAAGGATTTGAAGCCCTGCAAAAGCAAGGATTTTAGAACCATAGGCCACCTCAAGTGCGAGAAAATTTCATCTATTTTCATTTTACCACTGAATGCTTTTAATAGCAATGACATCCGAACGAAATTTCAGGGAATATTCACATTTCGCCTCTGCGGCGAGCACCAGCGGGCTCTGCCCTCTGGACTCCCGCGCCTTTGCGGCGGGCACCAGCGGGCTCTGCCCTCTGGACTCCCGCGCCTTTGCGGCGGGCACCAGCGGGCTCTGCCCTCTGGACTCCCGCCGGGGTATAACCCCGGACCCCGAGATGCTTACGCATCTCTGCTTCGCCTGCGGGCGGGACGAAGGATTCTGGTGCATCGTTTTCCCTTACACGGTGCTGGCCTGCCCGCCATAAGGACAGCGGGCAGGCCGTTTTAATTCACCTTTCTGATCTTTATTTTTTGATTCTTTTGTCTAATTGCTTGACTTGCCTATGTCCACGTGATATCATAATTATACTGGAAGGAGGCACACATTTATGGCCAAAACTTACACTCCCGAATTTAGAAAAATGATAGTCCGCCTCCACGAGGAAGAAGGACGAACCTGCAAAAACATCGCAGCAGAATACGGCGTATCCAAGGCATCCATCATCAACTGGTGCAGCGAATCCCGCGAAAACCGCCGGTCAAAAGTACAAGCCGAAACAACCTATATCCCTATAAAAGAAAATCTCCAATTAAAACAGGAGAATGAAGAATTAAGAAATGAAAATGCATCTCTAAAACAATACGGCGACATTCTTTGCAGAGGAAACCGCTTAAAGGCTTACCAATTTATTGATCAGCATCATCAGGAATTTGGCACCCGCTGGCTGTTGCGGCGGATGGGGATTTATCTGAATGCCTACTATCATTACCGGAGAAACTGGAAGCCAGGATATCGTACGCACAAACCGAAGGGGCAAGCGCAAATCTAAACCATTCCCACAGCCATCATAGCATAGACGTATCATGCACAGCCATAGCAATAGCAAAATATCCCACCTGTCACGGCAAATGTTCTGATTCACTATTTTCAGGCACATAAAGGAGGATTACTATGAAACTTAACTACTGGGAACAGCTATCCAAAGAAGCTCGCTGGCGTCTCCCCCGCAAAGAAGCGGATAATTTGTTATCTGCTTACCAGCGAAAAGACCAATCATCCACCTCCACAGACACTGAACTAATTTTACATTTCGGTGCCCCGCAGCAGCTGGTCATGCAGCAGGCGCACCCACAAAAATACCTTGTATGGCTGTTGGCTCTCACATTTATGTCCCTCTGCTTGCTGATTCTGCCAGTCGAATGGTTTCTGGGTAGCCAATACTTTTTAGAACTCCCAGCCTTTCCTATGCAGTTGTTAGCACTTGGCACAATATGTTCCATCGGGTGGTTCCAATGTCAGGGCACACAGGAACCGGTACGGCAACTCCCGCATAACCTGCTCCGGCTTCTGCTCATCCTTACTGTAGGCATTACGCTTGTTTGGTGTGCAAATGCTTTCCTTTTTTCACAGGCAGAGCAGCTATCGTACTGGGTCGATATGTCACACGGAATCATCAGCGGCTATACCATCGCCAGACTTTTAGAGGCTGTGACTCTTTTATCCGTTTTTACAGGCCTTTTCGCTCTTATCCAAGCCCGGCTCGGAGACCGCCGCTGGCGAGCAATTTATATAGTCAGCCTGGCATCTTCCACTTTAAGCATGGCATCCCTCAGATTGTGGTCGAATATGGATCTTTCCGCACCTTTACACTCCTTCTGGTATTTACCGGAACTTATTTACTTCCTCTCGCTGTGTATAATTGGCCTTTTCGGAGTTCTTATTTCCTTACGTTTTCGTTGACAATGATACCACTACCGCATATTTTCCCTGCGTAAAACAGCCGATGCGTCCGCAAAATGCTTCCTGAACGCATCGGCTGAATTCCATGCATTTATTATCCACGGAAGGAGATACAAACTCTATGTCAGAATTAACCTCCATGACGAATATCGGCGCGGAAATGTCAAAAAAACTGCACTCCATCGGGATTGATTCTGCCGAAAAACTGATGGAAGAAGGTGCCGAACAGGCCTTTTTCAAGCTGAAAGCAGCTTACCCAGAAGTTTGTCTGGTTCATTTATATACACTGGAAGGCGCAGTCTGCAACACCGAATTCAACCGGCTCCCGGACGAGCGGAAACAGGAGTTAAAAGCATTCAGCGACCAATTAAGAGGCAAGCCCGCAGGCAGGCCGAAACAATCTTTGAAAAAGGGTAATAAAAAATGAGTGTTTATTTTTACGGCTGTATCACTATGGACGGCTATCTCGCAGACAAAAACCATAACCTGAACTGGCTTCATCAAACCGGCAGCATTGAAGACACAGGTTTTTCTGATTTTTATCGCTCCATGGATATCACTATTATGGGGAAACGCACCTTCAATGAAATATCGAAATCGGAAAATGTTTCCGATATTTACCCGACTACACAAAATTATGTTTTCACGCATTCCGCAGAACCGCTCCCCTATGGATACACAGCAAAAACCTGTGACGTCACTGCATTTGTAAACGCAGTGGATAAAAACAAAAACATCTGGGTAATCGGAGGCTCTACCATACTATCCCCTTTGCTGGACTGCAACCTGGTTGACTTCCTAATCATCCAAATTGCACCGGTATTACTGGGTGACGGTATTTCTCTGTTTACGCAAAAAGAATCTCTGAACCGGTTTTATCTGAAAGACGTAAAGAAATATGGTCAGTTTGCAGAACTGATTTACAGCAAGCAATAAACTGCCTGCGTTTGAACCCCAACCACAAAGGATCCACATACAGGCAGTAAAAGGAGCGCCCTGATTCATCCAGGACGCTCTCCTTTTTCATTAGCCGACACACCCTCAAAAATACGGCGCCATAGACGGAACCTTTTTCAGCACCGCCGCCTCCGCCGGGAAATCACCGGAAAGCCGCTGCGCACAGCGCCTGCAAAATGCATCATACGCCTCCGGATCATCCCGCATCTGCTGCTTAAATCCCCATATATGGGTAAAGTATTTCTGCCCGGAAGTGAACAGCTCCTCCAGCGTGGAAAGCTCCCTCACCCGGCAGTCCTTCGCCAGCATGGCCAGCAGCCTCTGCTCTGCAAACACCATATAAATCAGCGGGTCCCGTGCGCCTGTAGAATTCTGCATGATCTCAAACGCCTTTTGACAGTACCGATCCCGCAGCCCTTCATCCGCAAAATAAGCCAGTGCAGTATTCAGCGGCTGCACCGTCCAATCAAGCGCCCCGAGACCAAGCTCCGTATCAAACGAAAATGCATCCAGCGGCGGATAAATACTGTCAACAATCGCCTCCCGGTGGATTGCCGCACAGTCGCAGTCCCGCAGAAATCCGTCAATTTCACGCCACACAATGAAATCCGTATCCAGCATCACGCATGGCAGCTCCATCCGGCGCAGGGCAAACAGCTTGCCCGCTGCCCAGTACACTCCCGGGTCAATTTCAGCCGGGATATCATCTAATCCGGTATGTATTCCGCCATCCCATAAAATTTCCAGCCCGAGCATCCGGTAATAGGCTGCCCCCGCGCCGTCCGTCACCAGCCGGATTGTGCCGCCAAGCCTGCGCCATTGCAGCGCAGAAAGCGCAGTGGTAAACAACTCAAACGGCTCGACCTGATAAGCAGCCCCCGGATTCCGTGCAAAAAACGGCCGCGTCCATGTACTGTGAAAAGCACGCATTCAAATCAGCTCCAGTCCATACCCCCCGACCGCGAAAATACACGAACCAGAACTGAAAAAGCTCCCAGAACCTGAACCATAACGATAAGAGGTTAAAAATGAAGTCGTAAACGAAGTGACATAAGAACCGGAACCTGAACCGCCGCCATAAACAAGGGTGCGTGTCTGTCCGACCGGTGTACGGATCACCTCCACCGTGCGCACCGGTGCAATAAAATACGCTGGGGCTGGCTCCTCGTTCACAATGCACGGCGGTGCAGCGCCTGCCATAATTGGTACCGGAGGGGTCCCCTCCCCCTCCGGGTACCATCCGATGTGCTGCGGATCGGTATAAAAGGTTGGGGCGGGCGCAGGCTGCGTTTCCGGCTCCTCTGCGGCGGCCTGTCCCTCTATTTCGTCGTCCGGCGGTTCCTGGGGCGGTGATCCTGCGGTCCCGTAGTGCTGCAAATAGCGCGCATAGCTGTCGGCATCAAATACGACTCCGTCCACTTCATGCAGCTCCCCCGGGCACATTTCAAGTATCCTGTTTTTTCGCACAGCAGCCACTCCTTACTTTACTTTTCTCACTATCCTCTATTATAGAGGAGAACAGGGAAAAGCGCAACAAATTTTCACGAAAAATGAAATATTTTTGCAGATACTTTACAAAAATGCAGAAAAAGACTATAATATAGGAGGAATTCACAGAAAAGAGGTAGGTTTATGGAGCACTGTGGCCCAACCGTTTGGGAACGTCTTATGTCCGAGCCCCGTCCAATCCTGCTTTACGGCATGGGGGACGGCGCAGACAAAATCCTGCGCGTGTTTGCAGAGAAGGGTATTCAAGCATCCGGCGTCTTTGCAAGTGATGAATTTGTCCGGGGACACAGCTTTGCAGGCTTCCCCGTCCTGCGGCTTGAGGAAGCCGTCCGGCAGTTCGGGGAAGACATCGTAATCGTTCTGAGCTTTGCCAGCCAGCGGCCCGAGCTGTTAGAACGCTTCGACACGCTGGATACACGATTTACCCTGTTCGCGCCGGACGTTCCGGTCTGCGGGGACGGCCTGTTCGACCGCGGCTTTGCACGCCTGCACCGCGCAGAATTAGAGGAAGCCTTTTCCCTCCTTGCCGATGAACAGTCCCGCCGGGTCTTTCAGCATACCGTTGCCTTTAAGCTGTCCGGCAATATCCGCGCACTCCGCAGCTGCGAAAGCAGCAAAGATGAAATCTTCCGTCTGCTCGCCCCCGGCCCCGCAGAGGATTTCGCCGACCTCGGCGCGTATAACGGCGATACCATCCGGGAGCTGCTGCACTATACCAGAGGACAGTTTTCCTCCATCACCGCTTTTGAGCCAGACCGCAGGAACTTCAAAAAGCTCAAAAAATATGCAGAGGAACATTTACACGGTCCTGTCGAACTGATCCAGTCCGGCGCATGGAACTGCACCGAAACACAAACCTTTGCCGCAAAGGCCGGGCGGAATTCCCGCCTTGCAGCAGAGGGAAAGCAAACACTGATGCGCCCGCTGGATGAAGTCCTGCAAGGCAGACGGTGCAGCTTCCTGAAACTCGACGTTGAGGGCGCAGAAGCAAACGCACTGGACGGCGCAAAGGAAACCATTTCCCGTTGGCATCCAACCATCAACTGCGCAGCTTACCATCGGAATGAAGACCTTTTCGCACTGCCGCTGCTTCTGCACCGGAATTGGCCGGATTATCGCCTGTTTTTACGGCATCACCCATATATCCCCGCATGGGATACCAATCTATATGCTGTTCACAACAGCGGACTTTGATAAAAGGACTCTCATATGATTGAAGAAATCGAAGCGAAAACCCTATTGAGCCGCGTCAAGTATCAGGAATGGTTCGGCGCAAGCTACAATATGAACCTATACCGCGGCTGCTGTCACGGCTGTATCTACTGCGACAGCCGGAGCGAATGCTATCACGTTGACCAGTTCGACCGTGTCCGCGTCAAAAAAAATGCCGTGCAAATCCTCCGAAAAGAACTCTCGTCAAAACGTTCGACCGCCGTTGTCGGAATCGGCGCAATGAGTGATACCTACAACCCTTTTGAACAAAAGCTGTGTACCACCCGCGCCGCGCTTGGTATAATCGCGGAATCCGGTTTTGGTGTGTCGCTCGATACCAAAAGCGCACTTGTCACACGGGACATTGACCTTTTCCAGCGTATTCGGGATAATCACTCCGCTATCGTAAAGCTGACAATCACCACCGCCTCCGATGCGCTGTCCCGTATCATTGAGCCGCATGTCAGCCTCAGCTCGGAACGGTTTGCCGCCCTGCGGGAGCTTGCCGATGCAGGAATTTTTTGCGGCGTACTGATGACACCCATCCTGCCCTTTATTACCGATTCCGAAGAAAACATCCGCGAAATCATTCAAAAAACCGCCGAAGCAGGCGGGAAATTCATATTCTCCATGTTCGGCGTTACACTGCGAACCAATCAGCGGCAATACTTTTTTGACCGCCTGGAGGAATCTATGCCGGGTATGAGCGCCCGCTATAAACGTGCCTACGGAAACGATTATTACTGTCCGTCACCACACCATAAACGATTAAAAGAACTCGTCCAAAAAGAATGCCGTACCTATGGCCTTCTTTGGCGAATGCCTGACATTATAAAAGCCTATCAGCCCCAGCAGGAAGAACAGCTCTCCCTATTCTGATACCGGCGAGCGTCAACGCAGTCCGCCGACCGCCCCGCCGTCCTTTTGGCGGGGCGGTCAGCAGGCATTAACAGCTATGACCGCACCATCCCCGCCGCAGCGGAAAAAGCTGCGGCAGCAGCTTGGGGTCTGGGGCTGAAGCCCCAGCGGGTGCAGGGCAGAGCCCGCCGGGAGTCCAGAGGGCGGAGCCCTTTGGTGCCCGCCGCAGAGGCGCGGGAGTCCAGAGGGCAGAGCCCTCTGGTGCCCGCTGCAGAGGCGAACCGCCTACATTATTTGTGAATGGAGATGTAACTATGAATCCATATTCCACTATCTTAGAACAGCTGAACGATGCGCAGAGACAAGCCGTCACCACTACCGAAGGTTTCGTCCGCGTGATCGCAGGCGCAGGCTCCGGTAAAACCCGCGCCCTCTCCCATCGCTTCGCCTACCTCGTCAATGCACTCGGTATCCTCCCTGGGAATATCCTCTGCGTCACCTTCACCAATAAGTCCGCTAACGAAATGCGTCAGCGCATTCACCAGCTCACCGGTGACGAGGACACCGGCTACATCAACACCTTCCACGGGTTCTGCGCCGCCGTGCTGGAAGAAGACAGCAACGCCGTACAATATCCTAAAAGCTTCCTCGTGCTCGATAACGCCGATATCGACACCATGCTGCAAATCATCTACGAAGAACGGAATCTCTCCCTGCGCGATATGACCTTCAGCAAAGCCCGCGATATGATAGAGATTCGCAAGCTGCAAAAAGAACCCGACTACTACATCAGCCTCATCGAAATGTCGCCAGATACCCTGTGGCAAAAATATCTGGCCGCTTCCGAACCCTCCGATATCATCTTCTATGGCTACCTCTGCCAGCAGAAAAAATGCTTCGGCCTCGATTACAACGACCTTATCAAATTTACCCTCTATATTTTTCAGCAATATCAAAATATCCGGCTGAAATGGCAGCAGCGGCTGGAATACATCATGATCGATGAATTTCAGGATATCGACGGGCTTCAATATGAGCTGATGGAAGTCCTCTGCGGCTACCACAAAAACCTCTTTATCGTCGGCGACCCCGATCAGACCATTTACACCTGGCGCGGCGCAGATGTGAAATATCTGCTGCATTTTGACAGCGTCTTTCCAAATGTGAAAACAATCCTCCTGCTGGAAAATTACCGCTCCACGCCCCAGGTGCTGGCCGCTGCCGATTCCCTGATTTCCCAGAACCGGAACCGCATAGAAAAACACCTTCTCCCAACCCTCCCGGACGGCGCACCCGTATACTGCCGCCTCGCCCGAAACGCAAACGAAGAAGCCGCCTGGATTGCCGAACAAATTGCAGCACTGCACACCGACGGCGTACCTTACCGCAATATAGCGGTACTCTACCGCGCACATTATGTCACCCGCCCGGTTGAAGATACCTTCATCCGCGCACAGCTGCCATACACAATCTACAGCGGAACGCCCTTCTGGGGACGGCGCGAAATTAAAGACGCGCTCGCTTATCTGCGTATGATCGTCTATCGTGATGATCTGTCCTTCCTGCGAATCGTAAACGTGCCAAAACGGAATATCGGCAGACGGCGCATCGAATTTTTACAGGCATTCGCCGAAGAACATCACTGCACCCTTTACGATGCACTATCCCGCTGCCTGGAAGATGATGTTTTCAAAGGAACCAAAGCCGCGCAGTTCTGGTCGCTTATCGAATCTTTCACTGAACGCTCGGCTGGACAGCCGGTCTCCGAAGTCCTGTCCGCGCTGCTGGATGAAAGCGGCTACGAACGAACACTGCGCACAGAAGGCAGTCAGGAACGCCTGGACAACCTCGCAGAGCTTCGTCAGTCCGTATACGAATACGAAACCACCTGCGGCGAGGAAGTCACGCTGGAGCACTTTCTGACCCATGCAGCGATGTTCACCTCCGCTGACACCGCCGAAAACGGCGACAAAGTAAAGCTGATGACCGTTCACGCGGCAAAAGGCCTGGAGTTCCCGTATGTTTTCCTCTGTGGCATGAATGAAGGTGTTTTCCCGTCAAGGAAAATCCTCACGCTGCCCGGCATGGAAGAAGAACGGCGGCTGGCCTACGTCGCAATGACACGCGCAGAACAAGGCCTGTACCTCTCCGCAGCCGAAGGCTTCAACCATGACGGTTCCGCCCGTTTCCCCTCCCGCTTCCTGCTGGAAATCGGTAAGGGACTGATTACCTTTACACCAGAACCCAACCCCTCCCTGATAAAAGAAGCAAAGGCCTATGCCGAGCACAGCGCCCATCTGCTGGAAGCCGCCAGCGCAGAACGCTTCCCTGCCGGACAACGTGTGCAGCACTTCATTTTTGGCGCGGGCACAATACAATTGGTAGAATCGGAGGGCTATCTCGTCCAGTTTGACGAGCTGGAGACTACGCGCCGGATTTCCTTCCGCACAAAACTTGAGAAATGCTGAAAAACGCTTCCGAAAACCTCAAGCTGTTTTCGGAAGCGTTTTTTACTTCATTCTCACTTATTCGTTTTCTTTTATCCTTCTTTTCTTACCTTACAGCCCTGTTAAAATATGCGGGCCTCCGGGCACTCAATCGTTAATGAAGCGCCCGCCGGAAATAAAGGTATCATGATAGCTGCCAGTCAGCAAAGTATCATAGCTGACATAATCGCCCTTATTGGGAGAATGAATAAACTGTCCTTCTCCAACATAGATGCCAGCATGTCCAACACCGCCTGCGCCATTGTCACGGAAGAATACCAGATCGCCCGGCAGCAGCTCGTCTATCGTGAGCTTCTGTGAAGCCGCACGCTGATCCGTCGCTGTACGCGGAATCTCCTGGACAACATTCTTATAGACAAAGTATGTAAAGCCAGAGCAGTCAAAGCCCTCCGGGCTTGCGCCGCCATACTTATACGGTGTACCAAGATAACGTGCCGCAAACTCCAGAATCGCCTGACGGGTAGGGCTGACACTGGTATTAACGATAGAAGGCAGCTCGAACAGCGGCATTGCCTCCGAAACCATTGCTGGGGCAGCAGCCATCGTCAGATAATCCGGATGGACGTAGCCCTCCTGCCCGTTATACTGCACCTTAAACCAGCCGCCGGAAACGCCGTCTACCGCTACGCTTGTCCCATTCTGGAAACGGCCAAGCACATCAGAAGAAGTCGAGGGCGCGGTACGGAAATTCACATCATCTGCCGTAATCATGCCGCTCCCAACCGTAAAATCGGTATCCGCAGCATCCATAATATAATCCATGCTTGCAAAGCCAATCACGCCGTTTACCGAAACCTGCGCCCACTGGCCATCGTCAGCCAGGATTGCCAGGGTCGTCCCTTCGGGTACGGTCGTAAGCACCGGGCCAAACGGCTCGGTACGGATATTCAGCTGTGAGGCCGTCGTCTTGCCGGTCTCCAGCGCAGAAGCACTAACCAGTGTGCAAGCCGCCAGTGCGGCTCCAATCGCTGCAAGACGGGCTGTCTTGCAGACATTCTGGATATTCATATGTAAAAGACTCCTTTCACGTCTCAGCAGGGGGTTCCCTTATTTGCTGTTCAGGGCACGGCCAAGCCAGATGGATGCAATATCCATTGCTGCCCACAGGCCGTCTTTTTCGGTTTTCTTTACAATCTTCTCGCGGCGGGAAACATTCGGCGACGTCTGCTGAAGCTGCACCGCTACCCGTGTCGCGACCCGGAGGCCTTTTACCTCTTTTGAATCAAGTATCTGCATCATGATAATATATTTATCGCTCATGCTGCCATAATAAATAATATTTTCCTTGCGCATAAGCGGATGCCCTTTGTATTGGAGGACGGTTTCTTGTTCTGCCATGAAAAAGCTCCTTTCAGGCCAGCTATATCAGGTGAAGCAGGGCTGCGCCTGCGGCGACCCTGGTTACATTCCGGTTACAGCATACCACAATCTGCCCCATTTGTCAAATAAAGATTTTGGGGATTTTTTGTCGAACCTCTGGTCAATAGTACCAAATCAGTCGGATTTTCTTTGTTTATTTTGAAAAAATACGGACAGTATTGCGGATCATATGGATTTCCGCTATAATAATGGCAGAAAATTTTGCGGAAAGCAGGGGGCAATCCCTATGAAAATTTGTTTTTATACCCTTGGCTGCAAGGTAAATTTATTTGAAACGCAGGCGCTGGAGCAGCTTGCGTGGGAGCGCGGGCATGAATCCGTCCTGCGGGATGCTGATGCTGTTATCATCAATACCTGTGCGGTAACATCGGTCAGTGAGCACAAAAACCTCCGTGCGATCCATAAGCTCCGCCGGGAAAACCCACGTGCCGTGCTGGCTGCCTGCGGCTGCTTTGCGCAGCATGACCCGGATCGCCTTTTGGCCTCCGGCGAGGTTGATCTGATCTGCGGCACCTCTGACCGTGCGGCCGTGCTCACTGCCTGTGAGGAAGCCGTGCATCAGTCGGGACAGTGCCGCAGCCTGGCGGCTCCGCCCACAGGCTGCTTTGAACTGCTGCGGGCAGGCGTGCCCGCTGGGCGGACACGTGCGCTGCTTAAAATACAGGATGGCTGTGACAATTACTGCACCTATTGTATTATCCCTTATTTGCGCGGACATGTACGCTCCATGCCGCTGGATGCTGCCCGGGCAGAAGCCCGGCGGCTGGCGGATTCTGGCGTGCGGGAAATTGTTGTGACCGGAATCGAGATTGCTTCCTACGGCGCTGACTTGCCGGGAAAACCTGACCTGGCTGCACTGCTGGAACAGCTGCTCGGTGAAAATCCGGAAGTCCGGTTCCGTTTGGGCTCATTGGAGCCGCGCATTGCCGGGCCGGACTTCTGCGAACGTCTGAAAGCCTATCCGAACCTTGCGCCGCACTTTCATCTTTCCCTGCAAAGCGGCTGCGACAGCGTGCTCCGGCGGATGCACCGCCGGTATGACACGGCTCTTTACCGGCAGAATGCAGCGCTGCTTCGCACTGCTTTTCCGGACTGCTCGCTGACGACTGATTTGATTGTTGGCTTCCCTGGAGAAACCGAGCAGGAGTTCCTGCAAACGCTGGACTTTATCCGGCAGTGCGGCTTTGCTGCTGTACACGTTTTTCCTTATTCAGTGCGCGAGGGAACGCCCGCTGCACAAATGAGCGGCCAGATCCCTCGTGCCGTCCGTCAGGAGCGTGCCGAGCGTGCAAAGGCTGTTGCTGCTGCGTGTGGGGAGCAATACCGGCGCAGCTTCCTGGGGCGAACGCTTGACGTGCTGCTCGAGCATCCGCTTCCGGGCGGGCTGTGGAGCGGCCACACGCCTTATGCTTTCCCGGTCTACGTCCCCATCCAAGGCCATGGGCTAAAGAATACGCCTTGCACGGTGCGCCTGACGGCACTGTATCAGGAGGGCATTTTAGGCGAGCCGGAAATTCCCTGAGAAATCATGCACCAACTGGTGCGCGCTTCCATAGTATGATGTGAAATCAAACTTAGGAGGCAAACAATCATGTGTAACTCAATCAATGGCTGGTCTGAAAACATCTGGTGGATCGTTATCGCTATCGTCCTGATCTGGATCTGCTGCTGCAACGGCAACAACTCTGGTGTTGGCGGCGTGACTGACGGCAACGGGTGCTGCTGCTGCTGCTGCAACTGTGGCAACTGCGGCAACAACTCTGGTGTTGGCGGCGTAACCACTCCTCCGTCTAACTGCAACTGCTGCAACTGCTGCAACTGCTGCTGCTGCTAATCCAGGTACTTCCGCAGCCGCCTCTCAAGTGGGGGGCGGCTCACCCCCAAAGCACTGCTGGGGCTGATGCCCTGCAGCCGAAACGCACCGTCCGGCCCACCATCAACATACGGGCCGGACGGCCTTTCCGCATACGCCGGACATGCTGGAAATGCCGCTTACCTCGCCTGCGCGGCGGGCGGCCCCTACGCGGGGCAGCGGTCTTACGCAGACAGCGCCAGAGGGACTTGTCCCTCTGGACTC
>CAJUSB010000047.1 GCA_910589115.1 uncultured Clostridia bacterium | reverse complement strand
GCAGGACCGCCCGCCGCGCAGGCGAACCGAGCGGCAAACTTTAACGCACACGAGTGCAGATTGGAAATCACCTCATTTCCGGGCCGAAGAGGATTTGAAAATCCGTATATTATAAGAACATGTATTCACAGACCGTGCCGCTTTTTCCCTGAAATATGCCACCGCGGAAAACCGCTGCAGCCTGACGACGTCAGCATCACGCATCCACGACGGCCATTTGTGAATACAGCTTCTAACGCTGCATCTGAGATTCCGTGAGGGGAAGTAGGCAAGCCTTTCACAAAAATAACCTGAAAGGAGTGTCGAGACTGCCTACTCGACTGATTCCGTGAGACTGACGCAATTTGAGATGGAACTGCTGCGGTATCTGTCTAATTATGATACCGTCAGGCTGGACGTCGCGGCGGCGCATTTTGAGCTGTCGGAAAAAACACTGAAAAGCCGATTGAGCAGTCTGCAAGGTGTTTTACAGGAATACGGCATTCAGACCGAAGCCCTGCCCGGCGGACAGTACCTTGTGCGCGGGCGGGCACACTTTGCGCGGCTTCTGAAAGAGAACAGCCTGCGCTATGAAATGGATTTTGACCAGAAGTGCCTGCTGCTTCTGGCGCTGAACACCGGTTACCTGGTCGTGCAGGATATCGCCGACCGGCTGCTCGTCAGCAAATCCTACGCCGAGAAGAAGCTCGGAAGGCTGCTGCGGGAATACCCGGATGAGCTGCACTCCCAGCGGCACTATGGCATCCGGTACGAGGCCCCGCCTGAGCTGCGGCTGGCGCGCATTGTCCGAATTCTGTTTCCGTACATCGTGGGGGAAGACTTTGAGGCGGCGCTCACGCAGTTTGACCGTCTGCATCTTCCAGTGCTGTCCTGTTTTACGCCGGAGCAGCGGGATAGGGCACAAAAGGCGGTTGGCCTGCTCCGGACGATGGAGCTGTTTTCCTTTACGGATGAATCCATTCAGCAGCTGTATCTGTACTTCCTGCTTTTGCTGCGGTTCTGCACCGGGAAACCCCGCTTCGGTTTGACGGGCGCTGCCGGAAGGAACTCCTCCGACAGCGGAACAAGCCACTGCTGGAATGGGTTTCCTGGCTTTGCGTACAGCTTTCCGCCGAGCTGCCGGCGGAAGCCGCCGGATACCTTGGCTGGCTCTTACTGACCCTGCGCAAGCAGCGGGTGGAATATTCCGAGCAGATCCGGGAAAAAATGCGGCCGGTGCTCGAACAGATTTTCCGGGCCATTGGAACGTGGCTGGCCTTTGACCTGAGTGGAGACGAAGAACTGTGCGACGGCCTTGCGGTACACCTCTACACAACCGTAATGCGCGCGGATATGCTTAACACCGAGCCGGACCCATACACAATGGGTGATTTCAAACGGCAGTACCCGCTCGGCTTTGAAATGGCGGTGGTAACAGCGGAATATATCGCCGACCTGTACGCGCTGCCAATGGATGAAAAAGATTTGCTCTATCTCGCGCTGCACTATCAGGCAGCAATTGAGCGGCTTAAGGACAGCCGCCCGAAAATGAAAGTCATTGTCGTCTGCCATTTCGGGATGGCGGGCGCAAATATCATCCGCTCCCGGATGGAGCGCCGCATTGCGCGGGTTGAGGTGCTGAAAACCTGTTCTTTGCAGGAGTTCCTGCAAGAGGAGCAGCCGGAATGTGATTTTATTGTAACGACCGAACAGATGCTGCAAACAGAACTGCCGGTGGTTTATGTAACGCTGGCGTTTCCCGAACGGGAGGTAAGCCTTGTAGAAGCCTACATCCAGAATTTGCAGCTGCGGCGCAGGCTGGCAGTCCATTTGATGGAGGCGCCTATCGTACACATTGGTAAGCGGGCCGACCCGCAGTCGGTCATCCGGGATATGTGCGCGGTGCTGGAGCAAGGCGGCACTGTGCTGCCGGGATACACGGACAGCGTACTCGAACGGGAGCAGCGCTCGTCTACTTCACTGTTTTATATCGCGCTGCCACACGGCAACCCGGCGCTGGTCAGACAGACCCGGCTGCTGGTTGCGCGAATGGATATGCCGGTTGCATGGGAGGAAATCAAAGCGGTTTGTGCCTTCCTGTTTGCCGCCGAGACAGCGGTTTTGCGGGATGATCCGCTGCTGTTCAGTACCTTTTACCGCAGGTTGTCCGACCCGGAAACCGAGGGACAAATCCGGGATTTGCAGACGGAGGGGCAGCTCTCCGACGAGGAATTCCGAGGGCAGCTGATTCGGCTGATTGCCTGCCCAGGGGAATGAGGTGTCAGAAAAATGAAGATTATCGGTGTTACAAAATGTCCGACCGGCATCGCGCATACCTACATTGCCGCCGAACGGCTGGAAAAGTACGGAAAGGAGCTGGGCTGTGAAATCCGGGTAGAAACACAGGGCGCGCAAGTGACTGAAAACGCCTTGACTGCCGAGGAAATCGCAGCAGCGGACTACGTTATCCTTGCCGCCGATGCACCGGTCGAGGGGCGGGAGCGCTTCGACGGTAAACGGGTTTATGAAACTCCCATCCGTCCCGTGCTGGCGGATGCGGCAGGCATTCTAAAGCGCCTCCCGGAGCTGGCGGGGATACAGGGCGAATCCAAGACAGCGGACGAAAGCGCTATGAGCCTGCGGGCTGCTGTGGAGCATCAAAAAAGCATCGGCGGGCGCACAAGTGCGGTCCGCCAGCTGATGAACGGCACCTCTTATATGATCCCCTTTGTCGTGGTCGGCGGGCTGCTGACCTCATTTTCTCTGGCGTTTGACTCGGAAAGCTCGGTCAGCGGGCTGGTTATCACTTCCGCCTTTTGGGGCCGGATCAAAGCGATAGGCGATCTCGCGTTTGGGCTGATGTACCCCATCTTTGCTGGATTCCTGGCGAACGCAATCGCCGGAAGGGCTGCGCTTGCACCTGCAATGATCGGCGCAATGCTTGTGACCGATGGGGAAATACTCGGCACCGGCACGGGGACTGGGATTTTAGGCTGTATCCTGGTCGGTTATCTGGCGGGCTGGCTGGTCAAATGGATGAATGTGTGGAAACTGCCCAAGGCGCTGCGCTCCATGATGCCCATTTTTATCATCCCGTTTTGCGGGGTGTCCGTGATCGCGCTGCTGTTTATCGGCTTGCTCGGCCAGCCGATTGCCTTTCTGATGGCGTGGCTCGATTCCCTGCTTGCACTGCTGGCGGCCAGCCCCTCAACAGCAATCCCGCTGGGCTGCTGCTGGGGGCCATGATTGGTGTGGACATGGGCGGCCCCATTAACAAATGTGCGTTTCTGTTCGGTGTGACTTCCATTGCGGAGGGTAACCCGGAAATTATGGGCATTGCGGCGGCAGCTATCCCGGTTGCACCTCTGTCCCTGGGGCTTGCCGTCCTTCTGCGGCGGGACAAGTTCACCGCAGAAGAACAGGGCGCCTGTATTTATACCATTCTAATGGGGCTGCTCGGCATCAGTGAGGGCGCAATTCCATACGCAACAACCGATTTGAAACGGGTTATCCTGTCGGTAACGGCTGCCGCATTCTTCCACGTTTCAGTGGTTGTCCCGCATGGCGGGCCGGTCGTTGGAGCGCTTGGCGCGAGCAGCAATATCCTGCTGTACTCTGTCAGCATCCTGGTGGGAACCGTTGTAGCGGCATTGCTTGTGCTGGCGCTGAAACCGACACTTTCTGAGGCTGATGAAATCCTGTAAATACTGAAATCAACCATGCGTCATCCTGCGGCATCTCGCAGTATGACGCATTTTTTGTCTGACGGCGGGATGGTTCATGTGTTTTACTGCGCCGCCCCTTTTGGTACGATAAGAGTATCAAACAAAAGAAATGTTTGGACTTCACAAAAAGGAGGAAAGACACATGACAGGCATTCTGATTGCGACCCATGGGAACTTCGCGCCGGGGGTTTTGCAGTCGGCATCCATGATTTTCGGCGAGCAGCCGGACGTGGCGGCGGTCAGCCTTCTGCCGAGCGAAGGGCCGGAGGATATCCGACGCAAAATGGAGGAGGCTGTCAAAACATTCAGCGACCCGGAGCAGGTGCTGATTCTGGTCGATCTGTGGGGCGGCACGCCGTTCAACCAGGCGAACGGGATGATTTCCGGGCATGAGGGCACATGGGCGATCGTGGCGGGACTGAACCTGCCGCTGCTCATCGAAGCCTTTGCATCGCGGGATGTTGTGGACACTGCACAGGCGCTTGCGGCCGAGATTGCGGCAAGCGGAACGGACGGCATCAAACTGTACCCGGAATCCCTCCAGCCCGCAAAGCCGGAGCCTGTAACCGCGGCAGCACAGCACAAGGGGGTGCTTCCAGAGGGGACGGTTGTCGGGAATGGACAAATCGAATATGTCCTTGCGCGGATTGACTCCCGCCTGCTGCATGGCCAGGTAGCGACGGCATGGACAAAAACAACGGGCCCCAACCGGATCATCGTGGTGTCAGACGAGGTCGCGCACAGCGAACTGCGTAAAAGCATGATCCGCGAGGCCGCACCTCCGGGCGTCAAGGCGAACGTTGTACCGATTTCCAAAATGATTCAGGTTGCCAAAGATCCGCGGTTTGGGAATACCCGAGCGCTGCTGCTGTTTGAGACCCCGCAGGAGGCGCTGGCGGCCGTCAAGGGCGGCGTTGCCATCAAAGAGCTGAACGTTGGCTCAATGGCGCATTCCGAGGGGAAAATCGTCGTGAACAAAGCGATTTCGATGGACACGGACGACATCAAAGCCTTTGTGGAGCTGAAAAAGCTGGGAGTCGCGTTTGATGTACGCAAAGTGCCTGCCGATTCCCGCGAAAACATGGACGACCTGCTGAAAAAAGCGGCGGCAGGGCTTCGATAAGAAAGGGAGGGAACGATATGTCAATGGTATCCATGATACTGGTTGTTTTGGTGGCATTCCTCGCAGGGCTTGGCAGCGTTGTGGATCATTTCCAGTTTCATCAGCCACTGGTTGCCTGTACACTGGTCGGCCTTGTCACCGGCAATCTGGAAGCGGGCGTCATCCTGGGCGGTACGCTGCAAATGATAGCGCTCAGCTGGGCGAATATCGGCGTGGCCATCGCGCCGGATGCGGCGCTGGCTTCCATCGCATCCGCAATCATCCTTGTGCTCGGCGGGCAGGGTGTGAAGGGCGTCAGCACCGCAATCGCGGTTGCAATCCCGCTCGCGGTCGCAGGGCTGTTCCTGACCATGTTTGTCCGCACCCTTTCGGTCGTCTGCATACACCGGATGGATGTGGCGGCAGACCGTGCCGATTTCGGCGCAATAGAGCGCTGGCAGTTTACCGTGCTGCTGTTCCAGGGCCTCCGTGTCGCAATCCCGGCGGCAGCACTGCTGGTCATTCCGGCGGAAACGGTGCAGCACGCCCTGGAAAGTATGCCCATGTGGCTGACCGACGGGATGAGCATCGGCGGCGGCATGGTCGTCGCGGTCGGCTACGCAATGGTCATCAATATGATGGCAACCCGGGAGGTCTGGCCGTTCTTTGCAATCGGCTTCTGCCTGGCGGCGGTCTCCGACCTGACGCTGATCGGCCTTGGTACGATTGCATTGGCAATGGCGCTGATTTACTTAAAATTATCCGAAAACGGCGGCTCCGGCAGCAACGCAGGCGGTCACGTTTTCCTTTGCTGCGCGGCATCCGAAAGCGCTGCTGCGCGCCATGCACCCGCACGTAAAGGCTGGACATATGGTGCGTTCCCTTGGTCTGTTGGATGTACTCAAACGCGCCCTGTGTCCGGAAAGGAAGAAAATGATATGAGTATCCTAAAACTGAAGCCCACCGGAAAAGATTATCTCTGGGGCGGCACCCGCCTGGCGGAGGAATACGGTAAGGAAATGTCCGGCAGCATCCTCGCGGAAACCTGGGAGCTGTCCTGCCACCCGGACGGACCATCCTATATCGCAGACGGGCCGTACACAGGGCTGACACTGGCGCAGTATGTCGAAACGCAGGGAAAAAAGGTACTTGGCACACACTGCGAAAAATTCGAGGATTTTCCAATCCTTATTAAATTTATCGACGCCCAGGACAATCTTTCGATCCAGGTTCACCCGGATAACCACTATGCGCTGGAGCATGAAGGCCAGTCCGGCAAGACCGAGATGTGGTATGTTGCGGATGCCGGAAAGGACGCGTCTCTATATTACGGATTCCGGCAGGAAATCAGCAAGGAGGAGTTTGCCGAGCGGATTCGGAAGGATACGCTTTTAGAGGTTCTGAACGCGGTTTCGGTACAGAAGGGCGATATCCTCTTTATTGAAGCCGGGACCATTCACGCAATCGGGAAAAATATCCTGATCGCGGAAATCCAACAAAATTCCAACGTGACCTATCGCGTATATGATTACGGCAGGATTGGCCAGGACGGAAAAAAACGCGATTTGCATATTGAAAAAGCGCTCGACGTTACCAAACGGATTCCCATGGTACGGGACAGCAGCTGCTATCCGCATTTGGCGGACTGCGACTACTTCACGGTAGACAAGGTGCTGCTGGACGGCATGGTTATGGAAAAAATGGAGGGCTTTGTCTCGCACGAATCCTTTGTCAGCATCCTTGTGTTGGAAGGTGAAGGCGTTATCACGAATCGGGGCCGGACAATCGACTTCCGGAAGGGCGACAGCCTGTTCCTCCCGGCAGGCAGCGGGACTTATGCGGTTGAAGGCATATGCGACGCGCTGCTGACACGAATCCGCTGAACTTTTTAGAAAACAAATTATAAAAGACGCCGGTCCGTTTCGGGCAGGCGTCTTTCGCTTGACGGCACAAGCCATTTATGTTATACTCGTGAGCGCTGGAGATTGCCGTTTGATCCGCCTGCGCGGCGGGCGGTCTTCCGCAGACGGCGCCAGAGGGACTTGTCCCTCTGGACTCCCTTCCATCGCCTGCGGGCGGGGCGGATATGCCCGTTCATCTGTGCTGCTTCGGCCCGCCAAAAGGACGGCGGGCCGAAGGGGCGGCTGTGGCAAGTCTTTCCGCATGTGAGTATATCATTGGAGCTATCAACTAGTAAAACTGGCATTTCGCACAAAAAGAATCGGTATATTGTGCGTTCAAACCGAGCAGAATACCATATACATTTTTACCGGTATTGATTTTTGTGCAGCTTTTCAATTTGCACATTTCATAAATGAGGAACAAGAATCAGACCATATCTTTCTTTGAAATAGGGGTAGTTTATGACAGAAACAGGTATTCGAGCGATGTTCAGACCGGAGCATATTTTTCCGAATATTCAGCCTTCCGGCACATGCTGCAAGGACGCGCTGCACACAATAAGCAGACTGCTCGCGGAAATCTGTGCACGGGACGAAAAAGAGCTTTACCACGGATTTCTGCTCCGCGAGAAGATATCCGGCACCGCATTCGGCGGCGGGATTGCCATTCCACACGCCAGACTTCCTGGCGATTTCCCGCCAGTCGCGATTGTGGTCCGTCTGACGCACGCAATCGAGTGGGATGCGGTTGATAACGTTCCGGTCGATACGGTTATTGCGTTTGTGACCCCCGAGGACGTTCCGGACCAGTACCTGGAGATGCTGTCAGCCTTTGCGCGTTTGCTGACGCATGAAGAATTTTGCAGTGGGCTGAAACGGATATCCAGCCGTGATTTGATTCATCAGTATATTATACAGGCGCTGGAGCCTGGCTGACAGATGGTGATACGATTCACTTATATCTGCAAATAACCATCTCCATTTGTCATGAATATTCCCCGTGCACTTCAATCTCTCACAGAGCCTAACGCCATCCAGATTCCATGCTTTTGGGTTCTTAGAAGCTGTATTCACAGACTGTCAGCCACGGCTGCCATCTTGTGAATACGGCTTTTTAGTGCAGCGGAAAGAGGACCGTAAAGGCAGTACCAGTCTGCTTTTTGCTTTCAGCGAGGATTTTGCCGCCCATATTCTCGGCCATTTGTTTTGTGATTGCGAGACCAAGGCCATGACTGTCATGTGTCCGGCGGCTTTTATCTCCCCGATAAAAACGTTCAAACACATGCGGAAGGTCTTCGTCCGGAATAACGGAATTATGATTCCGCACAGCCAGACGGAGCTGTCTTTTGCGCTTGGCCAGCGTGATACTGACCCGGCCGCCAGATGGCTCATACTTGATTGCATTTTCAATCAGGCCCACCGTAATGCGCCGCAGGCACTCCTCATCGCCAGCCATAATCAATCCATCTGCAATGTCACTATCCAACGTAATATTCTTTTCATATGCGACAGATTCCATTTGCAGGGCGGCCTTGGTAACGATTGCAGAAAGGTTGACAGCCTCGGCTGCGGTATCCGATGTACGCTGTTCCAGCGCGGACAATGTCAGCATTTCCTGAATCAGCTGCTGCATATTTTTTGCAGCAGTTTCGGTGCTGTCAATCCATTTCATTTGTGCAGCAATACAGGAATCGCCGCTTTTGCGTAAGATACTGTTATTTGCCAGAATAATGGACAGCGGCGTCTTTAGATCATGCGAAGCATCTGCAATAAACTGCTTTTCCCGTGCAATGGCATCCTCCATCGGTTTTACAGCCAGTTTGGACAAATAATAACTGAGTACGAAAAAACCAAGCATTGCAACGACCCAGATGAAAAGCAGAATCCCTGCCAGCCGGTACATGGATTCACCGATATAGCCGATTGGAGCAATCGCAATCCGATACGGGTCCCCGTTGCCGGTACGATAATAAATAATCCCGTCATGCGGCAATATGCCGTAATTCTTTTTACGGTTTACAATCTTATCCAGCACAGCCGCCAGCAGGGATTCATCAATTTCCGCTGCAAGTGACAAAATTGAGATATGCTGGCTTTCAGCGGTGTACCGAATAGAAGTGATTTCCTTCCGTTCTTTCAGTTTGAGCCGTTGATTACGGTTTTCCGGGGATTTGGGCGGCTCCTGTTTGGGTGGTTCCCGCTGGGGCTGCTGCTGGGAGTAGAAAATCTCAGTATCATAAGACCGCACTACCTGTTTCATGGAATTGCGAAGCTCTTTATAATAATCCACCGCCATATAGATTCCCACTGCCGTGAGCATTAAAAGCAGCATCCCACCAATCAGGATCATATTCAGCTGAATGAACCGTTTTCGGTATGCGTTCATTGCCCTGCCTCCAGCCGGTAGCCGATCCGCTGAATATTTCGGATGGAAACAATGGATTTCAAATATTTCAGTTTTTTCCGCAGAAAGGAAATATATGCCTCGACATTATTGTCAGTAGCCTCCGAATCAATCCCCCAGACGTTTACAATCAATACTTCCTTTGTCACAGTCATATGCGGGTTGGACAGCAGGAACCGTGCCACCTCAAATTCTTTCCGGCTGAGCTGAACCGATTCCCCCTGACAGAAAAGCTGAGCAGTTTCCAGCCGGAGGGTCAGGTCTTCAAAGCAAAGTTCTTTCATTACAACATCCCCAACCCTGCGCGTCATGGCATGAACCCGTGCCAGCAGCTCCGCAGGGTCAAAGGGCTTTTCCATATAGTCATCCGCCCCAAAGTTCAGCCCGGCTACCTTGTCCGGGATGGCTGTCCGGGCGGTTAAGATCAGTACAGGCGTACTGATCTTTTTTTCGCGTATCTGGCGGACCACCTCAAAACCGTCCATCCGAGGCAGCATCACATCCAGCAGGATCAGATCATAGCTGAATCCGTAAATATATTCAAGCGCCGAAAGCCCATCATTGACCATATCCGTGAAGTGTCCATCCTCCCGCAGGATATGTTCGAGCGCACTGGCCAGGGAAATTTCATCTTCTACAATTAAAATTTTCATTTTGGAACCTCCTTTTTTATTATATTATCATACAAAAAGTTCTGAAAGAGTCCTGAAAAAAATAAATACTCCCTTTCAGAACTTTTTCAGAAAAATCCGTATGATGGTAAACATCAGAAAGCTATCAGACACAGGCGGTTATTCCCATTGTGTATCAAACAGTTTTCCGAAGAAAAGGACATTTATATGGATATGCCGCAGGCGCAGATATTTTCCAAAACCATTCTGCAAGCTATCTGCCGCGACAAACTGAAGGTTTTCCACGGCAGAGTCCCCACCGGAAAAGAACAATTACAAGGAGTGATTACTTTGAAACACACAAAGAAATGGATGTTAGAGAAAAAGGTGATTGCAATGCTGACCGCGGCCTGTATGCTGGGGGCAACGCTTCCAGCCCCGGCCGGTGCCGTCTCGGAGGATTATCCCGATATTATTTTCACATTCTATGATGACGAAATCCTTGCCGATGATGACTGGGACGACGATGACAGTTGGTATGATGATGATTTCTATTCGATTGACGGTACCGAATTGACCATCTATGAATCTGGTACCTATACCCTGACCGGCAGCTGTGAAAACGGCAGCGTTATTATTGACGAAAATGCGGAGGATGTGACTCTGGTGCTGGATGCGCTGGAACTGTCCAGTTCGTACACGGCCCCCATTGTCTGCGATGAGGATTCGGAGGTTTTCATTGAGTTGGAGGGTGACAGCATCCTGATTGACGATGAAGACCCCGATGATGAGGATTATGACGATGCCTTTGAAGGTGCAGCAATCAAGGTCAAATCAGGCGCTTCCCTTACGATTGATGGGAGCGGTACGTTGGAAATCGATGCATCTTCCTGCAAAAATGGAATCAAAGGGGCGTCTTTAAGCACAATTACCATAGAGGGCGGCGAATTTATCATTGATGCGGCAAACAATGCATTGTCCTGTGACCACCAGCTGGTCATTTCCGGAGGAGATTTTGAAATCACATCCGAAAATGAAGGCCTGAAAGCTGCCCCGGATGAAGACGATGAAGACTCAGACGGAAGCATTGAAATCACCGGCGGTACTTTTACGATTGATGCAGCGGATGACGCGATTCATGGCAGCAGTGAGGTTACGATTACTGACGGCACCTTTACGATAACGGCGGGAGATGATGCAATTCATTCCGATTTTGAGCTGAATATCGGGGAGGAGGATTCGGACGGCCCGGATATCACCATAAAAGAATGCGTTGAGGGCTTTGAAGGTGCAGAGGTCAACCTGTATTCCGGCAGCGGCTCGATTGTTTCCTCTGATGATGGAATCAACGCTGCAAACGGCGACCTCACTGACTACGATTTTGAGCTGAACATCTATGGCGGCAGCTGGTATGTGGACGCGCAAGGCGATGGGCTGGATTCCAACGGAGATATCACCATCAGCGGCGGCACAACGGAAAGCTATGGTGCATCCGGCGGCTCAGGCGGCAATACAGCACTGGATAGCGACGGAGAGATTACAATAAGCGGCGGTACCGTCCTGGCCGTAGATTCCTCCGGTATTACACCTGCGGGAACCTATCTCGCTTTTGGCAACGCAACGGGCCGAAATAAGACAGAGGAAAACAACACCGATACAACCGCAGTTTCCGTTTCAGAAGGCAGTGAACTGGCAATCCGCGACAGCTCCGGCAGCCTGCTCTATGAGACAGAAAGCATCCGGGATGCCGGCTGGATTATGCTTGCCTCTGACGAATTGGAAGAAGGGCAAACCTATACATTATATATAGATAGCGATGAAGCAGCGTCCGTCTCTGCCGTGACTGCGGAAAGCTCCAGCGGCAACCGCGGCAACGGAAAAGAAAACGAAAATACAAACACAAACGGCAATCAGCCGGAAACCACTGTACACCCCACCCTGCCGGTGATTCAGATGTCCTTTCAGGATGTCCAGACAACCGATTGGTTCTTTGAAGCTGTTGCATGGGCGGTCAATAAAGGAATTACCGCCGGTACGAGTACCAATTTGTTCAGCCCCGAAACACCCTGCACCCGTGGGCAGCTCGTAGTCCTTCTATGGAAAGCTGCCGGTTCCCCGGCGTATAGTAACGGATTAAACCCCTTCCTCGATGTGACATCCGATGCCTATTACCATGACGCGGTGATGTGGGCGGCAGAACAAGGAATCACTTCAGGCGTCAACGCCTCTACTTTTAGCCCGGATACAGCTGTGACCCGCGGGCAAACGGTAGCATTCCTCTACCGCGCAGCGAATTCCCCCTCACCGACTGGGATTTGCCCCTTCTATGATGTATCTGCTGCGGATTATTATGCCTCCGCTGTGCGGTGGGCGGTCGCGCAGGATATTACAGCAGGTACAAGCGCAACCCTTTTCAGCCCGGATATGAGCTGTACACGCAGCCAGATTGTTTCCTTCCTCTACCGATGGCAGAACCCGGCGTAAAAGATTGCCTTAAAGTGGGAAATGGTAAACCTCTAAAACACCTATCGGGAGTATATGTGCATCGTTCGTCCGTATTTCCCGTTCATATAGAATGACTTTGTAAAAAGGGCTTCCAATTATGGTTTGTATAAAATCATAATTGGAAGCCCTGCCTTTTAGGGATTCTTTCGTCCCGCCCGCAGGCGATGTGGAGGATGCGGAGCATCCTGGGTGTCCAGAGGGGCGGAATGCGCCCCTTTGGCGCGCCCCGCGGAGGGGCGGGAGTCCAGAGGGCAGCGCCCTTTGGCGCCCGCTGCGGAGGCGATCCCTACGGTTTACCGCTTTTTGATTTCTGGGCGGCGGCGCTCCTCCTGCTCGCAGTATGCACAGCGATACCGGCCGTTTTCACATAGATTGAAAATATGATCGATTTCTTCCTCTATGCTCGTGATGCAGCGCGGGTTCCGACAGCGGATAATATTCACCAGCCGCTTCGGCCGGTCCAGCTTCTTCTTCTCTACTATCTCGCCGTTCTGAATGACATCTATCGTGACATTCGGGTCTAAATATCCCAGAACTTCCAGGTTCAGGTCAATTACACTCTCTATCTTTATAATATCCTTGTGACCATATTTTCCCGAACGTGCATTGCGGATAATCGCTACACAGCAGTCTAAGCGGTCAAGCCCGGCCAGCTGATAAATCCGCATCCCCGTGCCCGCCTTAATATGGTCAATTACAAGCCCATTCTGTATGCTGTCAATATTTAACATTTCATTTCTCCAATCCCAGAAGCGTTAAAATCAGCGCCATCCTTACATATACGCCGTTCTGCACCTGTTCAAAATATGCGGCCCGGGGGTCGTCATCTACGTTCAGCGCAATTTCATTGACGCGAGGCAGCGGATGCAGCACTGCCATATCCGGCTTTGCAAGATTCATCTTTTCTGCCGTCAAAATATAGCTGTCTTTCAGACGGACGTAGTCCTCTTCATTAAAAAACCGTTCACGCTGGACACGGGTCATATACAGAATATCCAGTGCAGGCATTGCGCTTTCCAGGCTGCGGACTTCTTCATAAGGAATCCCGCGCGGACGGATTGCCTCCGTGATAATGTAATCAGGTACGCGCAGTTCTTCCGGGCTAATCAGCACAAACCGAATCCCTGAACAGCGGGCCAGCGACATCATCAGCGAGTGTACCGTGCGGCCAAATTTAAGGTCGCCGCACAGGCCGATCGTCAGCCCGTCCAGACGGCCCTTGCGCCTGCGGATGGTCAGCAGGTCGGTCAGTGTCTGTGTGGGGTGCTGGTGTCCGCCGTCGCCCGCGTTAATCACCGGAATGCGGCTATAACGGGCGGCACGCAGCGGCGCACCTTCTTTCGGGTGGCGCATGGCCGCGATATCCGCGTAACAGGAAATCACGCGGATGGTGTCCGCAACGCTTTCCCCCTTTGCGGCAGATGAAGAATCGGCACTTGCAAAGCCGAGAACGGAACCTCCGAGATTCAGCATCGCTGCCTCAAAGGAAAGACGGGTGCGGGTGGAGGGTTCATAGAACAGGGTCGCCAATTTTTTATGGCGTGCCGCTTCCTGGTAGGCGGCGGGGTCGCGGGCGATATCATCCGCAAGGGTGAGAAGCCGTTCGGTCTCCTCTAATGTAAAATCAAGCGGGTCGATCAGATGACGCATAGAATTCCTCCTGCAACAATGACTGGTCCTTTCTGCGCAGTCCGTCCGAATGCGGCGCAGTCCAAACGGGCCGAACCAAGCCGGGCGGGGCCGGAACGGAACGAAACGAAAAAGAAAGGATAAGAGATGTTCAAACAGATACAGTATACCACGGAAAATGCCAAAAGCCTACTGCTTTTTCACCTTTTCCCAATAATTCTTTGCAGCCTGTTCGTTTTTATTGGGGCCGTATTCATAATAACAGCAGCCTGAAAGCGTATCGGGCAAATACTGTTGTGAAACCCAGTGGTTTGGATAATCATGCGGGAACTGATAGGTCAAGCCGTGACCGAGCTTTGATGCGCCCTGATAGTGCGCATCACGCAGGGCGGCGGGGATCTCGCCGGTATTACCGCCGCGCAGATCAGCCAGCGCCGCTTCGACGGCTGTCGTAACAGAATTTGACTTGGGCGCAGTTGCCAGCAGAAGGGTGGCTTCGGCCAGTGGCAGCCTTGCTTCGGGCAGGCCGAGCTGGAACGCGGCATCGACGCAGGCTTTTACGATTGGCATTGCCTGGGGATAAGCCAAGCCAACATCTTCGGCAGCAATAACCAACAGGCGGCGGGCGGCAGAAATCATGTCCCCGCCCTCCAGCAGGCGGGCAAGGTAGTGCACGGCAGCATCGGGATCGGAACCGCGAATTGACTTATGGAATGCTGATAAAATGTCATAGTGGCTGTCCCCGTCCCGGTCGAAGCGCATGTTGGAGCGTTGGGAAACGGCCTCTGCCTCGGCGAGTGTAATGCTGCCGCCGTCGGCAACGCCGCTGGTCAGCAGTTCCACGGCATTGATGGCTTTGCGAACGTCACCGCCGCAGCGCCGGGAAACGGCCTCTGTCACGCCTGATTCTACTGACACGCTGCGGCCCTCCAGGGCCAAAGAAAAAGCCCTTTCAACTGCGGGTGCAAGCTCATCCGGCGCAACCGGCAGGAATTCAAACACGGTGCAGCGGCTGAGCACCGCGCCGTAGACATAGAAATAGGGATTTTCGGTAGTTGAAGCGATCAGCGTGATTTTACCGGATTCGATAAATTCGAGCAGGCTCTGCTGTTGTTTTTTATTGAAATACTGAATCTCGTCCAAATAGACGAGCGCCCCGTTTGGGGTAAGGAAGGTATCGAGTTCGCTGACGACTGCGCGGATATCCTGAATGGAGGCCGTTGTAGCATTCAGGCGATAGAGGCGGCGCTGTGTCTGCTGGGCGATAATGGAAGCTACGGTTGTTTTTCCAATTCCTGACGGGCCATAAAAGATCATATTGGGGATTTGCCCGCTGTCGATGATACGGCGCAGGACGCCGCCTTGTTGCAGCAGGGTGCGCTGCCCGACCACATGATCGAGCGACTTAGGGCGAATCCGGTCTGCTAAGGGCTGATACATATCGGCACCTCCTGTTCAAGCTCAAACGCCAAAGGGCGCTGCCCTCTGGACTCCCGCGCCTATGCGGCGGGCGCCAAAGGGCGCTGCCCTCTGGACTCCCGCGCCTATGCGGCGAGCACCAAAGGGCTTTGCCCTCTGGACTCCCGCGCCTATGCGGCGGACACCAAAGGGCGCTGCCCTCTGGACTCCCGCGCCTATGCGGCGAGCACCAAAGGGCGCTGCCCTCTGGACTCCCACTGGGGCAAGCCCCAGACCCCGAGATGCTGACGCATCTCATTTCCGCCTGCGGGCGGGGCTGGTGCACTGCTTCTCTAACATCTGTGCTGGCCGCCCCGCCAAAAAGGCGGGCGGTGCGGCCGGTTAAATCCGGTGTATGGTTTTTTAGAAATTATGAGGATTTTTTTGATTTATCGTGCATTCAGGCGTGTTATATGATATTATAACATTCAAAGTAAAAATTTACAATCACAACTTGACTTTGATGATTTAGAGCAGTAAAATGTTATCAGCCATATAAATTTATGAGGTGATTTATTTATGAAACGCTGGCAGGATAAACTGCGAAAAATAGACCCCTATATTCCGGGCGAGCAATCAGATGCACCCAATCTGATAAAGCTGAACGCAAACGAAAACCCTTACCCGCCCTCTCCGCGTGTTCAAAAAGTTTTATCGGAGGCTTGCGCAGACCAGCTTCGTTTTTATCCCGATACAAACGGGCGGAATCTGCGTTCTGCATTGGCCCGCCGTTTCGGATTGAAACCAGAGCAGGTATTTCTCGGGAATGGTTCGGATGATGTGCTTGCATTGGCATTTCAGGCATTTTTCGCCTCTAACCAGCCGATTTTATTCCCTGATATTACCTATTCTTTTTATCCGGTCTGGTGTGACCTGCTGCGAATTCCGTTCGAGCGTGTTGCACTTCGGGATGATTTCACGCTGGATCCGCGTGCTTTTGACCGTCCGAACGGCGGTGTTATTTTCCCAAATCCGAACGCGCCGACTTCATTGAGTGCGGAATGCAGTGTCATTGAGGATATTCTACAGCATAATCAGGACTGTATTGTGATTATTGATGAGGCCTATGTAGATTTCAGCACATTTTCCTGTGTTTCGCTGCTTGAAAAGTATGAAAATCTGGTTATTGTCCAAACGATGAGCAAGTCACGCTCGCTGGCCGGACTGCGAATCGGCTATGCACTTTGTTCGCCGGAGCTGGCAGCCGTATTGGAATCCGTTAAAAATTCATATAATTCCTATCCGATGGATACGATTGCCCTTGCCTGTGGAACGGCTTCTGTTGAAGATGAAGACTATTTCCGGGAAACCTGTTCAAAAATTATCGCGACCAGGGAACATTCTGCGCAGGCACTTCAAGCGCTGGGCTTTACAGTTCTTCCGTCGCAGACAAATTTCTTGTTTGCCAAGCATAAAAGCCAGCGGGCGGAAGCAATTTTCAACGCATTAAAATCGGAAAATATATTTGTCCGTTACTTCCGCATACCTGAAATTGATAATTACCTGCGCATCACGGTTGGAACAGACGACGAAATGGCGCGACTGCTTCGCACATTACAGCACATTTTGTAAGTCAGTTGATTGAAACCAGGCCGTGCACTTTTTTGCCATTGGGTTGACAACTTTGTAAGATTGTGTTATTCTGATAAAAATATCTCAAAGGAGGACTTGGAGTTATGGATTGGAAGGATACGCAAACGGCGAAAAATCTTCGTGATGCACTTGCTGGGGAATCCATCGCCCGGAATAAATATACATATTTTGCGCTGGTTGCGCGAAAGAACGGCCATGAAAAAATTGCAGAAGCCTTTGAACAGATGGCGCAAAATGAAATGATCCACGCGCGTCTCTGGTTTGAGCAGCTGTATGGAATGCCGGAGTCATCGTTGGAATGCCTGATGCAGGCCGCGCACGGTGAATACAGCGAATGGAATCAGATGTACCCGGATTTTGCCCGTCAGGCGCGTGCAGACGGCCGGGAGGATTTGGCGGTCATGTTTGAGAGGGTTGCCGAAATCGAACGCAGCCACGAAAACCGGTTCCTTCTGCTGGTAGCGGAGCTGAATGCATCGGTGAAGGCTTCGACCGCAGAAGCGGCCAAAACCGCTCCCAAGCAGAAAAAGGAAGGCTGGCGCTGCCAGTTCTGCGGTGCGATTTTTGAGCAGCGTCCGGATGTTTGTGACACCTGCGGAGCAATCGGCTCTTTTGAGCATGTAGAATATTTTGAATAAATTCCAGACTGTGCCTGAACTGCATAGCCGCAGCTGACAGTTTGCGGCTACAATTTCATAAGATACAGCATAAGCAATCCGCCGCTGTTACGAAATCATTTGATTCAGTAACTGCGGCGGATTTTTCATAGCTTCCAATGCAAACAACGTTCTATCAGGAACTGCCCTATCATCCGTAAGTAAATCTCAAGAATTTCTCTGCAAAAACGCAAGAAGCCCTCAAAGAAAAAAGAAAACCCGTTCTGTTCGTTTTTGCTATGATAAAGGCAGAAAAAGCGAAGCGGCCCATTTGGCTGTATACAGGAGGTTTTGAAAAATGGATAAAAAAAGGGTTTTAATTGTATTTGGCGGATGTTCCAGCGAGCATGAAGTTTCCTTGCAGTCGGCGCACGCGGTGCTCTCGCATCTGGATACCGAACATTTTGAGGTGGTCCCTGTTGGAATCACGGCGGAAGGGAAATGGTTTTATTTTGCGCACGGATGGCAGGGTCTGTTGAATGGCGGCTGGGAAACTTGCTGTGTCCCCTGCACGCTGAGCCTTGACCGGAGCCGTCGGGGGCTGCTCTTGCTGGATGGTTCCGGGCAGTGTCTGCCGCTGGATGCCGTATTTCCCATCCTGCATGGCAGGAACGGGGAAGATGGCACCATACAGGGCGCGTGTGAGTTGGCTGGGCTGCCTGTGATTGGATGCGGCACACTTTCCAGTGCGCTTTGCATGGATAAAGAACGTGCGCACCGCCTTGTCGAAGCGGCCGGGATACGAGTCCCGAAAAGCAAAGTTTTCGCATCAAACGCCCCGCGTGCCGAAATGGAAGCGGCTGCCAAATCGATCGGATTCCCACTCTTTGCGAAACCTCTGCGGGCGGGTTCTTCCTTTGGCGTCAGCCGGGTCGAGTGTATACAGCAGCTGTCCGGCGCATTGGATAACGCCTCGGCGTTTGACAATGAAATGATTTTAGAGGAAGCGATTCCGGGCTTTGAGGTAGGCTGTGCTGTGATTGGCTGCGGTGAGCTGACTGTCGGGGCGATAGACGAAGTAGAACTGGAGACCGGATTTTTTGATTATGAGGAAAAATACACCTTAAAAAGTGCAAAGATACACTGTCCCGCGCGGATATCCTCGCATCAGGCAGCCCAAATACAGCAGGCAGCCAAAACGGTTTACCGTGCTTTGAACTGCCGGGTGATGGCACGGGTTGACTTATTCCTGACGCCGGAGGGGGAAATTGTTTTTAATGAAGTCAATACGATTCCGGGCTTTACGGCGCACAGCCGTTTTCCGACCATGATGTGTGCGGGGGGACTGACATTCAGCGAACTCATTACCCGTCTGATAGAGTTGGGGGTGCAGGCATGAGGAAGGTAACACTGCACCGCAGCCTGATTGGTCAGGGGCCGTTGATCCTGGTTAACCGGAAACATGCACTTTGCGGGACCGGAAATGCGGAGCTTTCCACATACGATGCGGAATACCCGGATATTTATTTAGAGCGCCGGGCAGCGCGTCTGCTTTCCGCCTGCATTGCGGAAATTCACGGCGGTGGAAAAATCGTACCGGTTTCCGGCTGGCGCAGCCATGCCGAACAGCAGCAGCTTTGGGAGGACACCCTGCGTACCAACGGCGAAGCCTTTACCCGGCAGTATGTAGCCTTTCCAGGATGCAGCGAGCATGAAACCGGGCTTGCGATTGACCTCGGAAAAGCTGCGTCTGATATAGATTTCATTCGTCCGGACTTTCCCTATAGTGGTCTTTGTCAGACCTTTCGCCGCGCGGCGCTCCGGTATGGATTTATTGAGCGTTATGCCCGTGATAAGGAAGAAATCACCGGTATTTCGCACGAACCGTGGCATTTCCGTTATGTAGGAGCGCCACATGCGCAGCTTATGTATGAAAACAGATTTTGCCTGGAGGAATACACCGAATGGATCAGGGAAAAGGAACGTATCTGCACACTGGAAAACGGACGGACGGCGCGGGTTTTTTATCTTCCGTGCACTGGCACGCATACCGATTGTGAACTGCCGGACGGCTGCTGCCAGATTTCCGGTAATAATGTGGATGGTTTTGTCGTCACGGCCTGGGGGGTGGGTGCATGAAGCGCTCATACCCGGCGCTTGATATGTTCCGCCTGATTGCTGCGGCGCTGGTCGTTGCGATTCATACCTCGCCCCTTTCCGGCTTGACGGAAGCAGGCGATTTCTGGCTGACCCGCGTGCTGGCGCGGATAGCAGTCCCCTTTTTCCTGATGGTAAGCGGATATTTTCTTGCACGGGGCAACTGGAACGGGACAAATCGTTTCTTGCAAAAAACGCTGTTTTTATATGCAGCTTCTGTTATATTATATCTGCCGGTCAATTTCTATAACGGCAATATTTCCGGATTGGATTGGGTGCGCCGTCTGCTGCTGGATGGGACACTTTATCACCTATGGTATTTCCCGGCTGCAATGTTGGGGGTATTGATTGCGCGTACACTGGCCCGGGCCGGACTTCCCGCTGCATTGTCGGTGGCGGGAGTGCTGTATTTGATTGGGCTGGGCGGTGACAGCTGGTATGGCATTTGCACGCGGATACCTGTAATAAATATATTTTATAATGGCATTTTTTCGGTATGCACTTACACGCGGAATGGACTCTTTTATGCACCGATTTTTCTGCTGCTGGGCGCGGCGGGGTTCCGTCTGCGCAGAGGGCTTGCAGCCGCAGGCGGTGTGCTTGCGCTGCTGGCGATGAGTGCGGAAGCGCTGTTTCTGCGTGCACAGAATGTGCAGCGGCATGATAGTATGTACCTGTTTCTTCCGTTGCTGATGGTGTGTTTGTTTTCGCTTCTTCTGGACGCAAACGCAGGGGAACGGAAGTCGTTTCGTTCATTTTCTCTGCTGATTTATATTCTGCATCCAATGGTGATTCTTCTGGTGCGCGGCGGTGCGAAGGCGGTGGGGCTTCAAACGCTGCTGATCGAAAACAGTTTGGTGCATTACCTGGCGGTGTTGGCTGGCAGCTGCGGGCTTGCATATGTGCTTTGCTTTCTGCGTCCGGCGCGGCCCGGCGCAAAAGCGCGTGCGTGGCGGGAACTGGATTTGTCTGCACTGCGCCATAATGTCCATGTTTTGCAGTCGTCCCTGCCTGCTGGCTGTGCCTTGATGGGGGTGGTCAAGGCGGATGCCTACGGGCACGGTGCTGTAACGGTTGCGCGGACGCTTTGGCGGTCTGGGGTGCGTGCGTTTGCGGTTGCCTGTCTGACGGAGGGCATTGCTTTGCGAAAGGCTGGTATTCGCGGGGAAATTCTGATCCTTGGATATACGCCGCCGGAGGAGGCTGCGCTGCTGCTGCGCTGGCGTTTGTCCCAGATGGTTGCGGATGCTGCACACGGCCAGTCGCTGGCTGATACCGGCTTTCCTTTGCGGATACATCTCGGGCTGGATACCGGGATGCACCGCCTTGGACTTCCGGCGGATGACTATGCGGCGATTTCGGCGCTGTATCAGCGTAAAAACCTGAAAGTTGTCGGGATATTCTCACATCTCTGTGTTGCGGACAGCTTGGCGGAATCAGATATTGCTTACACGGAAGCCCAGCTGACGCGGTTCTATGAGACGGTTGCATGGCTGCGTGCGCAAGGCTTTCCCACGGGACGGGTGCATATACAGGCCAGCTATGGCGTGCTGAACCTGCCGGAACAGCAGTCCTGTGATTATGCGCGGGTCGGCATTGCGTTGTACGGCGTGCGCAGCAGTGACGCACCGGTCCGCAGGCCACTTGACCTACAGCCGGTGCTTTCCCTGCGGGCGCGTGTTACTTCGGTGCGCACGCTTGCGGCGGGCGAATGTGCAGGGTATGACCGTGCGTTCCAGGCGGGGCGGGCTACCCGGATTGCTGCGGTTTCCATCGGCTATGCGGACGGCTTGCCGCGTAGTCTGCCGCAGATGGGCGGCTATGTTCTTTTACGCGGCAAAAAGTGTCCCCTGATTGGCCGGCTTTGTATGGATCAGGCGCTGATTGATGTTACCGGCGCACCAGAGGCAGAAACCGGCGATATTGTAACGCTGATTGGCTGTGACGGCCCTGAAATGCTTCGTGCGGAGGCGTTGGCGGCACAATGCGGCACGATTACAAATGAGCTGCTTTCCAGGCTGGGCGGGCGGCTGCCGGTCGTGGCCCGATGAGGGCTGTATTTTCTGCACAACAACGTCATACCAGATATCATAAAAATTTACAAATAACACCTTGACTCTCCTCCAGCATCCGTCTATCATGATATATGGGCTGGATTTCCTCCGGTGCATTGTCGGGCGGTCGAAATCCGCCATATGGAAAAGGAGAGGGACGGGATGAGACGATTTAGAATTGCCTTACTTTTGCTGGCAGCAGTGATCATTGGGGCGTTTGCACTGCGCGGGATGCGCGGACAGGTTACCATACTGATGTATCATCATTTGGTGCCGGACGGAGGCGAAACCAACTCGCTGACTGTTACGGAGGGCAAATTCCGGCGGGATATGGAATACCTGCGGGAGCATGGTTATCAGACGCTGCTGCCGGACGAGCTGAATGAAATATTACGCGGCACGCAAAAGTGCCCCAAAAAAGCAGTTGTCATCAGTTTTGATGACGGCTATCAGTCGAATTACTCGATTGCGTATCCTGTTTTGAAGGAAAACGGTCTCCGGGCGGTCATAGCGCTCATCACAGCCAACATCCGCGAGGAGAAGGAAGAAAACGCGTTTATGCTCTGTTGGCCCGAGGTCAGGGAAATGTCTGACAGCGGCCTTGTCAGCTTTGGATCACACTCTCATAACCTGCACAATCCGGATATTGGCGGCGCGGTGCGCAAGGGGCCGGACGCGGTGAATGGGGTACAGCGCCTGCCGGATGAAAAGCAGGTACAATATGCCGAGCGGGTTGGCATGGATATTGCGCATTCCTGTACGATGATTGAGCAGTATACCGGTGTGCCGGTGCATTGGTTTGCATATCCTTACGGAGCGGGTGACCGCTGGTGTGAAAAGCTGCTGGACGCGATGGATGTGACGGTTTCGGTTTCGACCCAGCCGGGCATTGCCCGTGTAGGGCACGGCGTGCGGGATTTGCCGCGTTACGGCATCCGTGAGGACACCGACCTTTCTGATATCCTTCCATCGTAAACGCTGCGCGGCAGTGGGAACGCTGGTTTGTCCAAAATCTGCGGGTTTTGGACAAACCAGACAGCCGGAAATTTTTCTTGACAATTCCCGACGTGTCCCGTATAATATGGGTGTATATAGCGAATGGCGATGACAGAGGAAGTAGTGCGGCAGTGTGTGCTTTGCAGGGAGTACCCGCCCTGACTGGAAGCGGGTGCAGGCGCCGGCGGCATGAAGTTCCCTCCCGAGCCGGGCGGCTGAACGGTATCTGGTGACATCAGGAAGTAGGCGGCCACGGGTTTCTCCCGTTACAGGGATCAGGCATCGGAGGAAAGGGTTTCTCCCGTGCTGTAGAGAGGTGCGGCGCTTTTGGTGCGCCGAATGTGGGTGGTACCGCGGAATTGTTTGTCTTCCGTCCCTGTTTTATGGGAAGGGAGGCTTTTTCTTTTCCCCGGCGGCAGCGGAAGCTGAATAAAAAAGGAGCAGGAAACGATGATTATTGTAATGAAGAACAGTGCAACGCAGGAATATATTGATACATTTTCGGGATGGCTGACCAGCCGGTACGAGGTACAGGTAAACCCGATTTATGGCACGGGTACGACGGTGCTTGCACTGTTGGGCGACACACACGCGCTGGATCAGGATGCGATCCTGCGGGACCCGCATGTTGAGCGGGTGACCAAGATACAGGAGCCATTCAAGCTGGCGAACCGGAAGACGCACCCGGAGGATACGGTAGTAGAGATTGCGCCGGGGGTAGCGGTTGGCGGAAAGCGGATTGTTGTAATGGCGGGGCCGTGTTCGGTAGAGAGTGCGGAGCAGATTTTAGAGGTTGCGGAGCATGTGAAAGCGCAGGGGGCGACGGTACTGCGCGGCGGTGCTTGGAAGCCGCGTTCTTCCCCGTATGCATTCCAGGGTTTGAAAGCGGAGGGACTGGAGCTGCTGCACAAGGCCAGTCTTGCCACGGGGCTGCCGGTTGTCACGGAGATCACGAACCCGGCGCACATTGAGCAGTTTATTGGAAAATGTGATTGTTTCCAGGTTGGAGCGCGCAACATGCAGAATTTTG
>CAJUSB010000046.1:10408-23899 GCA_910589115.1 uncultured Clostridia bacterium | reverse complement strand
CCTCTGGACTCCCGCCGGGGTTACACCCCGGACCCCGAGATGCTGACGCATCTCCCTTCGCCTGCGGGCGGGACGGGGGCTTGGTGCTCCAGCAACCGCAGCTGCCCTGCTGACCGGCCCGCATAAGGGATTGCGGGCCGGTCGATTTCCTGCGGTGTTTTTGTGTTTTACCAATGGAAGATTTATTATTGACATATGCCCGAAATGGTGTTATACTCTTTATAAGCTAATTCCTAAGCTGTCATGAGCTGAACTTATTATCTCCAAGAGAAATTCAGGCCAATCCTAATTGTCGGAAAGGAGCAGCAATGCCGCGCCCTAAAAAATGCAGAAGAGTTTGCGACTTCCCAGAAAATCGAGCTTTTGCACCATTGGGAACCCATCGGAATCAAATCATTTCATTATCCATAGATGAATATGAAACGATCCGCTTAATTGATAAAAAGGGGTTCTCACAGGAACAATGCGGGGAACAAATGGATATCTCCCGCACAACCGTACAGCTGCTCTATGCCTCCGCACGCAAAAAAATAGCCGATGCACTGGTGGATGGCGCTATGCTGCAAATCGAAGGCGGCGACTATCGGCTTTGCAATGGCGAAGCGCATTGCCTTAACTGTCAAACCTGCCTAAAACATCAGCTGAACCAACAATACCAAAAATCTAAAGGAGATACGATTATGCGAATCGCGGTTACATTTGAAGACGGACAAATTTTCCAACATTTTGGCCGTACCGAGCAATTCAAAGTCTATGATGCAGAAGACGGGAAAGTCATTTCCTCAGAAGTTGTCAGCACGAACGGCCAGGGCCATGGTGCATTGGCTGGCGTACTGCGCGCCCTGAATGCAGATATCCTGATTTGCGGCGGTATTGGCGGAGGCGCACAGGCTGCGCTGGCAGCAAACGGGATCAAACTCTGCGGCGGCGTCTCCGGTGATGCCGATCAGGCGGTTGAATCTTTCCTTGCTGGCTCTCTTCACTATGACCCGGAAGTTCATTGCGACCATCACGGCCACGGGGATCATGAACATCATTGCGGCAGCCACGGCTGCGGAAGTCATGGCAGCTGCCATGAATAAAACATTACAACAAAAAAGAAAACAAACCGCCCCGCCCGGATGTATTCCCACGGCAGAGGCGGTTTTTCTCATATTCAAATTTTTTGTATAAACTGTCAATCTGTTGTTTCTGGAAGGTTCTGCTCACCCCACGCTTTCATGTAAGCAATCACATCCATAAAACTCCGGCCCAAATCAGATAATTGATATTCTACCCGCAGCGGAAGCTCCTGGAAATCATGCCGGATTAAAAAACCATCGGCCTCTAATTCCCGGAGCTGTTTCGTCAGGGATGATTCTGTGATTTCGCCAAGCTGACGGCGCAGCTCCCCAAACCTGCGGATATCACAAAATGCAATATAATAGAGTATTTCAAGTTTCCACTTTCCGCCTAAAATCTTTTGCAGCATAGACATGGTTTTACAGCGCTGCACAGCGGCTTCCGTTTTTCTCATTTTATGAACCTCCTCCCACTTGGCATTATATAACGGCTGCATGTCAAAATCAAGGTACTGCAAAAAAGTACCGTACTGTTCATTTCGCACACACCATGCTATAATAGCCAAAAAACAAGGAGGTTCCATCATGCATTACACCGGAACAATATGGCGGCCGCCCTATGAGTCTGCTTCAATGCTGCTCGAGGTAACGGCAGGCTGTACCCATCACAAGTGCAAATTCTGTACGCTTTACAATGATTTGCCGTTTCATTTCAAAATGTCCCCGCTTGAAGATATCGAAAGCGACCTGAAAGAAATGTCCATGCTGAAACGATATACCGGTTTCGGATTTCACCGGGCCTTCCTGACAGGTGCAAACCCGTTTGTACTGCAATATGAACGGCTTATGTCCATCGCCGCCCTGATTCACAAATATACTCCGGCTGTCAAAACCATCGGCTGTTTTGCGCGTATTACAGATATTACAGGCAAGTCGGACGAAGAACTGTCATCACTGCATCAGTCCGGATATGACGGCCTGACAATCGGGATTGAAACCGGAGATGACGAAGCACTGCGTTTTATGAATAAGGGCTATACCTCTGCGGATATTGTACAGCAATGCCGCCGGTTAGATCATGCCGGTATCCATTATAGTTTCTTTTATCTGGTGAGTATTTCCGGCGCAGGACGCGGCGAAACCGGCGCAAAAGCCACTGCCGCAGTGTGTAATCAGCTCCATCCGCAGTTGATCGGCGTCAATATGCTGACGATTTACCCAGATTCTGCACTTTATCAGGAAATTCAGGACGGAAACTGGAAAGAAGAAAGCGAAATCGAAAAATATAAAGAAATCCGCACACTGCTAAACCATCTGGAAATCCCTACCCAGTTTGCAGCTTTAGGTGCATCCAATGCATTCCGTTTCCAGGGAACCCTACCCGGGGACAAAGAAAAACTTTCTGCGGCGCTGGACAAAATCATTGAAACCGCACGCGAGGACGATCTGCGGGAATACCGCGAAAACCTTCCGCACCTGTAAAAAGGGGGCCGTATCCATTGCATTTCACAGGAAGAACATGGCGGCCACCCTATGAGGCACAATCGGTCATTCTACAGGCCACCAGCGGCTGCACCTATCAGAAATGCAGCTTTTGCAGTCTTTATAAAGGTGAACGTTTCCGGATGTCCCCCATTACAGAGTTTGAATCCGACCTGGCCGAAATCAAAAGCCATCAGCCCAACGCAAGGCGTGTTTTTCTGACGGGTGCCAACCCCTTCGCTATGAGTTATGAAAACCTCCGCCTCCGTGCACTGACCATCCGCGAATATCTGATTAAATGCCAATCTATCTCAATGTTTGCCAGTGTCCGCGATATCCAGACAAAGGAAGTCTGGCAGCTAAAAAAGCTCCGTGCCCTGGGAATCAACGGCCTAACCATCGGAACTGAAAGCGGAGACGATGCTGTCCTCACACTGGCAAATAAGGGCTATTCTGCTGCCGATATTTTGGCACAGTGCCGCAAATTGGATGACGCCGGAATCGAATATTATTTCGTATACATGACCGGTCTGGCTGGCAAAGGGAACGCCTGCCGCAGCGCTGCCAACAGCGCAAAACTTTTCAGCCGCCTAAACCCTTATTTCATCTCCGTTGACTCTCTCACCCTGTTCCCGGATACCGAATTATATCAACTTGCAAAAGCCGGAATCTTTACTCCCGCAGGGGAGCGGGAACGCATCCGGGAACTGCAAACCCTGATTGCAAATCTGCATATCCGAACCCATCTCCTGGCAAATACCGTCTCTAACTTCTATCCCCTAACGGCCAACCTCCCATACGACAAAGAAAATGCAGTCAGCGAATTACAATCCATCCTTGACACAACGGATGAAAAAACAATGTGCACATACCGTGCAAACCTAAAATCCCTCTAAATCCCCCATTTTGGCCCCCCACACAAATGTAAACCGACCAGCCCGCTGTCCTTATGGCGGGCTGGTCAGCACCGTAGAAACCAATTCCCCCGCACCGAAAGTCCCCGTCCCGCCCGCAGGCGAGAAAGAGATGCAAAGCATCTCGGGGTCTGGGGTCACTGACCCCAGCGGGAGTCCAGAGGGCCGCGCCCTCTGGCGCTGTCCGCGCAGGACGCTCCTCCGGCGAGGAGCGCCCGCAGGCGAGAAAGAGATGCGAAGCATCCCGGGGTCTGGGGTCACTGACCCCAGCGGGAGTCCAGAGGGCCGCGCCCTCTGGCGCTGTCCGCGCAGGATGCCTCTCCGGCGAGGAGCGCCCGCCGCGCAGGCGAGTACCATCCGGCGCAGACTTCACAGTAAAACGCCTCCGCCCGGCGTGCGATTTCGTCTGCCGTGAAGCAGCGCGCCGTATACAGTGCACCGGATGAGAGCGACTTCCGAAGAGACGCGCTGCGCAAAAGCTCCACAATGCGCGGGGCGAAATCTGCCTCACAGGTCAGAAAACCGTTCAGACCGTCCCGGATCACGTCCTGCGGCCCTGGCGTGCGCAGCGCCACCACCGGACACCCCGCCGCCATCGCTTCAAGAAGCACGATGCCCTGCGTCTCCGTCCGGGATGTGAATACAAATACATCGCTCGCCCGGTGGTACGATGCAAGACTGCTGTTTTCTGTTGCGCCGCAGAATGTGACCTCTTCACGCAGCCCCAGGCAGTCCCGCAATGTTTCCAGCGCCGCCCGCTGCGGCCCTTCGCCCAGGACTGCAAGACGGAAAACTGCACCGATCTGCTCCTTGAGCAGCACCATGCACCGCAGCAGCGTTTCCAGGTTCTTTTCTCGTCCCAGGCGCGATACCGTGCACAACAAATACGGCCTGTCCCCTGCAAGCTGCCGGCGCAGCCGGACGCTTTCCGCCGCATCCCACGAGAACGCCGACTCCGGAATCCCAGTCGGTATGGCCTGCACCGGCCGCACAACGCCCAACCGCAAAAGCTCCTGCCGCATACTTTCCGACGGCGCAATGACCGCACTGCACCGGTTCTCAAACGCCGCAACCCGTTCCGGCAGCCAGCGCTCCCGTACCTCCCGCAGCAGCCCCGCCGTGACCGGATGCCCCGCCCGCGCCCGTGCCTCCGCCGCCGCATACACCCCTACATAGTGCAAATATTGTTCATATCGCGTGTGATGCGTGAAAATTACCGGAATATGATATTTTCGCCCCAGCCGGAGCGCCATATGCCCCACCAAAAATGGATCATGCACATGAATCAGTTCAACCCCCAGTGTCGGGAATATCCGGTATACCGTCTGGTCAAATAACTGCTGAAAACGGAACCCTCCGCTTTGCAGAGGCCTCACCGTCTGGAACCTATAAGTCCAAATATCATCTGCACAGTCCCCGCACTCCGGCGCAAATACAAATACCGTATGCCCCTGCCTGCGTAATCCCTCCGCAAGCCGTTCCACCGAAATCGGTACACCCCCAACAAACGGTTTATAATTACTTGTCAGCATTGCGATCCTCATATGATATGCCCTCCCCACTGTATCCTTTTTCCTCTTGGTTTCTTTCTGCCGGACAGCTTTTTTATCCCGCAAAATAATGCAGAATCGCTTCGCCGCCTATGTATCCGGCTCCCACAAAAACAAAATTCCAGACAAAGACTCCCGCCAGCGTGCTCAAAAGATAGCTTCGCAGCGGCATCCTTAATACCCCTGCCGGAATCGATATGACCGTCCGAACCATCGGTATCAGCTTGCTGATAAATACGCCCCAGCTGCCACGCTGCCGCACAGTATCCAATGTCCGCTCAATTCCGCCCCTATGTGATGGGAATTTTTTTAAGTAAGCATTCAGGAAAATCTGTCCGCCGCATCGTCCAATCCCGTATAAGATCACACTGCCCAGCAGCCCCGCCGCGACTGACAGTCCAATCGCCGTCCAGAATCCTAAGTTGCCCTGTGCCGCCCAAACACCGGCCAACGGCATAATGATTCCCGCCGGGAAACCCGGCAGATTGCAGTATTCCAACAGCACGATTACAAAGACCGCCACCGCTCCATATTGCTGAAAATACATGCTGACTGCATTCAAATCCATTTTGCATCCTTCCTTTCGTTTGACAAGCCCAGCATACTACACCATCCCAGGTAAAACAAGGGGATTAAACAAATCTTAATCATTCCATAAAAAAGTTTAAGAATTTCATTATTTTTTCTTATAATCTGCTTTACCGTTCAAAATATACCGCACAAAATCGCCCCTCCCGCAGTCCTTTTGGCGGGAGGGGCAGCACGCAGAAACGGTGATGAACGCACCTCTTTCCGCCGCAGTACGACAGTGCCGGAACGATACAGACGCAGTCCATGGCCTGCGAATGCAGGTATTGAAGTTTTTACTCGATTTTTTTACAAAAAAATCGCGGGTGCAGGGCGGCGCCCTGCCGCTGCCCGCGCAGGGCCAAAAGCAAATGGACAGTTTCCGCAGCTGCAAACAGCAAAAAGCAAAAAGGGGCCGTCCCCCCGCATCTTCAATGCTTCGGGACGGCCCCTCATCTATTCAAAAAATATTCAGTTGTATCCTTCCGTCCGGCGCTCGCCTTGTTGCTGCCATTCCCATTGTTGGGATCTCGTTTCCATCGGTACGGACATTGCCTCTGCCATACTCATCAGTATGCCCATCGGCCAAGCGTCAGCAGACACGTCCGTTTTCTACCATCGGCGCAGTCGGCTCAGTGTATCCGGCGAGCCGCTCGGACTGGAAGAAAAAGTGTTCAGTTACCATTGGACTCACCCCTTTCTGTTTCGTATTTCCAAATGGAGCAGATAAGCAACTGATCCTGATCCGTTTCCGTCACCCGCTCTGTTCTGTTTGTTGTTATTATAATACCACGGGTGCGCCACAGAGTCAATGGTTTGAACTGCCGAAAATCCTGTTGTTTTTTCGTACTATTCGCCAATATCCAGCCGTGCTGATATCTGATATAATGATATTGAATCGGGGTATTTTTGGGTACTCCGATTTTTTAGACTCTGTCAGCCAACCGTCCGCCGAAGGGCTGACAAAGCAAAGGTTTTCAAACAGGTTATTGACAAGCGGGCCTCATGCGCTTAAAATGGAAGATAGAGAAGCGTTTAAGAACCTGTTTCATATCTGAATGCTGGACAGAAACGAATTTTGCTGCTGGGCTGAGCGGCTGTCCGACGATAGGGGGAAGATTATGAAACCGGTTCTGGAGGAAAAAGGCGAGCCGACGACAGAACAGGAGTTGTAGGAAATATGAAGCATATTTTGATGATTGCAACAGGCGGAACGATTGCCAGCCGCCAGAGCGGGCGCGGGCTTGCACCGTCGCTGACAGGGGAAGAGCTGCTTGAATTCGTGCCGGAGCTGTCCCGTCTGTGCAAAATCGTGGTAGAAAACCCGATGAGCATGGATGCGACCGACATGACGGCGCAGGATCGTATGCAGCTTGCTGAGCTGATTTGGAAGAACTACCCGCTTTATGATGGATTTGTGATTGCGCACGGAACCGACACGCTGAGCTATACAGCCGCGCTTTTATACCATGTACTGCGTAATTTTAACAAGCCGGTCGTACTCACTGGCGCGCAGATCCCGCTTGGAATGCCCGACTCAGACGCGGAAGAGAATTTAATTGACGCATTTAAGGTTGCGTCCTCCGCGTACTGTGGCGTATGCGCTGTAGTGCATCACCGAATTATCCGCGGCAACCATGTTGTAAAGGTACACGCGACCGAACGGGACTGTTTCCGCTCGGTAAATGCGCCGCAGTCCGGGCGTGTCGATCCTATCACGGGCAAGGTGATATTGAACATTGTGCCGTGGCTGGGCGGCGAACCATATTTTGTGGAAGAAATTGATCCGAACGTTGTACTGATGAAGCTGATCCCTGACCTTGACCCATCGATCATCACATTTCTTTCAAAGTACAAAAAGGTTATTATTGAGGGCTTTGGTTCCGGCGGCATCCCGGTACGCTTAGAAAAGGTGGTGCAGAAGCTGATCCTTTCGGGCACAAAGGTATATTTAACGAGCCAATGCATAGAGGGTGAAACGAACCTGCACAAATACGAAGTAGGCCGCCGTGCGGAGGCGATGGGAGCGGTTTCTCTGGGGCACCGTTCGACGGAGGACGCGCTTGCTGCAATCATGTGCGGCGAAATCTGAAATCGCCGCCCCTCGCCGGGTAGGCGTCCTACGCGGACAGCGGCAGGGCACTGCCCTGCACCCGCGCCTTTGCGGCGAGCACCCCTACGCGGGGAGCGGCAGGGCTCTGCCCTGCACCCGCGCCTTTGCGGCGGGCACCAAAGGGCGCTGCCCTCTGGACTCCCGCCGGGGATTCTCCCCGGGCCCCGAGATGCTGACGCATCTCCGCCTCGCCTACGGGCGGGACGGGAGTTTTGGTGCCCCGCCCCCTGTTTTTGCCATCACCGACCGGCCCGCCATAAGGACAGCGGGCCGGTCATTTTTTTCGTTGCCAATACACCCCTTGTATTTCGTCCCATTTTGCGATATAATGATATATATTATTGTGAACGGCTGATACTGACAGCCCCACTACGCTGCACCAGATAAGAAACGAAAGGTATTTATCTATGCCATTACATCTTACAAAAGATATAATTAAGTCCACGTTTTCACAAACAGATTATTCTCGTGGCACTGCATATTTTCATCAGGGACGCGCAAAGCATGTCCTGACAAACCAATCCGGTAACAAAACAGAGGTCATATACCGCGTCCGCGGCGGCCTTTCATATGATGTTAAGCTGGTGCTGAAAGAGGAAAATTTTCAGTATTCCTGCACCTGTCCGAGATTCGATGATTATGGTAAATGCAAACATATTGTTGCTGCTCTGCTGGATTATATAGAAACTGAGCAAGAGTCCACCAATAAGAAAAAAAAACAGCTCACGCCTCTGCCCTCATCCACCCGTGGAAACGACTATCAAAAAAGCGACATATTTGCCCTGCGGATGCTGAATTCCTATATTGGGAAAACCAGTACGTCTGGCGGCATGGACCCGACACGGTCTGCACGCCTGTCTCCGTGCATTTCGTTCCAGGCAGATATGACATATCCCACCCTCAGCTTTCAGGTTGGCTTTGATCGGTTATATGTGATACGGGATATTAAAAACTTCCTTTACAATGTGTGTCGTTCACTCACATCTGCCTATGGCAAGGGCCTGACACTGTATCATGGGATTGAGCAGTTCGACACACTCTCTCAGGGAATCATACGCATCCTGATGGATCAATTCCCGGAATTCCGTGCCTCACGTGTTGCTTGGGGTGCGCTTGACTATATCCCTTACAATTCCTCGTGGAAAAAGAATACCATGACGCTCTCAGGCAGCGGCTTTGACCGCCTTTTTGATTTGCTGTATGGACAAGATGTGCTGCACAATGTATCCGGAAAAACAATACAATTCCAGCGGGATAACCCGGATATCGCCCTCTCACTTGACCGCACTTCGACAGGGGCCCTCCTGAAAATAGACAGCTCGCTTCATTGGCATTTTTTCGGGAACAATCAGAGTCTGTATGCCTGGAATGACACGCAGCTGCTAAAATGCAGTCCCGTTTTTCTGGAAAAAGTTTTTCCACTCCTAAGTACGGGAACCGATGCAATGGTGCTTGCCCTGCATGACCTGCCTGCTTTTTGCAGCTATGTCCTGCCGGAGATTAAAGGGCACATAACCGTAGAAGACCCCAATGCCCTGCTGGATGAATATTTGCCGGATGAATGTATTCCGTGCTTTTATTTTGATTTGGATGATACGATTTTAAGCCTCCGGCTGGCTTTCCGGTATGGGGATCAGGAATTCCCGGCGGATAAACCGGCTAATAAAACACCCGATGTCAAGCGCAGCCTGCGTGCCGAACAGGATGTGGTTTCACAGGTTGCCCGGCAGTTTGAACAGAACGGCGCACTGTTTTCTCTGTCTGGGGATGATGCAATATATGATTTTCTGACCGGTGGATTTGATCGTTTCCATGCAATGGGTGAGGTTTTCGTCACTGACCGCCTGCGGGAAAAACGCGTCCAGCCAAAGCCCGGGACGGTTGGCGTTTCCGTATCCTCCGGCGGGCTGCTGGAGATTACGCTGGATACCGGCGGATTCCCGCCTGAGGAGCTTGAAGCGCTTTATCAGAGCCTGCTGAAAAAAAGACGTTATCACCGTCTTGCGGACGGGCGTTATATGACGCTGGACGGTTCCCCGAGCGAAAAACTCGCGGAAATGGCCCATATGCTCCAGCTTCCCGCCGAGGACCTTGCTTCCGGCAAGGTGACGATGCCTGCATTCCGTGGATTGTATCTTGACGGGCTGCTGTCCGGCGAAAGCGGCCTGCGTGTCAACCGTGACCGCCAATTCCGCGAAATGGTACGCAGTTTCAAATCGGTAGCCGATAGCGACTATGCCCTGCCGGAACCCTTGGAACCGGTACTGCGTCCTTACCAGCGCGTAGGCTTCCAGTGGCTGAAAACACTGGAAAGCTGCGGCTTCGGCGGCATATTGGCGGATGAAATGGGCCTTGGCAAGACCCTCCAAATGATTGCTTTCCTATTCAGCGCCGAGCGCGGCGGACTGGCCAGCCTTGTTGTGTGTCCTGCATCGCTCATCCTCAACTGGGCGGATGAACTGGCGCGGTTCGCGCCGGATCTGCGGGTCACGCTGATTATGGGCACGGCGGCAGAACGCAAGAAACAGCTTGCAGAAAAACCGGATTCTGACGTATGGGTCACCTCATATGAACTGCTGCGGCAGGATATCAAATTGTATGCGGAATTGGAATTTTACTGCTGCATTCTGGATGAAGGGCAGCACATCAAAAACCAATCTACACTGGCGTCTAAAGCGGTCAAGCAGGTAGTTTGCCGCCAGCGCTTTATCCTAACCGGCACGCCTATCGAAAACCGGCTCAGCGAGCTTTGGAACTTATTCGATTTCCTGATGCCCGGTTATCTGTTCAGTCACAGAAGTTTTGTCGAAAAGCTCGAAAAACCGGCAGTAAAAAGCGGCGATGCGGCAGCTGCCGAACAGCTGCGCAAGTTGGTGCAGCCCTTCATGCTGCGCCGCCTGAAACGCGATGTATTGAAGGAGCTTCCGCCGAAAATTGAACATGTCCGGCGTGTTGCGCTTGCTGAAAACGAGCGAAAGGTTTATCTGGCCGCAGCGCTCGAAGCACGCAATGCACTGGCTGCCGGAGAACAGGGCAAACTGGCAATCCTTGCTGCGCTGACCCGCCTGCGGCAAATCTGCTGTGCGCCGGGATTATGCTTCGAGAATTATACCGGCCCTGCCAGCAAGCTCGATGCCTGCATTGAGCTGTGCGCCAGCATGGCCGAAAACGGGCATCAAATTCTGTTGTTCTCCCAGTTTACCTCTATGCTGGACCTCATCCGGGATCGGCTGAATCAGCTGAGAATTTCAAATTTCACCCTACAGGGTTCCACATCCAAGGAACAGCGTGCCCGGCTGGTGCAGGATTTTAACAAGGGCGCCGCTTCCGTATTCCTGATCTCGCTCAAGGCTGGCGGTACCGGCCTGAACCTGACCGCCGCTGACGTGGTAATCCATTATGACCCGTGGTGGAACCTTGCCGCGCAGGAGCAGGCAACCGACCGAGCCCACCGGATCGGACAGCAATCCAGCGTGCAGGTCTATAAATTGATTGCAGAAAATACGATTGAGGAAAAAATCCTGAAGCTACAGGAGAAAAAGGCAGAGCTGATGGATATGATTTCGGATGGCAGCGAAGCCTCCATCCTGAACATGTCCGCCGAAGACCTGCTTGCGCTGCTGGAATAGCGCAGCAAACGTATCAATCGCCTAATGGCAGGCCGCCGGGATCGCTGTATCCGGCGGCCTGCTGTTTTATCATACAGGATTCATCAGTTTCCCTGATTTCGTCCCTGTCAGATGATGAGGCATACACTGTTTGAACAAATCATATAGATATCCTGCCATCCTGGTACAAGACGGGAAAGACAGGGGATAATTTTGTGAAAAACGTCATAAAGTGCTTGCTTTATTGCACAGATATGGTATAATATACTCAATGCGGGAATGATACGTGCTGTAATTCTCAATTTTTATGCAAATGGAGTGGAAAAAGATTATGGGTATGGAACTCAAAATGACCGGCCTCACACAGTTCGTGCGCGACGGCGAGGTTGAGAAAATGGGCCCGATGATGAAGACTGCGGAAGAGTTGATCCAGTCTAAAAACGGCCCTGGAAATGATTTTCTTGGCTGGGTAAACCTGCCTGTCGATTATGACAAGGAAGAATTTGCCCGCATCAAGGCTGCTGCCAAGAAGATTCAGGAAACCTCTGATGTGCTGGTTGTAATCGGCATTGGCGGGTCTTATCTGGGTGCACGCGCAGCGATTGAGTTTGTCCGTGGACAGATGTATAACAGCATCCGTCCGGAGGGCATCCCGGAGGTTTATTTTGTTGGCAACAATATTTCCTCCTCTTATGTGAATGATGTCATTCAGATTATTGGCGACCGTGATTTCTCGGTAAATGTCATTTCCAAGTCTGGCACAACCACCGAGCCTGCGATTGCTTTCCGTCTGTTCAAGAAGCTCGCAGAGAAGAAATACGGCAAGGCTGGCGCAAAGGATCATATCTTTGCAACCACTGACAAGGCGCGTGGTGCGCTCAAGAGTTTGGCAGACGCTGAGGGCTATGAGACCTTCGTAGTACCGGACGACGTTGGCGGACGCTTCTCTGTGCTTTCTGCTGTCGGCCTGCTGCCGATTGCGGCTGCTGGCATTGATATTGACAAGGTCATGCAGGGTGCTGCGGAAGCACGCGAGGCTTTCACAGGCGGCGAAATGTCCACCAATCTCTGTTATCAGTATGCGGCTTTGCGCAATATCCTGTACCGCAAGGGCAAGGGTGTTGAGATTTTGGTCAATTACGAGCCTGCGCTGCTGATGTTTGGCGAATGGTTCAAGCAGCTGTATAACGAATCTGAGGGTAAGGACCTGAAGGGCATTTTTGCAACTGCGGCAAACTTCTCGACTGACCTGCATTCCATCGGCCAGTATATCCAGGACGGCACGCGCAATGTGTTTGAGACGGTAGTCTGGGTACGCAATCCGCGTTCGGAGAGCTACCTGGAAGAAGCCGAGGAGGACATTGACGGTCTGAACTATCTGGCGGGTAAGAGTATGCAGTTTGTCAATTCCAAGGCATATGCAGGCACATTGCTGGCGCATTGTGACGGTGGAACGCCGAATATCCTTCTGGAAATTGACGATGCGGATGCATATCATTTTGGATATCTCGTATACTTCTTTGAGAAGGCCTGCGGACTGTCCGGTTATCTGCTGGGAGTAAATCCGTTTGACCAGCCGGGCGTTGAAGCGTACAAGAAGAATATGTTTGCGTTGCTTGGCAAGCCGGGCTTTGAGGAGCGTCGCAAGGAACTGGAAGCACGTATTTAAGGAACCATGCAAAAGGGGGGCGGAACTGCCGCCCCTTTGCGTTGGATTTGTTTGGCTGCGGCTTGTAATGCGAGTGGGGCGGACTTTGCCCTCATGAAAGAAGAAGGAAAGCAGAGGTTATAAGCGTATGAAAAAAATGTTGGATTCGTTCTTTGATTCTTTTGAGCGTACAACCGCTTCGGAGTGGATGCTGTGTATGCTGCTGATGCTGACTTCGGCGCTGGTCTCGCTTGCTGCGCGGGACGATGAACGAAACCCGAACCTGTCTGCAATTTTCGGGGCACAGGCTATTTATTACTTTTTGCGCAGCATACTGCCGGTTTGTGCATCCCTGCGAGCAAAATCGGCGGAAGAACTCCCTAACGAAACGCTGTCGAGCGCAGCTGAATTTTAACGAAACATCCCAGGGCCTGCACGTACTGCGCAGGCCCTATTTTCACCAGAGGGCGCTGCCCTCTGGACACCCGGCGGGCTCTGCCCTGCACCCGCCCCTACGCGGGGAGCGGCGGGCTCTGCCCTGCACCCGC
>CAJUSB010000046.1:0-10308 GCA_910589115.1 uncultured Clostridia bacterium | reverse complement strand
CCTACGCGGGGAGCGGCGGGCTCTGCCCTGCACCCGCCCCTACGCGGGGAGCGGCAGGCTCTGCCCTGCACCCGCCCCTACGCGGGGAGCGGCGGGCTCTGCCCTGCACCCGCTGGGGCTCACGCCCCAGACCCCAAGCTGCTAACGCAGCTTTTCTCCGCTGCGGCGGGGACGGGGGATTTTGCCGCGTACATATTGGATACTGCCCCTTGCCCTGCCCGCCAAAAGGACGGCGGGCAGGGTGGCAAAATGCGTCCCCTGTCGTAATCACAATATAAATAAATGCGATGCTGAACATACCAACAAATTAACACCGCTGACACTATCAGCAAAAATTTAATAATTGGTATGGCTTGACAGCCACACTTACAAAATGCTATAATAGTTTGAACATGTTAAAGAAAGTGAGGGAAGCCTATGCAGGTCGAAGACGCCCGTCAGCGTATACTCAGCAGTGCAAAAGCAATTTTTTTAGAGATGGGCTATAAAAGAACGACCATCAGGCAGATTGTCCGTCATTCAGGGCTAATGATTGGAAGTATTTATCATTTTTTTCAGAATAAAGAGGATATTTTCCAGCAGCTTTTTTCGGACATTTTTGACCGCTGCGATGAGCTGATACGTAGGCGTTACGGTGAAGATGCCGATCCGCCTTTACGGCTGGCACTGATGTGTGCAACAATGCTCCAGGCCGCTGATTTAGATGAAAATATTTGTGAGCTGTATGGTGAATTGCTTTCCCTGCACGGCACGGCCGAACAGCACACACAGCATTTTGCAGATTGGCTGCGCACGAATCTGCACGAATCACTTGCCAGTCAATCGGATTCTGAAATTTTCGCCCGGGCGCTGGCTATTACGGGGGTGCTCCGTGGGATGCTGGCAAACTTCTGCTATCGGAAGCGGCTTCCTCTCAGCGACTCGATACGGGTCATGAGTGAATCTGCATTTGCAATCCTTAGTATCCCCCCAGAACGGGCAGCAACTGTCACAATCCACCTGCCCGGACTACAAAATGATATCATATCCATTGCGCGGGAGCTCATTGCCCCCTAAAATAAAACCTGTCCCGATAGACTGCCGCAGCCGCCCGACCGGCCAGCCCTGCCTTTTGGCTGGCCGGTCAGTACAGCAGTAAAAATCTCCACAGCACCCATCCCGCCCGCAGGCGAAATAAAGCTTTTACTCGATTTTTTCTCGAAAAAATCGCGGGAGTCCAGAGGGCAGCGCCCTCTGGTGCCCACCGCATAGGCGGCCTCCCCGGCGAGGGGCGGGTGTCCAGAGGGCAGCGCCCTTTGGTGCTCGCCGCATAGGCGGCCCCCCGGCGAGGGGCGGGTGTCCAGAGGGCAGCGCCCTTTGGTGCGCACCGTGAAATATTATTTACCTTATGAAAGGGGTTGTTTTGATGGAGGAGAAAAAAGATGACCGCAGCTTCATGCTGAAGCTGGCAACCTTCATCGTCGATAAGAGAAATGGCGTTTTCCTCGCTTTCATCGGTATGATCGTTTTCAGTATTATCGCCTCCGGCTGGGTGCAGGTCTGCAACGATATAACACAGTATCTGCCCAGTGAGTCCGAGACGCGTCAGGGCCTCACCCTCATGGAAAACGAAGTTACGACCTACGCCACCGCCCGCGTGATGATTTCCAACATCTCTCGCGAACACGCTGCCCGCCTGGCTCAAGAGTTAGAACAAATAGAGGGCATTTCCGCTGCGGAGTTCCTTGATGCAGAAGCAGACCCGCCGCTCACCGCAGAGGATATCGCCGAACATTATGTGCGCGCCGCCGCACTCATTGACGTTACCTTTGAAGGCGAGGAAGGCGACGAAATCTGCGAATCCGCTATGGCCGAGCTGAAAGCCAAACTCGATGGCTGCGACCTCTACATATCCAGCCCCGTCGGCAGCTCCGAAGCCGCCCTGCTGGACGCAGAAATGAATATCGTTATGCTCGTGGCCGTCGGTATCATCGTCAGCGTCCTCCTGTTTACCTCCAAAACCTATATGGAAATCCCTGTGCTGCTGATGACCTTCGGCTCCGCTGCCCTCCTTAATAAAGGCACCAACTTCTTAATGGGCGAAATTTCTTACATTACCAATTCCGTCGCGATCGTCCTTCAGCTCGCGCTCGCTATCGATTACGCGATTATCCTATGCCACCGCTACACCGAAGAACGCGAACACCTCAACGCTCACGATGCTGTCGTTGTCGCTCTCTCCAAGGCAATCCCCGAAATCTCCGCCAGCTCCCTGACCACGATTTCCGGTATGGTCGCCATGATGTTTATGCAGTTCGGCATCGGCCGCGATATGGGTACCGTCCTCGTAAAAGCAATCCTGTGCAGCCTGCTTTCCGTATTCACCCTCATGCCCGGCCTGCTCATGCTCTTTTCCAAGCAAATCGATAAATCCCATCACCGCAGTTTTGTCCCCCAAATCGACCGCTGGGGCAAGGTCGTTCTGAAAACAAGATTCATATTGCCTGTCCTCTTTGTTTTTGCACTCGGTGCAGGCTTCTACTTTTCCAACCGCTGCCCCTACGTCTACGGCGAAAGTACACTCTCTACCACGAAACAGAACGAAGTCCAAATTGCCGAAAAAATGGTGAATACCACTTTCGGCTCTACCAACGTCATGGCTCTGCTCGTCCCTGCGGGCGACTACGAAAAAGAAGGACGCCTCCTGCGTGAGCTTGAAGCCCACGAAGAAATTGACTTTACCATGGGCCTCGCCAACGTTGAGGCCATGGACGGCTACGTCCTCACCGACCGCCTCGCCCCCCGTCAGTTCGCCGAACTGACCGATGTGGATATCGAAGCCGCCCGCCTGCTTTACTCCGCCTATGCCGTTGACCGTGAGGATTATGGACGCATCGTCAGCTCCATCGACAGCTATGACGTCCCGCTGATTGATATGTTCCTTTTCCTCTACGATAAAAAAGAGGAAGGGTTTGTTGAGCTGGACCCCGAAATGAATGCCGATATCAATGACCTTTACGATCAGCTCACCGACGCCAAACGTCAGCTCCAAGGCGAAAATTATACCCGCCTCCTCCTCAGCCTCAACCTGCCGGAGGAAAGCCCGGAAACTTTCGCTTTCCTGAACACCATCCACCAGATTGCCGCCAAGTATTATGACGACGTTTACCTGGTCGGGGACTCCACCAGTGACCTTGATCTTTCAACCTCGTTCAGCCGCGACAATGTCGTAATCAGTGTGCTTTCCGCACTGTTCGTTATTATTGTGCTGCTGTTCACCTTCCAGTCCGCAGGCCTGCCCGTGCTGCTGATTGCCGTCATCCAGTCCAGCGTCTGGATCAACTTTTCTTTTCCTTACCTTACCAGCACAAACCTCTTTTTCCTTAGCTACCTCATTGTCAGCTCGATCCAGATGGGCGCGAATATCGATTATGCAATCGTAATCTCCAATCGCTATATGGAGCTTAAAAAAGAAATGCCCATTCAACAGGCCATCGTGGAAACACTGAATCAGTCCTTCCCCACAATCGTGACCTCGGGTACCATCCTGACTGCCGCCGGGCTGCTCATCGGCCAGCTCTCCTCAAACCCGGCAATTTCCTCCATCGGCTCCTGTCTGGGCCGCGGTACAATCATCTCTATTATACTCGTTATGAGTGTCCTGCCGCAGATCCTGCTGCTGGGTGATACCATCATTGAACGTACCGCATTTACGCTGAAAAAGCCCGATATTGTACAGACCGGAACAGGTGCGCTGCGTGTTAACGGCCATGTGCGCGGTTACGTGCAGGGCGTTGTCAACGCCGAAATCCACGGCACAATCCAAGGCCGCGTCAGCGCAGTGGTCGATGTCGGCGGCATGGAACCCGAAACCGAATATGAACGGCTGAACGAACCGGCTCTGCCAGACGGCAGCCCCGCACCCGGAAAGGAGGCTAGATCGAAATGAACCTGAAACGCACCCTTGCAGCCTGCCTTTCGGCAACCCTGCTGCTCGGCCTGCTGCCCGCCAGCGCAGCGGAATACCCTGCGCGCATCGAACTGAAAACGGCGGAACAGCTCTGCGACTTCTCACACAAGTGCACGCTTGACACGTGGTCACAGGGAAAAACCGTAATCCTAGCCGCCGATATTGACCTTTCCGGTGTGGATTTTGACCCGATTCCGACCTTTGGCGGCACCTTTGAAGGTGGTGGGCATATCATCTCCGGCCTGTCTATGACACAGGACGGCTCCCGGCAGGGCCTGTTCCGCACGGTACAGGAAAGCGCGTCTGTGCGTGACCTCCGGGTCTCCGGACAGATAACCCCCGGCGGCAGCGCTTCCATGGCCGGAGGCATCGCCGGACAAAATTTCGGTACCCTGCAAAACTGCACTTTCACCGGCACAGCCGCCGGAAAAAACAACATCGGCGGCATTGCAGGCGTAAACGAAGGCACCGGCCAGCTGATCTCCTGCAAAGTGACCGGCATCATCTCCGGCGAACATTACACCGGCGGCATCACCGGGCAAAACCTGGGCTCCGCCGTCTCCTGCGAAAACCGCGCACAGGTCAATACCCGTGAGGAATCCGTCAGCGTCACACTGGCAGACCTCAACTGGGAGCAGGTCAATTCCACCGAAAACGTCCGCGCACACACCGACTCCGGCGGCATTGCGGGCTTTTCCTCCGGTATCCTGCAAAGCTGCACCAATTATGGCACGATTGGCTACCCGCACACCGGCTACAATGTCGGCGGCATTGTCGGACGGCAGTCCGGCCAGCTGGACGGCTGCGTCAATACCGGCACCGTCCGCGGCCGGAAGGATGTCGGCGGCATTGCAGGCCAGTTGGAACCGTTCCTCCTGCTGCAATTCTCTGAGGATTCGCTGCAAAAGCTGGACGGCGAACTGGACACCCTGCGCAGCCTGCTGCGTCAGCTGGGGGATGAAGCTTCACTGACCGGCGACCTTGTCAATGTCCGCGCGGACGCGCTGACCGAACAGCTGGAACAGGTGCGCACCGGCGCACACGATATTTCCGGCTGGACCAATGATTTTCTGAATGGCACCGTCGATACGGTGAACGAATTAAGTGCACGCACAACGCGCACCTTTGACCGGCTGGAACCGGTATTCGGCGACCTGAGCAACAGCGGCGCAGGCTTGGGAGATGCGTTCCGGCAGGTGAGCGACCTGTTTGACAATATGGATCAGTCCACGGTCTGGGGCAAGGAAGCCGCAGCCGATGGACGCGCCGCATTTGACCGCATGGGGGATGCCATGGACAGCCTGCGGACCGCTCTGCGGGATGTGCACGAAGCGCTCCTTGCGCTGCGCAGCAGCCCGGGCGACCGTGACGCGATGGATGCCGCAATCGAACAGATGTCGCAGGCAATCGAAGCACTGAAACAGGCGCTTGGCAATGCTGGGGCTGCCCCGGCCGAGCTTGCCGGGATACTGGATCGTTTGGGAGATGCGGGCGCAATCATCCCCGGTGACCTTCCGGCAAAGCTGAAAGCGTTAGGGGATGCTTTCCGGCAGGCAGCGGACGCGGTCGGCGCACTGTGGGATGGGCTTTCCGGCTTGCTGCACGGCAATGAAGGGCCTGGCCTGCGTGACCGTCTGCGGCAAAGCCTTTCACACCTGCGTGATGGTACTCTGTCCGGCGCAGACGCGCTGGAAGCCCTGCGCCGTGCTTCCTTTGATGTAAACGGCGCATTTGACAATCTGGAAATCCTTTCTGACGAGCTGGACGGCATCCTGTCCGGCATGACCAATGCTTTCACAATCCTGGGGACAGCAATGGACGCTGCAAAAAAAGCCGCCGATGGGCTGGAATCGCTTTCGGAAGAGCTCGCCAGTGACTCCATTCTGGAAATCCCCGCCCTGAACAGCGAATACACCTCAACTGCTGACCGCATTTTTGACGCGCTGGATATTATATCCAACGAAACAACCGGCCTGCGCACCGATTTACGCGGTTCAGGCGACCGGCTGCACAACACCGCAGAGGCAGTCAATGACCAGCTGGGCGTTATCAGCGGTTTGCTGATGGACGGATACGATGACATCCTTGACCGGGATGAAGAGAAAGAACGGATTGAAGACGTTTCCGACAAGGACGACGGCGGCAGCCAGGGCCGCGTTTCTCATGCAGTGAATCGCGGCACGGTTGAAGGCGATGTAGATGTAGGCGGCATTGCAGGTGCAATGGCAGTCGAATACGATCTTGACCCGGAAGATGATATCAGCAGCGCCGGACGGCGGTCTGCGAATTTCAGCTATCAAACCCGTGCAGTAGTGACTGGCTGCCGTAACGAAGGCGAAATCACCGCAAAAAAGAACCATGCCGGCGGCATTGTCGGGCGTATGGATTTAGGGCGTGTCTCTTCCTGTGAATCGTATGGGCCGGTTGCAAGCACGGACGGCACATATGTCGGCGGCATCGCAGGGGCATCTTATGCAGCAATCCGCGACAGCTGGGTAAAATGCGCCCTTACCGGCGAGGACTATGTAGGTGGGGTCGCTGGCTTTGCGCATGACCTGTCCGGCTGCCGGGTGCTGGCGCCGCTCACGGCTTCCGGCGAATGCGTTGGGGCGGTTGCGGGCGATGCGGACGGCGTTCTGTCCGGCAATCTTTTTGTTGATGATGTACTGGGGGCGATTGATGGCGTCAGCTATGCGGGCAAGGCCGAGCCTGTCAGTTACGACACCCTGTTGGCTGCGGAAAACCTGCCTGACGCATTCCGGCGCTTTACTGTGACTTTCCTTGTTGATGGCACGGTGTTGGAAGAGGCTTCCGTCAGCTTTGGGGAAAGCCTGGAAACCATTCCGGAGCTTCCTGCGCGGGACGGGCAATTTGGCGAATGGTCAGATAACGATTTCAGCAATCTGCGTGCCAATAAAACGGTTGAAGCTGTTTACACCCCTTTCATCACGGTACTGGAAAGTGCGGAGGAACGGGACGGCAAGCCGCTCCTGCTGGCGGAGGGTGAATTTGACCGGAATTCTTCACTTGTGATGGGTCCGGCCACCTCTGCGCCGGACAGTGCCCCAGGCGAAGCCTTTCAGGCGAAAGCGGCGCACTGTCCGAACAGCAGCCGCAGCGGGCACATCCTGCGTGCTCTTGCCGCAGAGGGTGACAACACGGTCTGGCTGGCAAAGGAGGGCCGCTGGTACAAGACGGACAGCGTCCGGGACGGCAGTTACCTGGTCTTTTCCATTGACGGCGACGAAGCGATCTTCTGCCTCAGCAGCCAAGCAAACTACCCTCTGGTGCTCCTTCTCGCGGCTGGAATCGCGGTGCTGGCGCTTGCAGCAATCATCCGCCGCCGCAGGAAGAAACACCGCACAGCCCCCCATCAGGACCGCGCTCCGGAGTGTGTGCGTTGATACGCTTACGTGGGCGGCCCTACGCGGGCAGCGGCAGGGCTCTGCCCTGCACCCGCCATTTTTTCGAGAAAAAATGGACTAAAAGCTTTTTCTCCGCTGCGGCGGGGAATGGGTGCGGTTACAGCTGCACATGCGTACTGCCCTGCCCGCCAAAAGGACGGCGGGCAGGGTGGTTTTGTTCGGTGGACACCTGAATGGTGGAATAGACAGGGCAGGCATATTCCTATGCCTGCCCTGTTTCTTTTTATATGTCGTTATGATACGGATCAAAGGCCCAATTCTGCTTTCAGGGCCGCAATCATGGAATCATATTCGGCCTTGTCGAGAACGACCTGGTCATCATCCGCGCGGGTAATCGTAAAGCCGCCGCCGAAATCCAAACCGCCCTCATACTTGGGGACGAGGTGGAAATGCAGGTGCGGATTGGTATCGCCAAAGGAACCGATATTGATCTTATTGCAGCCCCACAGCTTTTTAATCGCTTCGGCAACCTTTGCGACATCGTTGATAATGCCTGCACGCTGGCCGTCGCTCAGCTCGAAAATTTCCTTCTTATGGTCGTCAAGTGCCAGGACGCAGCGGCCCTTGTGGGACTGGTCACGGAACAGGTACAGGGTGCCGGTTGACATTTTGCCTACCAGATACATAATGCTGTCGCGCTTTTCATGGTGCTCCTCGCAGTAGAAGCAGCCGGGTGCCTTTGCCATAATAAACACTCCTTCATAATCATAAAATCCATGCCTTATCCGCTTATATGCGGATGGTATTTCCAGTATACACTATTTTTCTGCAAAATGCCAGCACTTTTATAAAATTTACAGGCAGATTTCCAGCGGAAAAGCTCCAGCCCCCGGGCCGGAAAAATGCCGTCCGGGAATCCCTTCCCAGACGGCATTTTGATAGTTTCTTATCAGGCCTGTTCCGCAGCCGGGGCAGGCGCTTCCGGGGCGTCAAAGGTTACGCCCCCAACATGGATATTTACCGCAGTGGTATCAAGTCCGGTCATGGACTTGACCGCTGAACGCACATTTTCCTGCACGTTTTTCGCAACCTCACGAATCGGGCAGCCGAACCGGGCAAGGAATCCAATTTCCAACATCACTGCATCCTCGCCGACAAACTCGACCCGTACACCCTTTGCCATATTCTTCTTGCCGAGCAACCCGGCAAGCTCGCTGGTAAAGCTGGAATAAAGTCCGGCTACACCATCCGTCTCTGCGGTAGTCAGCGCGGCAATGGAAGCGACGACATCCTCAGAAATTTTAATCGTCCCCTGATCGCCGGTCGTCGACCAATACGATTTATGATCTGCCATTCTTGCAATCACGCTCCTTTATGCGCTCATTATACCATAGGGAGCATCAATTTGCAAACCCAACCGGCACTTTTGAACGATATAACAGGCTATTATTTTTTGTTGGAACGACGCCAGATATGCATTTTTTCAGCATCCTGGATCAGCTGGTCGCGGAAATCCGGGTGCGCGATCGAAATCAGCGCCTCCGCACGCTCCCAAGCAGTCCGGCCCTTGAGACATACCTTACCATACTCGGTAACAAGCCAGTGGACATTGGGCCGGGCATCGGTCACAACCGATCCATTCGTCAGCGTAGGGACGATACGGCTATGCAGGCTGCCATCCTTGCCCTTGAAGGTAGAGGACAGGCAGATAAAGCTCTTACCACCGTTTGAAAGATATGCGCCCAGTACAAAGTCCAGCTGTCCGCCCGCGCCGGAAATCTGACGGGTACCTGCCGATTCTGCATTGACCTGTCCGAACAAGTCAACATCTACAGCGTTGTTTATCGACATGAAATTATCAATCTGCGCTACAACACGCGCATCATTCGTATAACTGACCGGGGCGCTCATTACCTCGGGATTATCATTGACATAATCATACAGCTTTTTGGTGCCTGCGCCAAATGCAAATGCCTGCCGTCCACGGTCAATTGATTTTCTTGAACCGTTAATCTTGCCCGCCATCGCAATATCGACAAATGCATCCACATACATTTCCGTATGTACGCCGAGGTTCCGCAGATCGGACTGCGCAATCAATGAACCAACTGCATTCGGCATACCGCCAATGCCCAGCTGGAGGCACGCGCCGTTCGGGATCTCTTCCACGATCAGCTTGGCAACCGCTTCATCAACCTCTGTCGGAGCTGCCGCGCCCATGATATCCAGCGCCGGACTGCCGCCGTCCACAATCATGTCAACTTCAGAAATATGCACACCATTCTCCATGCCACCCAGGCAACGGGGCATATTTTCATTGACTTCCACAATAATTTTATCCGCACAATCACAGACCGCACGCATATGCGATGCACTCAAACCAAAGTTGAACCAGCCGTGCGCATCCATCGGCGCGACCTGGAACATTGCAACGTCCACCTGTCCGCGGTGCTCCCGATAATAACGGGGCAATTCAGAATACCGAAGCGCATTATAAAATGCAACGCCGGAAGCGCACATCTTACGCTCTATGCCCGACATATGCCAGGAATTCCAGCTGAAATGGCTGGCAGCATCCTCCAGCTTAAAAAGCTCAAGCGGACGCATAACAATGCCGCCCAGGAAGTTCACGTCAGTGAGTTCCCCCATGCGCGCCGCCAGCGCCCGGTCGAGCGCAACCGGCGTTGTGGTCGCCCAGCCAAAGTCAACCCAGTCCCCGCTGTTTACCACCGCAGCAGCCTTTTCTGCCGTGGTCAGCTTGTCCTGATACATAGCCCGAAAATCCATGAAAACCGTCCTCCCAGTTCCATAGGCCCGGCCGGAAACATTCATTTTCACCGTTTCCAGACCGCCTATCTTATTTTTTTAGGAATTTGCCTGATTCTTCCGCTTTTATTGTATCACCCCGGAGGCATTTCGTCAATAGACCTGTTCGGAACACCAGGGCAACAGCATTTACTTTCCGGAAATTACCATATGCAGTACGTTGGGACT
>CAJUSB010000045.1 GCA_910589115.1 uncultured Clostridia bacterium | reverse complement strand
TTACTATCATTTTAGCATAGTCCAATTCTGATTTCAACTGATTTGTGACACCACCGTAAAAAGAGGGGATCATATCAATACAGCCTCCTGATTATAGCGTTTTGAGTGTGTTCGATGCGTGGCAGCCTGCACAGCGGCGGAAAACCCACTGCCGGTGACTCCCGTTGAAAAGCAAAAACACCCTCCAGGGGGAAAATTCCCTTAATATCAGTATACTCCAAATGAAGGGATTCGACAAGCGGGCGAAGCTCTATTTTTTGTCTGTTGTGCATAGAATTTTCAGAAGGGATGGACGAGTGTCCCATCATTTGCACAAAAAAGAACGGAGGAGGCGTGTAAAATGGGGTTTTGGGACGGTTTAGCGCTGTTGCGCGACCTGTTATGGCGGGGGCCGCTGCTGGTGCTGCTGCCTGCGGCGGGTATTTTGCTGACGGGCAGGCTGCGGCTGCTCCAGCTGCGCAGGCTGCCTACGGCCTTCCGTCTGCTACTGCGGGGCAGCGGACAGGCACAGCGAGGAGAGGTTTCGCCGTTTGCGGCGCTGTGCACAGCGCTTTCCGCCACAATAGGCACGGGCAATATTGTCGGCGTAGCGACTGCGGTCAGTATCCTGTCCGGGGGGCCGGGGGCTTTATTTTGGATGTGGCTGTCCGCTTTTTTAGGGATGGCGGTCAAATATACGGAGGGGTTTCTGGCGGTGCGTTTCCGGGTGCGGCTGCCTGACGGGGAGATGCGCGGCGGGCCTTTTTATTATATGGAGCGTGGATTAGGCAAGCGCTGGCTGGGACGGACTTTTGCTGTATGCACAGCGCTGGCCGGGGTGCTGGGCATTGGCACGATGACGCAGATGAATGGAATTGTACAGGCAGCCGAAATTTTCCTGGACACGGCAAAGACGGTTACGGTATTTGGCGGAGAATATTCGTGGGTGCGGGTGATGTGCGGGCTGTTGGTTGGATGTGGTGCGGCGCTGGTGATCTGGGGCGGTGCACAGCGGATTGCGCACGCGGCGGAGCGGATCGTGCCGCTGATGGCGGGGCTGTACATTGGGGCGACAGGGCTGATACTGGTCACCCATGCAGCGGAGCTTCCTGCGGCGGTTCGGTTAATTTTTGAGAGTGCTTTTGGGCTGCGGGCGGCAGCAGGCGGGGGAGCGGCGGCGATGCTGTTGGCGATGCAGCACGGGGTATCCAGAGGGGTATTTTCAAATGAGGCTGGTCTGGGGTCCTCACCGATTGCCGCAGGGTCGGCGAGCACGGACGACCCGTACAGGCAGGGGCTGATTATGATGACGGGAACGTTTATAGATACGCTGGTGCTGTGCACGATGACCGGGCTTGTGCTGATTGTGATGGGTTCCTGGCGGAACACGGCGCTGGAGGGGGTTGCTATGACGCTGGATGCGTTTGGACGCGGCCTGTGGTTTCTGCCGCCTGGCGTTAGTGACGGTATTCTAGCTGTTTCGCTGGCGGCGTTTGCATTTACGACCATACTCGGCTGGTGTTTCTACGGGGAGCGGAGCATAGAATACCTGGTGCGTGGAAAACACCTGTGGGCCGTCAAGGCCTATCGTGCGGCTTATCTTGCTACAGTTTTCGTGGCCCCATACGTTGGAACTGCGGAGGTATGGGTAACGGCGGACATACTGAATGCGCTGATGGCGCTGCCGAACCTGGCGGCCCTGTTCGGCCTTGCTGGTCTTGCGGCGCGGGAGACCGCACGCCGGGAGCGGCGTTGATCCGGTGAGTGCGGTGTGCTCGTTAGGCCGGGGGCGCTGCCCCGGACCCCGCGCCTCTGCGGCGGGCACCAGAGGGACATCGTCCCTCTGGACTCCCGTTCTCCGCTGCGGCGGGGATTTTCGGCCGTTTTTTGTTTGATTTTCGATTTTTTTACGATTGCTATGGGGTGGAAGGAAATGTGAACAGATTGTTAAAAATGGAGTTTTTGCCGTTGCTGCTTGATATTTCCGCTTGAAAAACGTGGGACAGGTGCTATACTAAAAAGTAGAAGAATGGCAAAAGAGCCACTTCATGATTTAGGAGGATAGCGAAATGAAGTTTTCTTTCAAAAAGCTGCTTGTAAGCGGTGTGCTTGCAGGTGCGATGACCTTCTGTGCAGCTGGTGCTGCGAATTTTGACAGTGCGGCACAATCGCTGAGCGACCTGGGCCTGCTGAACGGGACGCAGTCTGGATTTGACCTGGACCGTGCGGGCACCCGCGGAGAAGCTGCTGCTATGCTGGTGCGTTTGCTTGGCAAGGAGGCTGAGGCAACCGAGAGCTGGAAGACAGATGCCGAAGGTTTTGCATTCACTGATATGGAGGATTCGGCATGGGCAAAGCCTTATGTGAATTGGCTGGTAAAAAACGGCCTTGCTGCCGGTACGACGGATACGACCTTTGCACCGCGTGACGAATGCTCTGCGCAGATGGCGGCGACTTTCCTGCTGCGTGCGCTGGGCTATTCCGATGCAGAGGGCGGCGATTTTACTTATTTTACGGCGATGGACTTTGCACGGGAAAAGGGAGTTGTTGATCTCTTTAACTGTGATGAGAAAGCGTTTCAGCGTGACCATCTTGTAGCAATGTGCTATACGACGCTTTCCCGCCAGCCCAAGAGCGGCGAAGCTGACTTGCTCAGCAAGCTGGTTGCAGAGGGTGTGGTTGCGGACAATGATGCTTCCAAGGCGCTCCGGCAGAATTTTGCTGATTACCGTGAATTTTACGGTTCTTCGGATAATCTCAATAATGCAACCTCAATGGCTTGTAAGCTCACGGCGGATTTTAATATATCTGCTGAGGGTGAAAGTGCAAAGATGTCGATGGTGCAGGATATTGCAATGAAGTACGATGCTGCAAAGCCTGCTGATATGGAGATGTCAGTGACTGGTTCAGTCAGTGTCATTACGCCGGAAGAAACGGTCAACGTCCCGAATACGATGTATTTTAAGGATGGATATGCATATATCGAGGCAGACGGAACCAAGATCAAACTGCCGATGGATTTTGAGGAAGCCATATCACAGGCTGGTGTAATCAATGTAAAGAGCGTCAATGGTGAGCCGATCACGTCTATTGAATCCTTGAAGAAATCCACGGCAGACGGCAAGACAACCTATGATATTGTCTATAATGCGAAGCTGATGAACCATGTGGTTGATTCTATCATGGGGCCCATGCTTCAGGCTTTGCCGGAGCTGGGCGGTACAAAACTTGATATTTCGATTGATAAGGTGACACTTCACAGCGTTACGGCAAACGGCAAGGTTGAAAGCGCCAAGATGGATATGGCAATGAGCTTTGGCGAGGAAGATTTCAAAATGGACATGAATATGACCATGGATATTACAGCCGTTGGCGATGGAGTTAAGGTAGAATTCCCCGCCTCCTTTGAAGGCTATGAGAGCATTGAGGAATAAATAAGGATGGCTGAAAAAGGGGCCCCGGACGATGTGCCGGAGCCCCTTTTCTGCGGGTTGAACGGTGGATATTATACGCACGTGCGGGCTGATTCACCGCACCCTTCCCCACGTCCCGCCCGCAGGCGAAGGACGGGAGTCCAGAGGGACAAGTCCCTCTGGCGCTGTCCGCGCAGGACCGCCCGCCGCGCAGGCGGAGACGAAACGGTAATTTCAGCACGCACGAGGGAAAGGATTTGGATGATGAAACGGATAATTCGTGATTTTTATGTTGCGGAGGCGCGGGGCGTTCTCCCATTGCTGCTGCTGATACAGTTGCTGATGTGCGGGCTGGCCTATTATGCGGGGTTCTCGTATGTGTATATGCTGTTTATCCCGGTTTTGGCTGTGGTGGCTTTTCTGCGGGCGGTGTATGAGGGACAACGGTTCAGGGAGGCATTTGAGGCGCTGCCCCTGCTGCGGCAGGAGCGGATTGCAAAGGAATATAATGCACCGCACTCTTGTGTGCGGCTGTATCTGGGGGAGGCGCATTTGCTTTCCGACTGCCTGGTCTGCCGCAGCCGCCGCACCCTGCGGCTGTTCCCGGCGGAAACGTTGGTGCAGGCAAACATCCAGGAATATTCCGGCAGGAACCGGATCGTAACTGATTTACGGCTTGTTGACAGCAGCGGAAAAGTCTTCACGCTTGAATTTTGGGGCAGGCAGAAGCAGGCGCTGGATGGGTTTGCAGCACATCTGACGGCATGGGGCGTTTCTGTACGGTAAGGGGGGCTGAAACAGTGTCAGGGCATCGTGCTGCGGAGGCCAGCGGTATAGCCGTTTGTCAGGCTTTCGCATAGGCCGTTCAGCGGCTGGGGCGGTTCCGCATAGCCAAAGAGAACGGCATATGCGGGGCAGTCGTCAGGGGATTGGCGGAGGTGGTTTTCCCAGCAGCGCAGGGCAAGTGCCCGGCGCAGGCCGCGCGGTGTGTAGATTAGGCGTTCCTGCGGGCCTAAAAAATGCTTTCGCGTTTCTTCACGGACAGCACATTCCGCGCGGAGTACGGCGCGGCCCTCAGCTTCAAACCGCAGCAGGGCATTGCGGAGGGATGGGGCATTTTCGCGGGCCCAGTTATAGGCTTCGCCTGATTGCATCGTGCCGCTGTCGCAGCCTGACGAAAGCAGGGCAAACAACGCACCTTCCGCGCCGGGCAGTTCTGCCCCGGCATCGGAAAAGGAAAGAGTTGGCTGCATTTCGTCCCCGAAGCTCACGAGGCGTTTTTTAGAGGCTGTGCGGCATGTGACTTGTCCGCTGCCCTGCCATGCGGTCAGCACGGCGGAAAGCAGACGGGTTTCTGAGGGACGGCCGGTTTCGCGCAGAAGGAATGCCGTTTCGCCGAAGGAAAACGCAGGGCGTTGGCTGTCTGTATTGGTTTCACGGTCAAGATGTTTAGCGAGCTGGGGGCCGGTCAGTGGACGGGTGTGCTGCCAGCCGCGAACGATGAGCCAGATCGCCAGCAGCAGGGCGGCATTGATTGCAAGCCAGCCGAGAAAAAGTTTCAGCATATCAGTATCCGGTCACCCCGTTCAGCACGTCGTCGTTTTCGACCCACTTTTGTACGTCGATTTGTTCGTATGTATCGTGTGTGCGTCGGATAATGACCTGGGAAATACCGGCGTTAATAATCATGCGTTTGCACATAGTGCAGCAGTCGGCGTCTGGTATGAGTTCGCCGGTGTCCACCTCCCGGCCGCACAGATAGAGGGCAGCGCCCAGCATCTGCTCGCGGGAGGCGGCGATAATGGCGTTGGCTTCCGCGTGTACGGAGCGGCAGAACTCATAGCGTTCACCGCGTGGGATTTTCAGTTTTTGGCGCATACAGAAGCCGAGGTCGATACAGTTCGCGCGGCCGCGCGGTGCGCCGACGTAGCCGGTAGAAACAATGATATCGTTTTTCACGATGACTGCACCGTAATTACGGCGCAGGCAGGTGCCGCGTTCGCTTGCGACCTCTGCCATATCGAGATAATAGTTGGTTTTGTCACGTCTGGTCATGAAGGAGCCTCCTTTAGCTGTCCCGTTTGGATAGCGGCCCGGCGGGTGGCGCGGGCGGCGACGGCGGGATCGTGGGTGATGAGGATAATGGTGTGCCCGTCTGCATGGAGCTGGTCGAACAGGGTGAGGATGTCTTGGGTTGCGGCGGGATCGAGTCCTGCGGTTGGCTCATCGGCGAGGAGTACGCGGGGATTAGCGGCGAGCGCGCGGGCGATGGCGACGCGCTGCTGCTGACCGCCGGAGAGTTCGCGGGGACGGTGGGGAGCGCGTTCGGCGAGGCCGACTCTTGCGAGCAGTTCGCGAGCTTTTGCTAGGCGGACGCGTTCAGGCACGCCTTGAAAGGCGAGCGGGAGGGCGGCATTTTCCAATGCGGAGAGGTCCTGAAGCAGGCGGAAGGACTGAAAGACGAAGCCGATGGCTTCACCGCGCAGCCTTGCGCGCGCATCGGGACGCAGTGCTGAAACGTCCCGGCCGTCCAGCAGGTATCGGCCGGAGCTGGGAGCATCCAGCAGGCCTAGGATGTGCATTAGGGTAGTCTTACCCGAACCGGAAGCGCCGGTAATGGAAAGGTAGTCGCCGTTGGCCACATGAAGCGACACACTGCGGAGTGCTTCGATCTGGTTCCTGCCATATATTTTACAGATATTTTGAAGCGTAATCAAGCCCTTCACCTCAATTTACAGTCTTTTCAAAAAGCCGGCTGATTATACGCACCCCTCGCCGGGGCGGCGTCCTGCGCGGACAGCGGCAGGGCGCTGCCCTGCACCCGCGTGCACCAAAGGGCGCTGCCCTCTGGACTCCCGCGCCTATGCGGCGTGCACCAGAGGGCGCTGCCCTCTGGACTCCCGCTGGGGCTATGCGCCCCAGACCCCGAGATGCTGGCGCATCTCTGCTTCGCCTGCGGGCGGGACGGGGGATTGGGTGCGCAGGGAATGTGTTCATCCGCTGCTGGCCGGGCTGCCAAAAGGACAGCAGCCCGGCCGGTATAATGCGGCGCCGTAAATTTTTCGCTAAAACATCGCAGATTTTTTTCAATCCTTCAAAAACCTCTTGCATTTATCTGACAAACGTTTATAATTAGGATTGGTAGATAATTTGGAGGTTCCTCAATGAAGCTGAAACGCATCCTGCCGGCTGTAATGACCTGCCTTGCACTCTGCATGTTCTCCATGTCTCAGGCGGTCCTTGCGTCATTCGCCGCTCGGATTGCCGCATCCTTCGGTCATGGTGCCGGGTGGTCCGGCTTTCTTTTTGCTGCCGGCTGCATTTTTTATATCGTCGTCAGCCCGTTCGCCGGGAGGCTGGTTTCTGCTGTCGGACGCCATATTGCGGTCAGTCTTGCGCTGGTTTTTTGTGCAGTTCCGGCCTTTTGTATTCCGTTTGCGGAACGGTTCTGGCTGGTTTGTCTTGCGCTGGCTGTGCTGGGGGGCGCATCTGTTTTTGTGTTGCTTACCGGTATAGAGGCAGTCAGTGTACTTACCGGGCGTATCTATGCGGAGTGTATCCCGCTTTGTGCGGCTGTACTCGGGTTTGGCGCATTGTGTGGCGCTGGCAGTTCCTGCCTGCTTACCTGCTTCGGCCATGGCTGGCGCAGGGCATATTTTATTTTAGGCATTATATTGGCTGTCGCTGCTGTACTTCACGCGGTTATCCCGTTCCCCAAGCTGCCGCCCTTCCGGCTGGATTACTGGCAGTCTGAGCGGCGTTCGACTTTGCGTGTACAGCGCATGTATCGATATTCTTTTGCGATTTTCCTCTATGCTGGGGTTGAGGTGGTCGCTGTTGGCTGGATAGCTGCCTATATGACCAACACCCTCGGCTATACGCCGCTGATTGCATCGGTTGCGATTGCTTTGGTTTGGCTGGGGGTTGCAATCGGCCGGTTCATGTACGCCCGTGCAGCCGACCGGACGCCGCCCCGGCAGTGTGCAGCTATATTGAGTTTAGTATTGTTCTGTTCGCTGATTCTGCTTACAGCGGTTCCTGACGGCAGGCTGTTCTGGCTCGCTGTCTGCGTCATGGGTGCAGGATTATCTGTTCTCGGCCCGCTGTTCTATGCCGCTGGAGTGGATGCAAATGATGGCGGGGGTGCGACCCTGTCTGTCCTTGTTCTCTGGGACTGCGCCGGGAAAGCCGTTGTTTCCTTACTTGCCGGTGCATTTGGCAGCTGGATTAGTATGCGTTCTGTCATGATCCTTGCTATGGTTTTGCTGCTGGGTGATCTTATGATGATCGGGCGGGTTATCCCGCGGAAATGTTTGACTTTCACTTATACAGATGGAGAGCCAGAGCTGCCGGAAATGATCCAGCCGCAGCATACAGAAGAGATGATTGTACAGGATGAATTTGCAGATCTCGGTGAAATAACCGAGTTGGATGAGTTTGACGATTTTCCAGAATTTGCGGAGCTTCGCAGGATTGCAGGTATGGAGCAATATGATGATGGCCCGCGCTATATGACGGCTGATGAATTTGTTGATCTTGCAGAGTTTGATGATTTGGAAGCTCCGATGGATACATATAATGATAATTATGAATTGGCCGATGACTTTGTTATTAGTGAAAATGATACGCTGTTTATAGAGGATACAGCCGAAGAAGCTGGAGCACTTGCAGCAGATATTCCGGCTGTTTCGATGGAGGAAAATATGGCCGAGGTCGAAGCAGATCCAGCTGTGGACAGCTATACAGAAGATGTTGTTGCAGAAGTTGGTGTTGATCTGGAAGAATATGAGGAGGAGGCCGTTGAGATTACAGAGGAGGCCCCTTTGATGGCTGAACCTGCGGAAATGGACGAGCCTGCACAGCCTGATTCTCCGGTGTAAGTGTGCATAAGCGAAATTTGGTTATCCATTCCCCTCAAAAAAAGGAGGTACATATGCGCGAACGTGATACACAGCCGCGAGGTATGCGGTTAAAAACCAAATTGGTTTTACTGTTGCTAGGCTGTATTTTGCTGGCTGGGATGTTTGTATTTGGTGCAGTCTATGGCGGGCGGGAAAAAGCGCCTGTGATTACCAGTGACCTGATTGGCGAACAGCTGCGTTCGGTGCAGGAGTTGGTTGCGGTTGAATATCATTATACAAACATGGGAAAATTTGAAAACCAGGTTGATTTTTACGGTTGGAAAGTACCATTCACGACTAAAAGTTTTTTGGTATCCTATGATGGGCTGATTAAAGCGGGAGTAGATCTCGGCACAGTAAAGGCCGAAGTTGGAGCAGATACAGTCACGATTACGCTGCCTGCATCAGAAATTCTTTCACATGAGATTCCCGAGGATAGCATTGAAGTGTTTGACGAGAGTCATAATCTGTTTAATCCGATAAAAATTCAGGATTATACCGGCTTTACTGCTGAACAGAAAGAAGAAGTTGAGCAGAAAGCCATTGCAAAGGGACTGTTATCTTCTGCGGATGAAAAAGCGCGTCTTGCGGTGGAATCTCTTTTAAGGATTGTCCCGGGCATGGACGAATATACATTGACAGTACGCACGGCGGAATAGCCTGATCACAGATTCCCGCGAACACTGAAAATTTGTCAGATCAGTTACGCGCAAGGGAACGAAGCGCTCATCCGACAGAAGCAGCAATACTTTTATAATTCGATAATGTGAAAACACGGCTTAATGGCCTTTGGCCGCCGGTTCTAAGAAAAACAGTGGTTTTGAAATTCGTTGTTTCAAAACCACTGTTTGACGTTTATTTGGGGCACATTATCAGCCAGCCGATATGCAGTGTTTTTATATTCCATTCGCTGGCGGCTGTGTACCATGTAAATCATTTTCAGGATATGTGCTGAGAGATCCAGTCAATATATTTGCTGCGTTTTATCATGGCAATCTTGTATTTACCACCATCTTTCATTGTGATCAAAATGCCAAAAGGAAAGAAGGGGGGCGACAGGCAAGGTTTGACCGATTGAATGTCTTTCATCTCAATTTCCCAACTGGCGCTTGCCGTTCCAATCAGGCCAGAGGCCAGGAATGTGATCCGCTGGTCAGTGAAATAAAATTTTCCGGAAATTTGATTATTTAATGTCTGATTCGGTGTTTTCCAGGTATCCGCTGATACCTTTTGAGCAAACACCGTTTCGTTTGCACGCGTTTCAAATACAGGTTTAGCCATTTGGAAATTCCTCCATAATCTTTTATTTTTACCTTCTCTGGTAGTTACTTAGGCTTTCTGAATGTAATCACAAACGCCCCTTTAATCTGTAAGGATGTAGCCATATAATCGTATGTTACAAGTTCCCAGCCATCGGCGGCTTTTTCGTTAATGAACTGGTCTAATACAGTTATATCGTTTGTATCTGCCTTGTCAGAAAACCATTTCATACCAACTTGTAAAATTTCTGTTTTATAAATATACATTGTTTGTTTCCTCCTGTTGTAAATCAGCATAATTTTCTAAATAAATACTGATTTATCAAATTATCATGGCCAAAGTATACCATAAACACAAACAGAAGTCAATCAACATTTATAGGCACCGATATTTTCGATAAAAGCAAGCAACGCGCTGGTAATACCCGGCATTGCTAGTTGGTGGCTGATGGCTTGTCCATGAGAGAGCGCGCTCCGGGCATCCCCGGACGCTCCTGTTACGCCTCAGCCAAGCACTGCTTTTTTAGTCAGTGTTATTCTGTCACAGATAAACCGTTGAATAGGTGGTGGAAATTACTTTATACATTATGTTTTAACACTGAAAAAGGAAAAGTCATAGTGCGATAATTAGAATATTTAATCAGATAGTACCATGTTTACCGACCAGCCCGCCCTCCCTTTGGTGGGCTGGTCAGCATTGTATCATCAATCGTCTGCGCACCAAATCCCCCGTCCCGCCCGCAGGCGAAATGGAGATGCGTTAGCATCTCGGGGTCTGGGGCTTAAAGGCCCCAGCGGGAGTCCAGAGGGCAGAGCCCTCTGGCGCTCGCCGCGTAGGCGCGCTCGCTGTGAGACGTGCCCGCTGCGAGGCGTGCCCGCCGCATAGGCGCGGGTGCAGGGCAGCGCCCTGCCGCTGTCCGCGTAGGACCTTATGTGGACAGCTGCCACGAAAGCGGAGTGCAGCCGTCGTTCGCATTGTATAGGGATGCCATGGCGTTCCACGTCAGACGGTTTAGCGCACCGTCCGACGGCAGGCCGGAAGCCTCCTGAATGCAGCAGACCAGGTCACGCGTTGAAGTGTCGTATTCGCCCGTGCACGCAACCTGCGGCAAATTGCCAAAGTGCGGAGAAAGTGTGTTTAGCATGGCCTGCACAATGTACAAATAATTGCCCTTTGCGCCCAGCTGGGTGTCCGGACAGTTCACGTACAGCGGCCCAGGACGTCCCTGGCAAACCGCCGCCGCCTCGTATGCCGTGCGGAGTGCCGTCCAAGTAGCAAAGTCAACGATCCCTGTGACCGGTAAACAGTGCGCCGCCTGGAATCGGCGCACCCATTCCGCAGTGCTTTCCGAATATATCCCATCTACCGCCGGGAGCGGATGCGTGCCCTCCTGCCGCGCAAGCGCCCGCAGCCACATCTGTACCTGCGTCACCGGCAGCGACGGCGTGTAATCCGAACAAACCATTCTTCCTCTAGCCTCCTCCCTGGCCGCCAACCATCAGCGGTTGCCCCGGATATTGCCCGTCTGCTACCCGCTGCCCATTGACTACCGTCATATATTGCCTTGCAATCTCTGCCCAGGTCGGCGTGCCAACCGCTCCCGTCGGCTGAAGCCCAAACAGATTCTGTGCGGCCAGCACCGCTTCCTCCGTCCGCGGGCCGAAAATGCCATCCGGCGTGATGTTCGGGATCTGCGGATAAACTGTTGACAGCACCGACAGCATGTTTTGCAGCTGTTCTACATCATCCCCCCGCATCCCCTCCAGCAGGAAACGCCCCGGATACAGAATTACCGCATTTTCCCATTCCGGCGGCAAACTGCCCAGAATCGATAAGTAAGCCGATGTGATTTGATCCCATGTCTCCTCGTCTACACTCCCAGTTACAGGCAGGCCAAACAGCTTTTGTACGGCAATCACTGCGCTCTCTGTTTCAGGGCCGAAAATCCCATCAATCGCAATAATCGGCACTTCTTCATAAAAATTGCCAATGACCGCCAGGAAATATTGCAGCATCTGTACGCCCTCGCCGCGCATCCCCAGCTCCAGCTGTTCCGGATAAACCGCCGTTACATCCGCCAGGCTTAGCCCCTCGCTTGAAAGCTCGCTCAGCCGTTTGATTGCCGCAAACAGATATGCGACCCGATACCATGTCGCCTTGCCAACAATCCCGTCAACCGTCAGCCCGAATATCTGCTGGAAAGTACGTACAGCATTTTCAGTGTCCTGGTCAAAATAGCCGTTCACCGGCCAAATCTTTGGTATCGCAGGATAATTTGTCGATATCCGGTTCAGCCGCAGCTGGAGCATACGAACATCCTCATTTGCCATCCCCAGCCGCAGCGGTTCGCCCGGATAAGAGCCCAGATTGGGGGAAACCGGTGTATCCCGCACAATATCAATATCGTCCCCATAATAATAGGTCAGGATTTCATAAGGCGTGAGCCCCTGCTCAGCCAGTTCCACCGTCCCCCACTGGGACAGCCCTTCGCAGGTAACCGTCGTACCACTGCAATACTGTGCAAAAAGAGGTTCGACCGATCCTTGACGTACCAGGTAATTATTAAAGATTTCATCTACTATTTGCGAAATGTTATCGAAAATATCCCTTCCCTGTACAAAGTATTGGTCATAAGCAGTCGAATTCGTAATGTCATAATCATATCCTTGCGAACGATACCACTCTGTATAGACCCGGTTGAGTGCAAAGGAAATCTGTGCATAAATGTTAGCCCGGATTGCATTTTCCGGCCAAGTCGGGTATATTTCCGATGAAGCAACGTTTTTGATATAATCTGGGAATGAAAGTGTGACATTCTGTGCATCCGAGCCCGGCGGGCCCAAATGCACTGTAATCTCTTCCGGTATATAAGGCAGGGGCATGGCCCTCCTCCTTTCCTTGTCTCCGCCGTTTGTCTTGCTTTTGGGTGTTATTCAACCGGCGGCGGCGGGATCACCTCAACTGTACTGGCCCTTCCAGCCTGTTCCGCACGCGGCACTAAGAATACCGGAAGCGTGGAAACCACTCCATCAAAAATCGTGACATCCACAATACTTACCGGCTGGAAATCCGGATGCTCCACCTGCACCGTATAGCGTGCGTAAGGTTTATCACCGCCCGGCTGCATGGAAGCCGCACGCGGCGGCGCCGGAAGATCAAATACCGGTGTCCGCCCTGAACGGTCGGTCGATACACTGTGCAGCAGAGTAGGTGGCACCCCGGCCTCCTGCCCTGTCTGGCTCACTGTGACCGTTGCACCAACGACCGGCAGCGCTTCCCGTGCTGTGGTCGTCTGTATCACCAGCTTACCCATACCTGTCTGACCCGTTCCTGCCACTGGTGTTCCTCCTTTTGTAATGAGTGTTTGTTTCTGTTCGCTGATGCATTTTTTTCTTTTGATGCTGTTTGCTTTATGTGGATTGGATTTGTATGTCCCTGCTTTTCAGGAAAACCGTAAAAGGTTTCCTTGCAGAGTCCCATTTGATTTGTTTATTGCAGCGTTACGCCATATTTTTTGAACCATCGATCCAACTGGATAATATATGCGAAAATCTGCGGCGTTCGCATCAGCTGCCCGTACCAGGGTTCGGTCAGGCTTTCCGGCTGTTCCATCAGTGCCTCGACTGCTTCATGGTTGAACAGGCTGGAAGCAATCGAATTTTCATCCTTAAAAATTTGACGTACATAGGATGCCGTCAACTGGGTATAAAGTGGGTGGAAGGTTTTCGGATACGGGGATTTTTTACGGTCTACAATCTCCGGCGGAAGTTCCTCCGCAAAGGCGGTTCGGACAATGCCCTTTTCCCGTCCGTGCAGTGCTTTCAGGCTCCACGGCATGTTATATGCATATTCAACAATCCGATGGTCACAGAACGGCACCCGTACTTCAAGACCGGAATACATGCTCATGCGGTCCTTGCGTTCGCGCAGTGTCGCGGGAGGATACCACAAAAAACAAGCGGAAGCGCCTCTTTTCGGGCACTCCCGCTGATTTCGTTTTCTTTGTTTCACATTACCGCTAACAAATTGTAATTTTTTTTCGGCGAGTATCTTATTCCCCCTTGTCGAGAGTACGCTGCTTCCAGGTCACTGTAATCTATCTCCTCCGCGATTGCGCTGATCAGTCTCGCAGGTTTATCTGCCGGGATTAAAATTTCGGTGCGCACCGACAATATCAGTTAATATTCGCCTTTTAATCTGCTATAACCTTTTTGTACATTTCGTTACATCCACCCACCGTCCTTTTGGCGGGTGGATGCAGTATACATGCGCGAATATTGCCGCACCTGTCCACTGTCGCCTGCGGGCGCTATCCGAGCAGGCGTGGACGTGGGCGTCCAGAGGGAGAATCCATTGGGACTTCCACACTTAGAAAACCGGAACGAAAAAAGTGCTGCTGTAAGAGTATTTTGGTGATTTTGATGGGCTTTCGTTTGTTTTATTATTCGATATCACCGATACAATTATCGAAGCTGCGGAACATGTTCCGCAATGCTGTTTTTCCGTTTACATGCAGAAATTGCCATGGTATACTGAAGCCACTTCAAAGGGCTGCCCGGAAAACCGCCAGCCGCCTCCTCACCTCATTCCGGCCCGCCCAAACCAAGAAAGGAGTAAGCGCATTGAAAAAACTGATCTTTAATGCAGATGATTTCGGGTTGTCCTACGGCGTCAATTTTGGGATACAGGAAAGCCATCTGCGTGGTGTTCAGACCTCGACCACCATCATGGCTGGTATGCCCGCCTTTGACCACGCCGTACAGCTCGCCAAGGGAATGCCCACCCTCGGCATCGGCGTCCATCTTACCCTGACCTGCGGCAGGCCGCTGCTCGCCAGTCACAAAACGCTTACAGAAGCTGACGGCAACTTCCACCGCCTGTCCTTCTACAAGCAGGAGGATACCGCGCCCGACCCGGACGAAGTATTCCGCGAATGGCACGCCCAGATCGAAAAAACCATCACCGCCGGTATCCAGCCGACCCACCTGGACTCCCATCATCATATGCATATTTTCAAAGGCTTGGAACCGATATTCCTCCAGCTTGCAGAGGAATACCACCTGCCGGTGCGGAACTCCGTACAGGGCCGCCTGACCACCCGGCTGGGAAACGCCGCATGTCCGCAAGCTCTGATTGACTTCGTAGAAAATTCAGGCGTTCACTTCCATACCCCCCTCCCGGAATACGCTGTAGGAATCGACCGGTGTATGCGCAGGCTGATCCCCGACGCTCTCGAAACGCTCGATACGATTGAAATCATGTGCCACCCGGCGTACCTGGATACCGATGTTATGCTGCACTCCTCTTTCAACCTTCACCGGATGTGCGAGGTGGATCTACTTACCAGCCCCGAAACCCAGGAATTCCTGCATTCGCTTGAAAACGCGTCGTTAGCAAACTACAGCTCTCTGCATAAGGAGGATTAAGACATGAAAAAGATGCTCAATCAGTTCAAAAACAGCTGGCCCAGCTAGGCAGATCCATGCTCATCCCCGTCACCGCTATGCCGGTCGCAGGGATCCTTTCCCGCATTGCTTCCGACGATATGCTGAATCTGCCGCTGCTGAAAGCGGCCGGGGATATCGTATTCGGGAATATGGACATCCTGTTTGCCCTCGGAGCAGTCGTGGCGTTCGCGAAAGCGAAGGATAAGGTTTCGCCGATCGTTGCAAGTTTCCTCTCTATTCTGATTCTGAAATCTACGCTCGCAGCGCTGGATGATACCATCGGAATGGGAATTTTTGCCGGCATTATCGTGGGCTGCTTCACCGCCTGGATCTTCAACCACAGTAAGGACTGGATAACCCCGAAAATTTTCGATTTCTTCACTGGTGAGAAATTCGTCATCATTCTCGCGCCAATCGCGACCGTTGGGCTCGGCTACGTGCTCAGCTTTGTCTGGCCTCCGATTCAGATGCTGCTTGACGGATTTGCAATCGGTATCGCGAAGCTGGGTGCACTCGGCGTGTTTATTTTTGGTTTCCTGAACCGCCTGCTTATCCCGGTCGGACTGCACCATGTCTTTAACTCCTACATTTACTTCAATCTTGGTTCCTTTACACAGCCGGATGGCACGGTTGTCACCGGCGAAATGACCCGCTTCCTGGCGGGCGCCCCCACCGCCGGGCTGTTCTTGAGTATGTTCTTTGTCGTTATGATGTTCGGTTTGCCGGGTGCTGCGCTGGCCATGTACCAATGTGCCAAGAAACGCCGCGACGAGGTCAAAGGTCTGATGATGTCCGCCGCAATTACCTCCTTCGTCACTGGCATCACCGAACCGCTCGAGTTTTCCTTTATGTTCGTGGCGCCACAGCTTTACGTCGTCCATGCCCTGCTCACAGGTCTTGCGGGCGCGGTCTGCTATCTGCTCGGCATCCGGCTCGGCTTCTCTTCTGGCGGCAATATCATTGATATGATGCTCAACTGGGGGCTGGGCGGGAACGTCATCCTGCTGATTCCGGTGGGGCTGGTCTTCTTCGCACTGTACTACCTGTTGTTCCGTTTTCTGATTACCAAATATGACCTGAAAACCCTGGGACGAGAGGAAGAATTCATTGATTCTGTCGAGATCACCGAAGAGGAAAAGAACGCAACGCTTTCAAACAAAAACTATGCCTATATGGCAAAGAAAATCGTTGAAAACCTTGGCGGTGCGGGTAATATCGAAAATATGGGTAAATGCATGACCCGTCTGCGTGTGGAAACAAAGGACGCGTCTCTGATGAATCTGGATAAAATCCGCCAAATGGGGGTTAAGGGTGTCGTGACGCTTTCTGATACCAGCATTCAAATCATCATTGGCTCGGAAGTACACAATATTATGTCTGAAATTGAGCAAATCCTGTAATGGAGGGAATTTTTGTGAAAAAGAATAAATTTGTCATCGTAGGCTCAGGCTCCTCTTACACGCCTGCAATCGTAGCCGTGCTGCTGCAACGGCGCACGGATATCCGCTTGGGCGAGATCGTGCTTTATGATATTGACGCTTCCCGCGCCGCGCGTACAGGCCGTTTTTGTGAGTTGTACGCGGCGGAAAACGGCGGCATTCCGGTCACTTATACTACCGATATCGAGCAGGCTTTCCGCGGCGCGGACTTCCTGTTTGTGCAGATTCGCCCTGGCTGTAACGCGCAGCGCGAAAAGGATGAAAAGATTCCCCTCTCTCATGGCATTTTAGGGCAGGAGACCTGTGGGTTGGGCGGATTTTCCTTTGCGATGCGGTGCATCCCTGCTATCCTGGAGATTGTTGGCAAAGCACAGGAGCTGTGCCCTGACGCATGGATTCTCAACTACAGCAACCCGGAGGCCATGATCTCAGAGGCTATTTACCGTACCTACCCCAAGGCCAAGGCGCTTTGCATTTGTGATATGCCCATTTCGCAGGAGGAGACCATTGCGGATTTCCTGGAGATTCCGCACAAGGAACTGACTTTCCGCTACTTTGGGCTAAACCACTTTGGCTGGTTCACTCATATTTATGACAAGCAGGGCCGTGATCTGCTTCCCGCGCTGCGTGAGAGAGTGCTGTCTGACAGCGCGGTTCGGCTGGTCAATGCCGAAGCAGTCGAAAAGCAGGACAATTACTGGGGCGAAATGTATGCCCATGCGATTGAAGGTTTCCGCGCCTACCCGGAATTCTTCCCGCTGGTATATTTGTCTTATTACTATTTCCACAACCAGATTGTCGAAGACATGAACCCCGAATACACCCGTGCCAACTACGTCATGGATGTACGTGAAAAGGTGGTTTTTGAAGACTGCGACCGCTGCATTGCCGAAGGCACAACCCGCAGCAGCGCCCTCCATGCCGGGGTGCATGGTAACTATATTGTAGATATTGCAAACGCGATCATCAATGACACGCATGAGCGGTTCATCATCAACACCATGAACCGGGGTGCGATCGGCAACTTTAATCATGACGCGGTCGTTGAGGTCCCCTGCTATGTTGGCGCGGGCGGCATTGAACCGGTTTCAGTCGGCTACATCCCGCAGTTCCACAAGTCGCTGATGGAGGCCCAGAAGGGCTACGAAAAGCTGACTGTGGAAGCCGCGCTGACGGGCTCTTACCAGAAAGCGCTTCAGGCTGTGCTGCTCAACCGGACGGTACCTTCTTACGCGGTCGGCAAGGCTGTGCTGGACGAGCTGATGGAAGCCAACAAAGGATACTGGAACGAACTCTACTAATTGTTTCGCCTACGCGGCAAGCGCCCCTACGCGGGGAGCGCCCCTACGCGGGGAGCGCCCCTACGCGGGGAGCGCCATGTCCCTCTGGACTCCCCACTGTCGCCTGCGGGCGGGACGGGTGCAGTGAAGATCTACTCTGCGTACAGCTTCGCCCCGCCAAAAGGACAGCGGGGCGAAGCGGCAGACTGCGGTAAATTTTTACGAACTTGTGGATAAAAGCAAAATTCCTGCGGACGAGAACTGCAGGAATTTTGCTTTTTCTTCCCGGCTTCAGAACCGGTTGTTGTAGATATCAAAAATTTCCTCAAAGGCAAGGATACAGTAGCCAAAGAAATAATTTGACTGTGTGTTCTCAATATCGAAAGGATGGCTATCCTTTATCAGGAAAACCTGGTCGCAGCAGCCCTTCAGCTCATTCAGCGGGTTCCCGGTAAACGCAATCATTGGAATGCCTGCTTTCCTGCAATGCTGCGCCGTATAGGTTACAAAGGGGGTATTGCCGGATCGGGAAATCAGGATCATGGCATCCAGCCGGCGGCCAAAATTACGGATGATGGTGTCGGCCTCCAGATAATCCTGACGGATGGCTGTACATGCGCTGCTCAGTAGTTTCTTCTCCAGGTATTCCGCAAGCAACATGGAATACCCCTGTCCGTGGAGGCAGACAAAGCCCTTCTGATTCAGAATCCGGAAAAAGAGTTCCAAATCCTCTACGGCATTGACGAAATGCATCTTTTTGTGGATTTTTGCGGGCATATAGGCCGTGTGTGAGTCCGAAATGCTTTGGAATGCGTAGAGCATTTCACGGAAGCCCGCAAAGCCCAGCTTCTGCGAAAGCCGGATAACAGACGCGGGAGAGGAATATGCTTTTTGCGCGACGCCGCGCACCCCGATTTTCAGCGCTTCGGAGGTGTTTTTTGAGATATATTCCAGCAGATCTCTTTCCATATCGGATAACTTGACACCCTGATAGAATCGGTTAATATCGTGCATACGCGCTCCTTTTGCAGTACCGCAGACCGGATAAAACCAGCGGTTTTATGTTGTTTCTTTCAGATTTATCATATTATATCACGACAAACCTTGAAAGACAAGCGCCTCAAGTCCAAGATACGTGCCGTGTGCAATATTAGGCTCACGTATTCGGTTTATAATTTATATAATTATGAGATTCTGTGCAGAATTGCAGTGTAGATTGGACAAGTGCACACTTGAGCAAAAAAAACAATTAAAAGCTGCAATTTCCGGGAGACTTGCTTATAATCGTCCTGGAAGTTGCAGCTTTTTTCTTGCTTGGCCGACTCGTCTAAAAACAGGAAGTTTTAGTGGTTGAGTTAAGTATATACCCCGAGTTGTTTCCGTATTTTGTGCTGGGAAGGAGAAAGGAATCGACGGCTTCCTATCCTGTCTGCATCCATGCATCACGGCCTAAAGAGGAACGTTGAAAGTTCTGTGCCTGATGCTGGTTATTTTGAGATAATGCAGAACTAGGATTTGGCGTTCTATCCATCCAGAGATTCACCATTCGACGCGATTACTTTTTGATACCAATAGAAAGATTTTTTGCGAAACCGGCATAACGTTCCCATACAAGACTCATCCGCATCGACATAAATCATACCGTACCGCTTGCGCATTTCACCAGAGCTGGCGCTGACCAGATCGATGCAGCCCCACGCAGTATAACCGATGAGGTCAACACCATCCAGCAGAACTGCGTCCTTCATTGCGCGGATGTGTTCACGCAGATAATTGATACGGTAATCGTCCTCGACCGTATTGTTTTCAAAGACATCGGAAGCACCAAGCCCATTTTCAACAATAAATAACGGCTTTTGATAGCGGTCATATAAGGTATTCAATGTAATGCGCAGTCCCAGGGGATCAATAGACCAGCCCCATTCGCTGGATTCCAAATATGGATTTTCAATAGTGGAAAAGATATTACCGTTTTTGCTGGCTTGGAGATTCGGGTCGCTGCTGGCGGTCATGCTGTTATAGTAGGAGAAGGAAACAAAATCGACGGTTCCCTGTTTTAGGGTTTCCGCGTCCTCCGGCTGGCGCGGAAGGGTGATCCCCTCCCGTTCCAGCTTTTTCCGCGCGTAATTGGGATAGTGGCCGCGGACCTGCACATCGGTGAAGAAAAAGTTTTCTCGATCCGCAAGCATTGCTTCCAGCACATCGTTAGGGCGGCAGGAATATGGATAGGTGTTTCCCGCTGCCAGCATACAGCCGATTTGACTTTCCGGGTCGATCTCATGCGCCAGCCGGACCGCCTGTGCACTGGCTAAAAGCTCATGATAGGCTGCAATATGGCAGGTTTCCAGTCGGTTTTCTCCATCACGGAAGGTTAACCCAGCCGCCATATAAGGCAGGTGCAGTATCATATTGATTTCATTAAATGTAATCCAATACTTAACCTTCCCTTTGAAACGGGCAAACAATACGCGACAGAGGTTCAGGTAAAAATCAATCATTTTACGGCTGCGCCAAGAGCCATATTTTTGAATCAGATGCTCGGGTACATCAAAATGACAGATGGTAACCAGCGGCTCAATGCCATATTTACAGCATTCGTCAATTATATTTTCGTAGAAGCACAGCCCTTCCTCGTTCGGGACGGTCTCATCTCCTTGGGGAAAGATGCGTGACCAGCTGACGGAAAAGCGGTACACCCTGAAACCCATTTCCGCAAAAAGAGCGATATCCTCTATGTAATGATGGAAGTGGTCAATCGCGCTGCGGGAGGGAAACCGCACCTTCTCCAGCGTATGCGGGTCGAGTGTCCCGTTCGCAACCGCGCGTCGGTGTTCCCCTGCGGGGAGGAAATCAATGTTTGATAATCCGCGCCCTCCCTCTTGGAAAGCACCTTCGCATTGATTGGCAGCGGTCGCGCCGCCCCATAAGAATCCGTTTGGCATTTTGCTCATAAGATACCCCTCCTGTTCAGCGAAGAACCGTAATGAAGTCTGTGCCGTCCGACGAGCCTACAACGTCCAGAAAATCATCGGTATTAGAAATCACAACCGGCGTAACCAGCGAATATCCTGCGTCTCGGATCTTTTCCATATCAAACGCAATCAGCTTTTGCCCGGCGGTTACATGGTCACCAGAGTCCACGAACGCAGTAAAATATTTCCCGTCGAGCTGCACGGTGTCCATCCCGATATGAATTAGTATCTCGATCCCGCTGTCGGAGGTCAGCCCGATAGCGTGCTTCGTCGGGAAAATGGTTTCCACCACGCCATTGACCGGGGATGTTACGACGCCTTTGGTCGGTTCTACCGCCATCCCTTTGCCAAGTACGCCCTGGGAGAACGCTGCGTCAGAGACCTCGGAAAGCGGAATTACCCGGCCCTCAAGCGGGACGGCAATCGATTCCTTTTTCAGCAGCTGTCCCGGTGCAGGCTCAGCAGGAGTTGACTCTGGGGCAGGCGTGTCCTCCTTCCAAAATACCATGGTCATGGCGAATGCAATAACCATGGTCAGTGCCACGCCCGAGACCGCAACAATCAGGTTGCCCATGCCACCGCCTGGCTCGATCATAGCGGGAAATTCAAAAATGCCCATACCGCCCATCGAAAACTTGCGGAAATTGAACGCGCCGTAGAAGCCGCCGCCAATACCACCCGCAATGCAGCTAATGATAAACGGCTTTTTCAGAGGCAGCAAAATACCATAAATCGCAGGCTCGGTCACTCCGAAAATACCGGAAATAAAGTTAGGCATTGCCATATCCTTGAGCTTGCGGTCCTTGGTCTTGAGCCAGATTGCCAGCACGACCGCCGAAGTTGCAAAGGTGCAGGCGAAGAAGGGCATCATTACATTATCATAGCCATTTGTCATAATATTGTTAATATAAACAGGGATGAAGCCCCAGTGCAGGCCGAAAATTACAAGGATCTGCCAGGTCAGCCCAACAATCGCACCCGCAATCATGGGGCTGAAGTTACGCACAGTCATAACAAATTCCGCAATGATCGTGGAACCGAAAGTTGCCAGAGGGCCGATTACAAGGAAACCTGCCGGAATAACGACCAGCAGTGTCAGCATGGGAACAAAAAAGAATTTCACCAGGTCGGGAATCAAGCGGTTGAAAAAATGCTCGCATTTTGCGGCGAAATACGCTACAAAAATCACGGGGATTACCGTTCCGGTATAGTCCATTGCAATCATTGGGATGCCGAAAAAGGTGGTGTAGATTGCAGACTCGAACATACTTCCTCGGAACAGTGTGTACAGCAATTCCCCACTGGCGGACAGCGCGCTGCCCTGAACTCCAGGGTAGCACATGATAGCGCCAATCACAAGGCCGATCATCGGTTTCAGTCCAAACTTTTTTGCTGCCGTATAGCCGAGGAACAGTGGAAGAAAATGGAATAGTCCGTCACCGACCGCGTTAAATATCAGATACGCGCCGCAGGTATCCGGATACAGTCCCAGTGCAACGAAAAGCGCATTAAGGCCCTTGACCATGCCGCAGGCAGCCATAATACCGAGAATCGGCTGAAAAATGCCCGAAACCGTATCGATAAAGGCATCGAATAGATTCTTTTTCTGCGCAGGGGCTTCAACGGAAGACATGTTTTCGCCGATTCCGGCAATTATGCAAACATCAGCGTAAACTTCAGGGACATGGTTGCCAATGACAACCTGATACTGTCCGCCTGATTTCATCACAGTGACCACGCCATCCATATTCTTGAGTATGTCATCGTTCGCCTTGCCTTCGTCCACAAGCTGGAACCGCAGGCGCGTGATGCAGTGGGTCAGGGAACGGATGTTTTCCTTTCCGCCGACGTTCTGAACGATATCCTTTGCAAGTTGTGTGTACTTACCCATTTTTTTACCCCCATGTTTCATGATTGATGAATGCAAATGAAGGTCTAGCCAACTGAATGTAACTACCCAAAATGTGTTTTCCCAAATAGATGTGTTCTGCCCTCCTTTTGTCTTTGGTCTCTATCATAACCCCGATTTATCACGATTTATCGAGGATACGCGCAATGTGAATGGTTAAGTAAAGCAATTCCTCTTCCGAAAGCGGGTATTGGTGGCTTTTTTCGGTAAACTGCCCGACCCTTCCCGCGCACTGGTATGCTTGTGGGTATTGCTTCTTCACAACGGCAAGCAGCTCACCGTTGTCGCTGCCCTGATAGGTGGTGTGGGTCAGCAGTCGCTGGGCGAAGAATTTCAGGTGGGTCACAAACCGGCAGTAATGGAAGGAATCCTCATCAAACGTAGTTTTGCAGGTGTATTTGATGATGTTCAGGATTTCCTGCATGACCTTGGTCAAACCGTACATATCGCCTGCACTTTCTTCCATCTGTGCGTTGACGATATGCAGGGCGATGAAACCCGCCTCATCCTCCGGCAGATGCACGCCGGTCCGGTCGCGTATGGTTTGAAGCGCACGTTCACCTACGCGATACTCCTCCTGGTAAAAGCGTTTAATTTCCCAAATCAGCACGTTTTTTACAAAAATGTTATCCCGGCTGCGGATAACTGCTGTATGAATATGGTCACTCAGGGAAATCACAGCGCCGCCGTTTAGATCCTTTTTCAGCGTCCCAGCGGCATCCGCCATAATCTCCGCCGCCGCATCAATAATCTCGGGAGGGATTTCATTCAGGATACCGATCAGATGCGCTGTGTTTTCGGATGCCGCAATCCGAAATTCCTTTTCAATTAGCGCTTCGTCAAACTCGTCCCCGCTGTGCCGCCGGAAGCCGATGCCTTTTCCCATCAGGATACGTTCCTGGCCGTTTTCGTCTAGCGCAACAACAATATTGTTGTTTACCATCCGGTGTATCTTCATAGGAACCCCCTTTTTCCAAACAAAAAACCTGCACACAGAAAAAGGCAAATCTGCCCTCTTCGGTTTGCAGGTCTAGCTTACCATGACGTAATGACTACCCGGTGCTTCTATTCTAAATGAAAGCTGCCGGACTGTCAATCGGAAAAAAACACAATTTTTCCATCGGATTTCTGTGCGATTTGCTGAGCAGTGGCAGAGCTAATGTTTTGATCTCGGTGCATTATGGGTTATAGGGCAGGAAAGGGACTATGCGGATCATATCGGCTTACTGGCTTCCCTCAGCTGACGTCTGTGATGCTGAATACCTATAAAGGTGTCGTTTCCACTTTGTAGGAAATGTCAGTTTTGCTCATTCATAGCTGAATACTTAATCATTTACATGATTTGTCCCTCAATCTTCCGCCGGAACGATAAACAATGCTTTGATATCCTTCATTTTTTCGGATTTTAACGCACGAAGAAGGATTGACAAATAATGGACAAATAATCCACTCCACACTGCGGCCAGCAGATAGCATATTAGCCGCTCTGTAAATCCCCATTGCTGTGGATAAATATTTGAAGTAAATTCTCGCCAACAGGAGTGACTGAGATACAACGAAAAACTGGTGGTGTCATAATATGGTTGACAACTCGAATTTTCTTCCGAAAAAGAATATG
>CAJUSB010000044.1 GCA_910589115.1 uncultured Clostridia bacterium | reverse complement strand
AGGAGTCAATTTTAATGCGTATTCAACACAATATCATGGCGATGAGCGCCTATCGCAACTACACGAATAACGTGTCCGCGATGAAGAAGAACCTGGAGAAGCTCTCTTCCGGTTACAAAATCAACCGCGCTGGCGACGACGCTGCTGGCCTTGCGATTTCTGAGAAAATGCGTGCCCAGATCACCGGTCTGGAAACCGCACAGAAGAACGCGAAGGACGGTATCAGCCTGGTACAGACCGCAGAAGGTGCGCTGACCGAGGTTCACGATATGCTCAACCGTATGGTTCAGCTGGCGACCCAGTCTGCAAACGGCACTTATGACAATGACGTTGACCGTGCACAGATGCAGAAGGAATTGGATCAGCTGCGTTCTGAAATCAACCGTATCGCTGACAGCTCCAACTTCAACGGCATCAAGCTGCTGGATGGTTCTATGGAGGCCGATAAGGTCACCTATGAGGTTACAGGCGGCACCGATCTGACCATTTTGGCTGGCGGGAGCAACGATCCTGTCACTAAGGCGGGTACCAGCACTATCGTTCATTCGGACACTAAGGAAGCACAGAAGACGTCATTCTCTGTAGATTTGGACAATGTAACCTTCACTTCCACTGCTGCGGATAACACTGCTAAGATTGTCGTAGGTGGCACATCTTTGACTGTCACTGTGGGTGCGAACGAAAGCCTGAGCGGTGAGGATTTAGTAGCTGATATTTTGGGCAACGCCGGAAACTCTTCAGTCAAGATTGGCGGCGTGACTTATGATGTAACTGCGGATGGCTCTAAACTTGTATTCACAATGTCCGATACGAGTTTCAATGCACTCAAAGATGATAGCACTGCGAAGGCGAGCTTTACTGGTAATTTCGATGTTTCGATTACGCGCGGTACATGCAAACCTGCGAGCGGTGGGGTAAACCTGGCTACTCAGATCATTACCGAAGGTGGTCCCAAGGTGAACGGGACACTGGCAAACACCGTAACCAATGCTGCGTTTACTGCGGGCGATATCACTGATGGCAAGGCCATCACTGTAGGCGATAAGACATATGTCTTTGCTTCTAGTCAGGAGACTCTGGATGCTCTGAAGGCTGCCGGAGATAAGTTTGTGGCAGTTGATATCAGTGATATTGTTGACGATAACGGTGCATTGGACAACACCAAGGTTCTTCATAACGACGCGTTGTCTGAGGCACTCAGCCGTCTGACGGTTGCGGCAAAGGACAATGAAATGTTCACGGTTGGCCAGACGGATGATTACAAGCTGACCTTCCAGGAAAAGGCTAGCTATAACGGCAACGGCAAGGGCGGCCGGGCTGATCTGACCACGCAAGAGGGTGTTCAGAAGCAGATCCAGACCGGTACTTTTTCCAAGGTAACGACTCCGGCTGCTAAGGGCGATGGCAAGGGCCTGACCCTCCAGATTGGTGATACAGCGGAAGACTTTAACCAGCTGAAGGTTTCCATCAAGGATATGCACTGCTCATCCTTGGGCATTGATACAATCAGTATTGCTGATCAGGCCAGTGCACAGGCTGCCGTTGATAAGATCAAGGAAGCCATTAACATCGTGTCTGACGTACGCGGTACGCTGGGCGCTACCCAGAACCGTTTGGACCATACGATCAACAACCTCAGCGTCATGACCGAGAACATTCAGGACGCAGAGTCTACCATCCGCGATGTGGATGTAGCCGAGGAAATGATGGCATACACCAAGAACAACATCTTGATCCAGTCAGCGCAGGCGATGCTGGCTCAGGCAAATCAGGTGCCGCAGGGCGTTCTCCAGCTGCTCCAGTAAGGAAACAGCCGGATTACCCGGACACCGTAAGCCCAACGCAGATAGGGGGCGGGCCATTGCCCGCCCCTTTTGTTTTTGGACGCATAATATGCATCTCTGCCAAACACAATGCGGGGATGGATATTATGCACTCAACGACGAACCAAAACGGGGTTCAGCCCTGTCTAAAGGAGGATTTGAATTGTGTCCGTTTTGAATTCCGTGCCGTCGGGATATGATTTGCGCCCCGCGTACTATGACAATTTCCAATGCCTTGCATCAGATTGCAATCTGTCTTGTTGTAAGGGCTGGCGCATTGTTTTTGATAAAAAGGATTATATGTCTTTGAAGCGCCTGTCTGGCTCCCCTGAATTGAATTCCCATATACGCAATGCGCTAAAGAGAATACGAGGCAAGCCTTTCAACGGTGCATTTGGCGAGTTTCGGATGATAGGCGAGAACGACTCCTGCCTGCTGCGCTGTGAAAATGGTCTTTGTATGCTTCAGGTAGAAAAAGGGCACGAGATATTGCCGTTTGTGTGCCGTATTTTTCCCAGAAAGGAAGTGCCGTCCTGTTCCGGCTATTATGAGCGAAGCCTAAGCCCTGCCTGTGAGGCGGTGCTGAACTTGTTGTGGGAGCTGCCGGAGGGGGTGGATTTCCGATCCGACCCCTGTTCAGCCTGTCAGAAGATTCCCAGCCGGCCGCATACGCTGGAGGGCTGTTTTCAAGAAATCCGTTCGCAATGCATAGATTTTCTACAGGATCGGTGTATCCCTCTTCCACAGCGTATTTTGCTGATGGGGCTTGCTTTGCAAAGTCTTGTGGATGGGGAGACGGATTTGACCCGTTGGATGGCCCGTGCGCGGCTTCTCACAGAGCAGGCTTCCGCTGGCGGCTTACTGCCAGCAGAGGAAGCCGAGCAACATTTGCCCAGCTTCCTGATTAACAATATCCGTATCATTCTCAGCTTTCCTGATAGGAACGATGATTTTAAGGGGCTCCGACAGGAACTGACCAGCGCGTTAACGTTGGATGTGAACGTGCAATGCCAGGGTAAATACGAGATTTCTGTCAAGGAATATCAGGATGCTCGTGCCCGCTTTCAGGAACGCTTTGGCGGACGAGACTATTTTATGGAAAATCTAATGGTTTCTATTTTTTTTCACCTGGGATTCCCGGCATTGGAGACTCCGGAAGCATTGTGGAAGAGTTACATCAATTTTTGTAGCCTGTACAGTGTTTACCGTTATTTATCCGTCATGTCCTGTCGGGCGGGCGCGGCAGGGGACCGGAACGAATTGTTTCGGCTGATCGTATACGGCAGCCGGAAGATGGTACACAATGGCCTGCTGCCAGACGCTGTCGGTGCGTCATTCCTTCAAAATAAGAGCAGTACCCTGGCTCATATGGCAGTCCTACTCAGCAATTAAGGGTCTGCATTCACAAGCTGGGTAGTGGGGTAGCAGCATAGTATGGCAGTGTCATACACCGTTTAGGTCTTATGAATACAGATTCTAAGCACCGCTGAAACAGAAAACACAGAACTATGAGAAAAATGGAGCGATATATGATGAATGCGCAAAAGCCACTGCTGTCCATCGGCATTATTTTCAAAAATGAGATCCGCTGTCTGGAGCGGTGCCTAAAATCTTTAGAGCCTCTGCGCAGTGCGGTGCCCTGCGAGTTGGTAATGGCCGATACGGGTTCCGATGACGGGAGCCGCGCTGTGGCAGAGCGCTATTCGGATATCTTGATTGATTTCCCTTGGACTGGTGATTTTTCCGCCGCACGCAATGCGGTGATGGATCGCTGTTCCGGAATGTGGTATATGAGTATCGACTGTGATGAATGGGTAGATGAAAATATTGAAGGCTATGTCACCTTTTTAAGCAATGACCGGAAATTTGATTTTGCTTCTGTCATCATACGGAATTATAATACTCTGGAGCTTGACCGTGGGGGCAGCTATTCGGATTTTCTGGCTACTCGTCTGCTCCGTTTGTCAACAGGACTTCGGTACGAGGGGACGATCCATGAACATTGGCCGTACAAGGGGGATCTGCGGACCATGATGATCCGCGGGGCGATATTCCATCATGACGGCTATGTTTATCAGAATACGGAAATGCTCCAAGTGAAACAGGCGCGTAATATGGAGTTGCTGCGTGCACAGCATGAGGCAGACCCCAATAATTTGATTATTTTGAATCAATGCGTAGAATCTAGCGCTAATATGCCGGAGCAGGAGGGGTATTTGCGCCGTGCCCTAGCTGGAGTTGCTGAAAAATGGTCTCAGTGGGAGTTGTTTGGGCCGCCGATTTACCGCTACGCAGTGCGAATGGCTATGCGGGACAAACTGCCGGAGTTGGAACAGTGGATCGGTGAGGTCGAGGAGATGTTCCCGTCATCCATTTTTGTCCGGGTGGAGATTGCTTATTTTGCTTTTGGACATTATTGGAATACAGATAATTACACTGAGGCGATTCGATGGGGGGAAAAATACCTTCAAGGGGTTGCGGACTATCAAAATAACCGTTTTGATCTTGCGGATCTGTTGGCCAGTTCATTGGATAAGATCGATTCTAACAGCTGTCTCAGCGTAGCTGTCGTTCTGGCATCGGGGTACCTTCATGAGGACCAACCGGATCGGTGTGCCCAGCTGATGGCAACGCTGGACCCTACGAAAATGAATGCCAAGCAGATTGGGGACTGCATACAGAATTTTGGACGGCTGCGCTGTACATTTGGGTGGGATACGGATGCTCAAATGCTTCATTTTTGGGAACGTCTGGGCGAAGCCATTCCGGACAAGGCGCAGGCGGAACAACGGCTTTCCATTTTCCTTCAAATAGGTTCAGCAATGTTTACAAGGGAGTACCGGGAGCGGGAAGCTGCAAGCTCGCAGTTTCGTTGCCATGCTTATACTGCTTTCCAGGTGCTAGAGGGCAAGTGCCCTCTGGGTGATGCGGCCGCCATTCTTGAGCTGTCTGAGCCAGGGGCATTGGAGGACAGGCTGTGCAGTATTGTGCGCTGGGAGGAAACACCGATTCAGGCGCTGTCCCACGCATTGGAGCATGGCGTACGATTCCCGCTGTCGGACAGACTGCTGGATATTGAGGAAATGGATCGTCTTGCCGCGCGGCTGGCACAGGATAAGGAGCGTTTTTTGTCGCAGGCATTACGTATAGCCGAGCAGGCTGACCCCGCGGATTGGCAAGGATTTTGCTGGGTGCGAGGGTTGGTTATGACTGCTGTACAGATTTACCCCTGGAGCAGCAGAGAGCAGGACGAGGGGCAGGGACTGGCGCTGGCTCGTGCCTTTGCAAAAATGGAAAAAGGATTTCTTCCGCTCTGTTATGCTGCGGAGGTCCTGCGGGAGGAACGTTTGTTTGTCCTGCCATCGTTGCACCGCTTTGGATGGTATTGCTCGCAGGCGTTCGATGCGCTGGAGCGCGGGGAACCTGTAGAATATGTGCGCCTGCTTCGGGTGGGGCTGGACGTATGCGAGCGCGTGAAAGATATGGTAGAATTCCTGGCAGGGCATACGCAGGAGGTTCAGCAGCTTGTGACGCCGCCGGAGCTGAAAGGGTTAGCAGACCAGGTGCGGGTCATATTGGCACGCTTCAGTCCCGACGACCCGGCTGTGGCTGCGCTCAAACAGAGCGAGGCATACCAAAAGGTTGCTTACTTGATTGAGGGGTTCACCGCCCCGGTTTGGGGCGGAATGCCACAATAAAAGAAGCGGAAAGGACTGTCAGATGATGCGATATTGTATGCTGGTCTACATCAGCAAAATGGTCAGCACCCTTTTGGAAGCCGCCCGGTATCTGCGTACTGCCCCGGTAGACGGCATGGGAATGGAGTTGCTGGAAAACGGGCGGCGGATGCTGGCACAGATTCGAGAGGTGTTGGAGTCAGGACATGAGGATTCCGCGCTGTCCCAACTTACGGAAATTGAGACGTTATGGAAGCACAGCGGAGCAGGCTTAGAAGAACAGCTGGAGATGTTTCTAAGCGAGCTTCCCGAAAGGGTTTCCTACCGGGTGCGAGCGGTATTCTTTGCCGAGCTGGGCGAAAAGTGGGATGCCATGAGCAGCGTCTATGAATTTATGCGGGACGACCCGCGTTTCGATCCGATTGTCGTGCGCACACCGGTAGGCCGTGTAGTGACGCGGAACGGTAAGCGTGAGCAGGAGGTTATCTATAAGGATTTCCTCACGTCTATGGGCGTTCCCTCCTTTGGATATGATGAATATGATATTGAGACGGACTGCCCGGAGCTGGCGTTTATTAGCCAGCCCTATGAAGGTTGTACACTGGAACAGTTCTGGCCGGAAACGCTGGCAAAGCATACCCGGCTGGTATATATTCCTTATTTTTTACCCGCCATTGTGCTTGAGGATTATCCGACTGTACTTTGCCGAATGCGTGTTTATGACGTAGCGTGGAAGGTGATTGGCTCCAATCAAAAGCATTATAAGTATTATTGCAGATATGCCCGTCACGGCGGAGCAAATATGCTTGTGACAGGAGTACCTAAAATAGACCCCGTTATCAGACTGCGTGGAAAGGAAGTGCCCATCCCTGCGGGATGGGAATGTCTTCACGGGAGGAAAACCTTCCTTTGGAATACATGGTACAATATTGATGCTTCATCCCTGTGCTTTTTTGATGATATATTTGGTTGGTTTGCTTCTCATCAGGATTGTGCACTGATTTGGAGGCTTCACCCAATGACCGATACCATTACAAAACTGTACTCTCCCGAAGCATACGGCCAGTTGCAGGGATATATTCAGTCGGTTGAAAAAGCGCCTAATATGGTTGTGGATCGGGAAGTATCTTTTGAGCCATCTTTTGCCTGTTCTGATGCGCAAATTTCTGATCACAGCTCCATGATGCACCAATATTTGCTGATGGATAAACCGCTTTTGTGGTTCCAGAACCTGACGGCTTCTATGACAGGGGAAACACTGATTGGCTGTGATTGGATGGAGCAGACAGGGCAGCTGAGCGGCATCCTTGCGTTTTTAGAACGGATTCGGTGCGGTGAAGATCGAAATGTACAGCTGCGCAAGCAGACGGTGGAGCAGGATCTGCCCACAGCAGACGGGCATTGCGGCGAAAGGGTCTGCGAGGCGCTGTGGGAAGCACTTCATCAGGATGACGGGATCCCGTGCAAGGAGATTCCATTATCTTAAAACATGAAAGGATAAAACGTATATGGAAAAGCAAAGGGTTTATGGGGATAAGATATCCATTCAGATGGAAAATGTACAGAAGTTTTATGATAAACGTGCATCCCTCATAGAAGAAAAGGGCTGGGGAGCAATTTCCCTTGGGGATGAAGATTCCTCAATTGCTGGCAGGGTATATGATTATGACAGAGACATGTTATTTCCAAAGCTGGGAATTGATTCGAAGGCCCGAGTGCTGGAATTAGGATGCGGTATGGGACGGTGGGCGAAAATTGTTCTTCCTCACTGCAGCGCTTATTGTGGGGTGGACTTCTCTATGGAAATGCTGAGGGCAGCAGAAGCAATTTGCGGATCTGAAAAGTGTTCTTTTTATAATCTTACTGCTTTCGATGCGGCAGAGAAGACACCTTCCTTTTACGGTGGGGCGTTTCACTGCATCATTATGTCCGGTATCTGTATTTACATCAACGATGACGAATTGAAACGGATTTTTGAGCGGATTCCGACACTTTCCCAGCCTCACTGCACGATCTGCATTAAGGAAACAGCCGCATTATCGGAGAGATTGACTTTAAATGGATTTCACTCTGAGGCTTTGCAATCTTCATATGATGCCATTTATCGTACGCCGGAAGAATATGCCGTTTTATTTCAGCCGCTTTTGGATGCTGGTTTTGCTGTCAGTGAGCAATATTTCCTTCCTGAGGAGGTCGGGCGGAAACGCGAGGAAACCAATGGATTGTGCACCATATTCAGGCGTTAAGGAGAAACGCGAATGAAATATTCAGAAACAATTGGTATCGTTGGAGGAATGGGTTCATACGCTACTTTAGAATTTTTCCGACGTATTTTGGATGCTTTTCCAGCCGAAAAGGAATGGGACAGGCCACGGGTTGTAATTGATAATCGCTGCACGATGCCTTCTCGTGTGAGAGCGATCCTGTATCATGAAGAACGTGAAACGGTTGTCCATGAGCTGGCTTGTGCAGTACAGGGTCTGCTGGGTTGTGGGGCGGATCATCTTGTATTTGCATGCAATACCAGTCATGCGTTTATCCATGATGTATTTCGGCTCGTGCCGGAGGCCGAGCGGAAAACGGTCCATATTATTGATACACTCGCACAGCGTCTTTGGAAGCATCAAATCCAATCGGCCTATCTGATTGCCTCTGAGGGGACGCTTGCATCTAATATCTATCAGCAGTTGTTTGAACGATACGGAATAAAATTAGACGTCCCAGACTCTGAAAACTGGGGACAACTGCGGGAGTTTATTGAAATTGTAAAACAAGGACAGACGGGGCGCGGTGAGCAGTTGCGTTTTCAGAGGTACTGTGAGAAGATTCCATGTGAGAATATTATTTTAGGCTGCACGGAATTTCCTGTGTTGCTCTCTGCAGGTGAATTAGAGTGCGGAAAAAAATTATGGGACCCACTGGATTCGGCCATTGAATATATAAAAGCCGTCATTAAATAAAGAATGCGGGTGAGAGAAAATGAGTGACTTGAATGAAGTTAGACAGGCGGTCATTTTGGCGGCAGGTCGGAGCAGACGGATGGAGAAGCTAAGCCGGAGGGAACCCAAGTGCCTGCTGCCTTATAAAGGTGAACGGGTGTTGGAGCGTTTGGTCCGTCAAATTGAGGACAATGGTATCCAGCAGATTTACATAGTGACTGGCTACTGTGCAAATAAAATAGAGGCTTTGTTTCATGACGACCCTGTTGTAACGACGATAGAGAACAAATTCTATGAGGAAGATGTTAACATCCTGTCTCTCAGCCTTGCCCTTGCTAAAGTAGATGGTCCCGTGGCCATCTTTGAGGCAGATGTTATTATGGAGGATGCTTTAGTCAGATATGTGCTTGGGTCTGATTTTGAGGGAAAATCTGTCTGGTTCACCCGAGGGCCATTTACGGAATCACAGTATGGAGGCATCCTTAAATCGAATAAATATGGACAAATAACAGATATACGGATTGTATCCGCCTACAATGAAAGATATAAGGCCTACTCTAAACTGACAGGAATCATGCGGGTTGGAAGTGGTGAGCTTGAGTTATTCCGTGCAATCATGAACAAGTACGCTAAAACATCGCTTAAACAATATTTTCTTACTGCATGGATTGAAAATCTGCGGCTGCTGCCCTGCTGGGAGGCTGATATTACACCATACCAGTTCTATACCTTCAACAAGCCGGAGGAATACTATCAGGTCCAAAGTACAGATATAGACGCAAGCCATGGAGAGGCAGAGGTGCAGCGTGTAGAGGTTTCACAACTGCATGGTATAGAGGAATATGGGGAAGAGCGGGTAAAGGATCTTTTGCATGAAATCACAACGCTGGGGATGTGGACAGTACCAATTATAATATCAAAATCTACAAATCTTGTACTTGACGGGCAGCATCGGCTGGAAGCTGCAAAACGGCTGGGATTATCTGTGCTGCCTGCTGTTGCGGTTCATTATCAGGAGGTCGCGGTGTGGTCTCTCCGTAAAGAAATCCGCGTTGACTCGAAGCGTGTAGAAAAAAAGGTATTAAAAGACAAAGCGGTTTATCCGTATAAAACTGTTAAGCATAAATTCCCCTTTGATATTCCATCAATTCAAATCCCACTTGATGAACTGAGGTAAGATATGATAGGTATTCGATCAATTACATATCATTTACCCAGGAAAATCACACAAACGCAAATAGAGCAGTCAGCTAGGCTGTCCCGGCTATGGGATATGAGCTTTCCAAGTATACGGACCCAGCGATTATGCCTCTGCCCGTTTACAGAACCGGCGGACATCGGTGGATTGAAACAGTTATCTTTACTTTGTGATAAGTCTAGCATACGATGGTTTAATATTCCAATCGATCCTACAAATCATAAAAATGTGCCTGCACTGTTTGGTTTTGCGCATAGCGTCTTGGCGGAATATGGGCGTGCTTTTGTCAACGTTTTGGGTGTTATAGATGGGATCATCCGCCCTGACATATTAGAGCGGTGCGCAGAGTTGATACGAAAGACATCTGCATTAAGTGCAAATGGGCAGGATAATTTCCGACTGGGCGTATCGGTTAATGTTCAGCCAAACGGTCCCTTTTTTCCATTCACATATTCCTCCGGCGAAATGGGATTCTCGATTGCATTGGAGCTGACACAGGAGATTAACGAAATCTGTGCTAGGACACAGGGGGGATCGTTGGGAGTCTTGAGAAATGCAATCCTTGCACAGATTATTCCGCAGGTCGAAAAAATCAATATAACGGCAATCGGCATTGCTGACCGCGAAGGGATTGCTTTTCATGGATTTGATTTTTCTATCGCTCCAATTATTGATGAGAATGGAAGCATTATAACAATCTTAAATCGTTTAGGGGTCTACAATTTTGGATATACAGGAACATTGTTTGCCACAAGTTTTCTTACAAATATTATGAAGCACTTGGCGTCTCGCTTTAAATCGGTTGGTTTTTCTGGCGTTATGTACTCGCTTTTGGAAGATTTAGAGTTGTGTTCAATTAACAATGAACGCGGTGTTACGCTGGAACAATTGATTTCATTATCCACCATGTGTGGCTGTGGCGTTGACATGGTCCCGGTTTATGGGAAAATCAAAAATGAAGAATTGGTATCTATTCTTTTTGATGTAGCTGGGATATCCTGCCGACTGAATAAGCCGTTGGGTGTCCGGCTTCTGCCAATCCCGCAATGTGGGCGGGGAAAGACTGTTTTTACAGCTTTTCATAACGATTCTGATTTTATTGCAAACACAAAAACGGTGGGGCTGAATCTGAATCTGATTGCCGAACCTGGGGACTATTTTGCATATTTAGACGCATATGTGCACTGACGAATGATGCAAAAGGTGTCAGTACAAATTGCCGCGCCGCCATTAGGATACTCTGATTTGCTTTTGTTGGGGGGGGGGGAGGATATGGAACTGAATATTGAACAGTTTCTATCGCAGTTAACCACGCAGTTTTTGGGGAGAAACTACGATTATCTTTGGATGCGTACTATGTTGGAGCAGGCGTCAAGTACGCATATATCTGGTTCCACACTGATTACGGGTTCATCCCATGCACTCAATGGAATGAAGGAAAGTTGCTGGGTTAACGCTTTCAACTGCTCCATGCATTCGCAGGATTTGTATTATGATTTTCTTTGTGCCCGCAGGGTGTTGGAACGAGCCGGTAAGGATCGCTTTGTTCGTTGCTTTATAGTTCTTGGTTACTATATTGCGTTTCAAGATTTGTCGCTTAGTACCTATGCCCGGCAGTATCTGATCCCGCAGATATACTATCCAATTTTTCACGATGTGCATAACTGGGAGATTCCGCCGGTTGATGATCCGTGGGCGGGGACAGATGGAATTCCGGATACTCTTAAAAAGCATTGCGAGCAGTCGGCTATTCAAATGATTTTGGAACAAGGGACCTATTATTCGCAGTTTCGGCCGAGGAGGTCTTACTTTGATCTGAAGGGGAAGCAATGGAAGGACTTGTCGATGGAGCAGAAACACCGCTTGGCCGAAATACGTGCAGGCGATCATAATAAAATTTTCCGGCATAAATCGAGTTACAATGAAAACAAACAGATTTTAAAGGATTATGTACATTTTCTGAATTTGAATCATGTTTTGCCTATAGTCGTTATTCCGCCGTTCACACCCGAGTACAACCGGTATACACTGCCAGAAATGAAGGATGCAGTAGTGGAAATGCTTGATGCGGTGCCGGAAGATGTGCATTATGTGAATTTTAACCAGGGCTGCATGTTTGGTCCATCTGACTTCATGGATACCGATCATTTGAGCGCGGAAGGTGCAGAAAAGGTGAGCAGTATTTTGGTCGAAATGTTTGGCCCATAGCATGCAAAGTCTCAAAGGATCAGTCTTCGGGAAAAGCAGTTGTAAAGAGCTGGCACAATCCATTGTAGAAGAAAATTTCTGAAATTTTACAAAACACAGAGGAATTTGATATGTATATTGGGAGTGTAAAATAAAGTGTGTAACAAGCAGAGGAGGAATGTGATGAGATAGAGAAAAAAGGAGAGTGAAGATGAAAATGAAAGCAAAGAGCGAACGAGAGCGACTGGCAAAGGAGAGCCATCAACCGCAAACCGTGGCAGAGATGCACGAGGCGCTGAAGATGACCGTTGGGGAAGTGAAAATTGAGGTGCCTCGGGCTCGGGACGGCAGTTTCTCTCCAAGGGACGTCAAAAAACGTCAGAAGGACGTAAGCGCCATTGAGGATAAGGTCTTGTCGATGTATGCGAAGGGCTTGAGCCAGCAGGTTATGAAGAATAAATTGTGTAAATGGAAATATCGTATAAGGTTAGCGGTTTAAAGGTGTGTCCCAGAGGGTTCGCCCCCATGGGGGCGGCGCAGTAACCGTTGAGAGCCACTGGCAAGGATAATTGCTTGCTATAAAAATCACAATTTTTCGGATCCGATTAAACCAAATATAAAACGACATCATGCGGGAAATCGATCTTCGAAAAGCAGGGAAAACTGTGCATACGCAAGATTTCAGTCACGAACCAGGGATTTCGGTTTTAAATCATGGTATAATGAATAAATATAAGAACAAATAAATAACTTATAGTAAGGGCCATTTTCTTGGTGAAATGGTAAAAAATCCAAAAGACTACTGCGAATGCCGAATTTACTGTTAAAAATATATGATTTATCCAAAATTGTCATACAAATCGCCATGCCGGTGCCGCACCGGCATGGCGATTTGTATGGAGAGTACCGGCAAGTATTGGGTCCCTGTTTGGAATGTCCTCGAAGACTCCATTCACGTTGTGATAGCGAATCCAAAATGGGTTTCTGCCGTTAAGGGAAGCAAGGACGACAAGAAGGACTCCAAGTAGATCGGGGATCTGTTCCGCATGGGTTTGGTTCCCGGCAGCTATATTCCCAGCAAAGATATCCATATTCTCGAGGCTGATGCATGAACTGTGTAAATGCTTTCACTGGTGCCAGAATTCGACCCGTTTACACAGTTAATTATTCAGCCTCGAAAGCGAGATACCTTTGTGACTCAAACGCGCACGGCAATTGATTTTGCGCATGTCCTTTAATATACTTCGGATGTATTATATCCGCAAGCGGAAAAGATCGTTCTTGTTACTGATAACCTGAACACCCATACGATAGCGTCTCTGTATAAAGCATTTGTGCTGGAAGAAGCTCGAAGGCTAGCGGAGCGTTTTGAATGGCACTATATGCCAAAACATGGAAGCTGGCTGGATATGGCTGAGATAGAGCTGAGCATTCTGAGCCGTCAGGCCCTTGCAAAACCCAAATCCGATGAAGAGAGCTTCTCGCATGCTGTCCGCTCGTGGACAGCTGCCCGAAACGCTGAATGCAGAAAAATCCTCTGGCAATTTACCGCTTCGGACGCCAGGCTCAAACTTGCCAAGCTCTATCCTACAATAGTCTAATTTCTATATGGATAAAATACTAGAACGGCTCGGAAACTTTTGCGCACTGTATGCCATGCGCTTTCGCCATCTGACAACACATTCATGGCTGCTGAATAGGATGAAAAATTGATAAGACAGACTTGACATCTTTGCCGTAATTATGATTTAATATAGATAATCGATTTTCGAAACAGAGGATGTGAACGGTTATGGAATTGACCCATTTGGATGAACACGGAGCCGTGCGGATGGTAGACGTTGGGGGAAAGCGGCTACAAAGAGAACAGCGCAGGCGCAGGCCGTTATCACAATGAACCTGGAAACACTTCAGAAGATTTCGGAAGGCGCTATGCCGATGGGGGACGTCTTTGCCTGTGCGCGGATTGCGGGTATTATGGCGGCGAAACGCACGAGCGAATTGATTCCTATGTGCCATCCGATCCCAATAGACGGGGTAGAGATTGAGATTTGCCCAATTTCAGATACGCAGGTTCGTGTTTGCAGCACATTGCGGTGTACGCATAAAACGGGGATCGAAATGGAAGCCTTGACAGCGGCGTCGGTTGCTGCGCTGACGATTTATGATATGTGCAAAGCGGTTGACCGTGGTATGCGGATCGATGAAGTATTCCTATTGTACAAGGCGGGCGGCAAATCCGGGGACTTTCGCCGTTCAGATGGATAAAGGGGGCTGTTCATGGAATCGAAAAAGACGTATCAGATATCAAAGCGTCCGTTATACCGGGAGGAAATTAAGGAAGCGTTGATGGACGCGATTGTAACCGGCGCACTTGCGCCGGGAGAACGGATTGTAGAGATTCGCTGGGCAAAGGAGCTTGGGGTTTCGCAGTCTCCGATCCGGGAGGCCATTCGTGAGCTTGAAATGATTGGCCTTGTGGAAAATATTCCTTACAAGGGCTGTATTGTTCGAAAATTCACCTCAAAGGATATTGTCGATACTTACAAAATACGGATTGCGTTGGAGGGAATGGCAATCTGCGAAGCGATACGGCGCAGTCCCAAAGAGATTTTGCCGGATATGGCGGAACGGCTTACCGAGATGCTGGACAGCGCTGGGGAAGGGGACATGAAGCGGTTCATAGAATCAGACGTCCGTTTTCATGAAGCGTTTGTAGAAACGTCGGATAACGAGCTGTTAAAACGGCTTTGGCGGCAATGCTATATTCGTGACAATACGAGACTCAGCACGTTATTTTCCAAGGAATCTATGCTGGCGCTGGCAGAGCGGCATCAGCAGATTTATCAGGCGATCGAGCAGGAAAATGAAACGCTGGGGATGGAAGCGATACAGACGCATTTCCATATGCTCATCGACGAGCTGGAGGAAGCCGAAAAATGATCGGAACGGTATACGGCGCGACCGTATACCGTTTTATGATGCCTCCGGCGTGTCAAGGAGCAGGGATAACAGCAGCTGCTCGCACTCTTCGGAGTCCTCCCATCGGATGTCCGCGGCAGCGTCGATTTTATGCAGGCGGCAGCGGATTGTATTGCGGTGGACAAACAGCAGGTTTGCTGTCTGGACGACGGATTGCCCGGTTATCAGATAAACGTACAAGGTTTTTAGCAGCTGGTCGCCTTCTCGGCGCTCAAGCTCAGCAATCCGTTGGATTGCCGGGTGAATCAGCGTTTGCGCGGCTTTCAGGGTGTGGCAGGCGGTGCGAAGAACGCGCGGAAGGTCGGACTGGACGGCGAAGACGTCCAGTTTTTCTTTTCGGGCGGTTTCTACAGCAAGGACGGACTGCTGATAAAACTGCGGTAACTTTTCCAGCGGCTGAAAGAGGAGACTCAGTCCCGCACAGGAACGTGCGCTGGAGCAGCGCTGCCTCAACAGTTCTATTTCGGACTGGATCGTCGTACCGCCGCTCAGATGGATTAAAACGCATAGTAAATCGGATACGGGGACGCAGCAATGCGCCTGATCGGTTAAGGCGGCTGTCAATTCAGATGGCGGGGTTTTCCCGTCCAGCGGCTGAACGGCAGCAAATAAGAAAGAGCCTTCTTTCTGCCAGCCGGATTGCGCCAAAAGATCGATTGGCACGGGCAATGAGTTTTCGGGCGCGTCCAACACGGTGGAAAGCCAACCGGACAGCGGATGGATGGAAATCGTTTCATTCATATGGAAACGCAGCGCCAGTTCATAAATTGTGGCAATTTCGTGGAACAGCTGCAAATCGCCCGGCTGCATTTTTTTCTGATCTTCATAGGTGACAAGCGCACCGGATTGCCCCGGATGGAAATCAAGCGGTTCGGAGATGAACACCTGCGGGGGTTCCAGCATCAGCGTGCGAAAGCAGGGCTGCCGCGTCTGAGAAGCGGGCTGGAGCATGGACTGGACAAAAGCGGCGGTCGTGGGAGACTTCCAATTTGGAGAACGGGAAAAAACGGATCCGTCCGGATGCAGGACAAGAAGTGGAAACGGGAAACGCTCCTGAAAAATGGGATAAAGCATAGAAAGCGGCGAGCCGGACTCGATTCGATCGAGCAGGCGGTTCTCCCACTGGCGAAAGACTTCGATCATAGACGCGCCAAGATCGAGCACATCTGCGGGGGACGCAACCGGGAATAAAATCCGGTCGCGCCCGAAGGAAAGTACGGTGTGAAAGCCGGAGCAGTCGGGGCAATGTTCGCCCAGTTCTACGATGGCGCAGCCCAGCCGCCCTTCCGCCGCTGTGTCGGAAACGGCAAGCATGGAGATGGACGCGTCCGATTCGGTGATATGGTAGGAGAGATCAAGACCGTGCACCTCATACCATTCCTTCAAATTCCATAGAGAAAATTTCATGTGGCAGTCTCCTTTTTCGTTAAAATATACGATAGTTTTCCAGATAGGCTCCTGCGAAATGAACGGCTTCGACAAAACTGTACAAATTTCGGCAGAGAATTATGCGGAAAATCCTGTGAAATAATAATACTTTTTGCTTGGGAGCAGTAGATGCTGCAAAATAAACGATTATCGTTTTTATCTGAGTCAATCCTGCACGGAAAAAAATTTTTTTCGGGCGTTTATGCTGATGTGAAAGCCTGGGCATTTCCTTATAATGGGACTCATGAAAACCGAGAAGGAGGTAGTATTGTGAGTAATACGCCTGAAAAAGCAGCCAATAACTATATTGGTAAGACCTCGATCCGCGTCGATGCTTATGACAAGGCTACCGGCAAGGGCCTGTTTGCAAGCGACTATTATAAGTTCATTCCGGATCTGCTGCATGTCAAAATCCTGCGCAGCCCCGTGGCGCACTGCCGGATCACCAAGCTGGACCTGAGCAAGGCGGAGGCCATGCCCGGCGTGGCGCGTATCTTTACGGCGGAGCGTTCTCCGTTCCATATGGAACGCCTGCCGGAGTCGGTCCGTTTTCCGGTAAACAACGAGTGCATCTGGGCTGGCCAGCCGATTGCAATCGTTGCGGCGGAGACGGTTGAACTGGCGGAAGACGCAGTTGACGCGATCGTGTTGGAATATGAACAGCTTCCGCACATTTTGGACGTTCACGAAGCGCTTGATCCGAACCCGAAATCCGTCATTGACCCGGCTTCCGGCCATGGCGACGGCGTGGTGGACGCATCTAACCCCTGGGCGGGCATCGGTCGTCTGGACGTTGTAAAAAGCAAGTTTTCCGGCGAGGGCACATCCCCCAATATTGTCGGCAACTATGTGCTGGATAAGGGCAATGTGGACGAGGCTTTCAAAAAGGCGGATATCATCGTAGAACGCGAATTCTGCACGGGCCGCCGTTCCCACACGCATCTGGAGCTTGCGACCGCGATCTGCACCTACAACAGCGATGACAGCATTACCATGTACGGCAGCGGCTGCGGCATCCACGGCGTCATCAAGTCGGCGATCGTCAACATTTTCGAGGTACCGGAGACTAAGGTGCGCACTATTCAGCCTTATCTGGGCGGTTCGTTCGGCGGACGTTTGACACCCTACGCCGAAGTGCTCTGCGCAATGATTTCGCTGTTCCTCAAGCGCAGCTGTGCTTATCAGTACACCCGTAAAGAGCAGTTTACCGGAGCGCCTGCCGCATGGCCGGTTTATAGCCGCGTCAAGTTTGGCGCAACGAAGGACGGCCGCGTAATCGCACAGGATTATGACTGTGTGGAAGAGATTGGCGCGATCCAAAACAATGTATCGTATACCGGCCGTCTGTCCTCCTCCGGCGCGGTCTGCGTTTATGACATCGATAATATCCATATGGATACAGCCGCGACGGTTACCAACATCATGCCGGTCGGCCCGTTCCGCGGCTTGGGCTGTCCGGAATCCGAGTTCGGCATGGAGTGTATGATGAACGAGCTGGCGGACGAGCTGGGTATCAGCCCGGTGGAAATCCGCGTGAAGAACTTTATTAAGAACGGCGGCGAGGACGGCTATGGCGAACGGATCACCTCCATCGGCGTAGAAAAGTGCCTGCGGGCCTGTGCGGAAAAAATCGAGATCGACAAACCTTCCGAACAGGACGGTTCGGTCTGGAAGCGCGGCAAGGGCTGCGCGGTCGGCGGCAAGCAGAATACCCCGCTGGGCCGTGCGGAGGCGATTGTCCGTTACTACAGCGATGCAAGCGTCGAGGTGCTGATTAGCTGCGACGAAAACGGTATGGGAGCGTCCACGGTCATGGCGCAGATTGCGGCGACCGTACTCGAACTGCCGATCGAAAAGATCAAGGTCATTAAGGGCGATAGCATTCTGACTCCGTTCGACAACTATTCCGCGTCCTCCCGTACGACTTATACAACCGGTAACGCGGTGAAAATTGCGGCGGAGGAAGTCAAGGACAAGCTTCAGGAAGCCGCGGCCCGCGAAGTCGGTGTACATAAGAGCAAGGTGGAGATTCACGGCGATAAGGCGGCGATCCTTGGCTCGGATATTCAGGAGCTTGAGCTTTCGGAGCTGTTTAAGAGCACCTCTCCGTATGCGCAGGGCAACTGGGGGCTGATGCGCTTCTCGCCTGTGGAGGGGCATGGGGTCTTCTGTCCCGCGCCGATCCGCTCCTGGGGGCATGACGGCCTGACCAAGCGTATGTGGAACTGGTTCCAGTACGCGGCGGCGGCGGTAGAAATTGCCGTCAACGAGGAAACCGGCCAGATCAAGCTGCTGCGAGTAGCGTGCTCAGCGGATACCGGCAATCCGATCAACCCCAAAATGGTTGAGGGACAGATCGAAGGCGGCGTAATCATGGCGGCCAGCTACGTGACGCAGGAGGAAGAAATTTACGATAAGAACGGCGCTCTCTTGAATACCGGACTTTCTGATTACCGGGTTGCCGATACGCTGGCATCTCCGAGGATTGCGGATTTCCATTCCTTTATTAACCCGGACCCGCTGCCGGACGGCCCGTTTGGCGCGAAGGGCATGGCGGAATCCATTACCATTCCGTTCCCGCCCGCGATTGCGGAAGCGATTTATCAGGCAGTCGGCGTTCGCCCGACCTATTTCCCGATGACTGCGGAACGCATTTTGAAACTCATCCAAGAGAAAAAAGCAAAGGAGGCGGCTGCAAAGTGAGCGTCTTAGACAATAAAATCATCGTTTCGTTTGAGGTAAACGGCAGGCAGACCGAGCTTCTGACCGCGCCGAACCGCACGGTTCTGGAAGTACTGCGCGAGAATTTGGGGCTGACCGGCGTCAAGCACGGCTGCGACGACTCCAACTGCGGCGTCTGCACGATTATTATGGACGGCAAAGCGGTCAAGTCCTGCGCGATGCTGATCGGCCAGGCGCAGGGGACGAAAATTACGACCATTGAAGGTTTAGAGACTGAAAACGGTCTGCATCCGCTGCAAAAGGCATTTATTGAGCATTTTGCGATTCAGTGCGGCTACTGTACGCCCGGCATGATCCTTTCCGCAAAGGCGCTGCTGGACGAAAACCCGAATGCTGCGGAGGATGAGATCCGGGAAGCGCTGCATGGCAACATCTGCCGCTGCACCGGCTACAAGAAGATCGTGGAAGCCATTGAAGCGGCCCGCGACGAGATGAACGGGAAAGCATAAGGGGGAGAAACAATATGGTGATGAAGTTTGAGAAATACTTCCGCCCCGAAACGCTGGAACAGGCGCTGGAGCTTCTGAAGGAGTACGGCAGCGACTGTAAAGTGATTGCAGGCGGTACGGACGTGGTGATCCGGCTGAAAGCGCACGCGCTACGGGTGAGAGCGATTGTGGACATTTCCGCGATCCCGGAGCTGAAGCAGGTAACGGTCGGCGCGGACCAGGCGGTGATTGGCGCGTCCCGCGATCTGATGAGCATTTCGCGGGACCCGGCGCTTCGCGGCAGCCAGTGGCAGATCGTCGCTGAATGCGCGGGCCATGTTTCCAGCACGCAGATCCGCAACTGCGCTACGATGGGCGGCAACAACTGCAACGCTTCCCCAAGCGCGGATATGACCCCCGGTCTGCTGATTTCCGATGCGGTCGTCAATGCGGTTGGTCCAAAGGGCAAGCGGGATATACCGATTGAGGAATTTTTCGTCGGCCCCGGCAAAACCGTGCTGGAGCAGGGCGAATTGGTAACCAGCTTTACGCTGCCCGCACAGGGCGAGCACTGCGCCGCGGCCTATCATAAGCACGCAATCCGCGGGGATACCGATATTTCGATTGTCTGTGTCGGCGTGCGGATCGGGCTGGATCAGGACGGGACCGTCAATAAAGCGCGTGTTGCGCTCGGTGCGGTTGCGCCGACGGCTATCCGCGTCCATGCGGTGGAAGACCTGCTGGTCGGGAAGAAGCTGACCGATGAGGTGATTGAGCAGGCGGCGCGGCTGGCGGAGCAGTCGGTCAAGCCGATTTCAGATCAACGTGCTTCGGCGGAGTATCGGAAAGAAATGGTTTACGTAAATGTCCGGAATATGATCCGTGAGGCCGCTGCCAAGATCGGATAAGCAAAACAAAGGGGCTGCATCTCAAACGGGGCGCCGCCCCTTTTTTCTTGGAAAGGGGTGAAAACCATGCTTCATGCGCCGCCCTTTGAGGGTACGATGAAGGTCCGTAACAAAGGCGTGGACTTCGCGTTGTTGGCGGATGCGGAAACGGCTCCGATGGCAATGGCCGCAGCCAGACAGCTGTCCGTCTGTGGGATCAGCACGGCTGTATTAGAGGAAACCGCATTGCCGGAAGCGGATGTACGCACGCTGCAATATTACGGAGGGATTGTCCGCTGTATGGCAGCAATGAACGAATGGGTGATGCAGGCGGTTCGTGGGAAAACAGGCTGCCCTTTGTACCAGTTTGACGGCGAGGGGGAAGCGGAGCTGCTTGCGATGGTGCGCCGGAGGCTGCGGGAAACCGCCGGAACGGAATGAAAACCGACGTTTCGGAACGCGGGCGTTCCGGACGCTGCGGAAGGGAGAATGAACCACATGAAGATTTTGCGTCAAATCACGCTTTTGTTTGCGATCTGCGTCGCGGGGGATTGCTTCTCCGCGCTGATTGGCGGCGCTTTGCCCGGCAACGTGCTCGGCATGGCGTTCCTTCTGGCGCTTCTGCTGACGCGGCGCCTGAAACCGGCCGCCGTTGAAACGGTCGCCGATTTTTTTCTCGGAAATATGTCCGTATTGTTCATTCCTGCAACGCTCGGCATCCTGCGGGTTTATCCGCAGATTCAGGGCGAGCTGTTCAAGCTGGCACTGATCTGCTTTGTTACGACCTTCCTGACCGCTGCCTGCACCGGCTGGACGGTTCTGCTGGCGCAAAAAATACAGCGGAAGGAGGGAAAAGCATGCGTCAGGCACTGACATCCCCGTTGGCTTTTCTGGCGCTGACGCTCGTCCTGTTTGAACTGGCGAAAAGCATTTCGGCGCGGCTGCGTACCCCGTTGGCAAACCCGCTCTTGCTCTCCGCCGCGGCATTGGGCGCAATCCTGGCGCTGACCGGCACGCCGCTGGAGACGTATGAAACCGGGGGTGCCTTTCTGTCTATATTGCTGACTCCGGCGACTGTTTCCCTTGCCGGGACATTGGCAGGCTCGCTGGTCTCTGTTGGCAGCATTTACGCTTTGGGCCGTCTGTTTTGGTTGGATTGGGAATTGCTGGCCGCACTTTTGCCCAAATCGGTTACCAGCCCGATTGCGCTTCCTCTGGCGGAATCCCTGGGTGGGCTGACCGCTGTTGCGGTCGTTTTTACCGGCGTTACCGGAGCCGTTGCACTCCCCTCTTTTCTGAAATTGATTGGCATCCGGGAAGAGGTCGCGCAGGGTGTCGCCATCGGGACCGCATCGCACGCGGTCGGAACGTCGCGTGCGATTACGCTTAGCGAGATGGCCGGGGCTATGAGCAGTTTGTCCATTGGCATTGCCGGGTTCATGACCGTAGGCATCCTGACCGTTTTTTCCTTCCGTTGATAGGGCGGCTATGTTCCCTGGCCGTCGTTCCCGGCTTTGGGTGTGCGCGAAATCAGGAGCGACAGCAGCAGGGCTTCCCGTTCCTGCGGGTCGTCAAGGGAAATTTCGGTTAGCTCTTGTATGCGCAGTAGGTGGTGTGACAGCGTATTGCGATGCATGTGCAGTGCTTTCGACGCGGCATTGCAGTTTCCGCCGAGCCGCAGATACTGCCAAAGGATTTCTGTGAAATGGGAGCCGCTGCTACGGTCGCAGCGCTGGAGCTGTCGCACTGCAGGGTGGACAAGCGACTGCAGCATCACGTCGTCCAGCAGCGCCTGATGGATATATTCCAGCATGACCTGTTGAGCGGCAAGGAAGAAGCGCCCGCCCTGCCTTGCCCGCCGTAAGGTTTTTTCCGCCTGCTTTGCAAGCTGTGGGAGAAGGGAAAACCCCGCGCCGCTGCTGCTTTGCCCGACCAGAAAGCGTTCAGACGGAAGGCTTTGACGCAGGCTTTCCTCGCAGGGGATTTCCACCCCGGCATCCAGATTGCAGAATGCCACAACGGCGCACCGGTATTGCAGGGAAAACGCCCCTGGATACCGGTTTTTCATAAATTGGTGCAGCTTGTCCAGCACAAGGGAGTCTGAACCGTCCCGCTTTTCCAGCCAGAACACCGTGTAATGCTGCTGCTCTTCCCAGTCCAGCTGACGGAGCGCGGCAGCGGCGTGCGGCGGAACTGCGGAATCCTGCAAAATTGAGAGGAACAGCGCCTCCGGGCCGATGGACTGCTGATGAATCCGGCGGTTCCAAAGTTCCAGATTGCAGCGGATGGATTCCGTTAGCACATGAATCAGGTGGAGGTCGCCGGGAGACAGCGGCGTGCCGTTGGCAGAGACGATCAGGCGGAACTGCTGATGCTGAAAATGGCGGCTGCAAAGGATGATCTGTTTTCCATGCAGCAGGGAGGAGGGGAGCAGGACCGGGTCGGTCTGTTCCGAGAGGCGATCCTCCACCACGCCGTCCGGCAGCTCGCGTAAAATCTTGTCCAACGTCTGGCTGCGGTAGTGTTCCCAAAGCGTTTCGCTTCCCTCGCGGAATCGCGGAGAAACCGCAAGGAGCCGGTCGCCTTGGAAAACAACGATCGGATGCGGGAGCAATTCATAGCTCAGCGCCAGCAGTTCGGTTACTTTCCCATATGTCAGGTTGATTCTCCGCAGCGCCTGCTCCTAATGGCTGTAAACGGAAAGCATGTAGTTTAGTTCGTCCAGCGCGGGAAATGGAAGGAGGGTGCGGAAGTAGATATAGTTTTCCTCAAACGTCAGCACGGTACGGAACCCGGAGGACTGCGGCGCGTCGGACAGCACCGCGCAGCCTTCGTCCGCAGTATCCCGACGCAGCCGCACGCCGCATATGGCAGGCGCATTGCTGCGGATGGAAAAACTGTGCTCAATCTCCCGGTTTTGCAGCCAGCTGTGAAAATTCCACATACTGAGTTTCAATTCCATAGTCAGTCTCCCCGATTTGCTTCAAAAGGTTTTGGTAATCGGTGCGGGTATCCATATCCATCCGGATAAAAGGATCGTCAACCGGCAGATAAGTGGGATGCACCGGCAGCGAGGACAAAGCGCCCTTCAGCCCGCCTTCGCCGCGGTATTGCAGCAGTGCGGGCAGCAGTTTCGCACAAAAGGATACCGGATGCCCGCGCCAGCAGCGAAAACTGGGATAAACGAGCGGATCCGTGCATCCCACCAGCCGCCGGACCGTAGAAGAGGCGGTCAGCGGGATATCGGCTGGGGTGAACAGAACCCGTTCGCAATCTGCCGGGACAGCGGAAAACCCGAGCTGGGCGGACTCCAGCATCTGCGTGCTTGCAAAGTCCGGGTTGTGGACAAAGGTTACGCCGGACAGCCCGGAGCAGGCAGCTTCCACTTCGGCGCGGCGGAAGCCTGTGACCAGGATGCAGGAGGAAACGCCGGAGGTCAGCAGCGTGCGAAGCAAAAAAGCGGCTGCAGGCATTCCGTGGATGGGGAGGAGCGGCTTGCACGCGCCCATACGGGAGGACAGTCCGGCGGCAGCCACAACAGCGTATGCTTTCACCTTGAGAGTCACGACCTTTCAAAAACAGGATACGCCGTGTCGGATCGGGATGACACGGCGCAAAACAGACGATTAAAACTTTCCGGATAGGAAAGCGGAGCCATAGGCGTCGGCGGCGGCAATCGCGTCAGCGACCGAGCTTACCGAAACCGGGAAGGGCATATTGTGGGTGCTTTATTCAGGCTGCATTGCAACCTCTGCAATCCGCTGAATGCAGGCCGGGACCTCCTCGGTAATGGAAAGCTGCGCCAGCGTTACCGGCAGTCCGACCGATACGCAGAAGCAATAGGCTTCTTCCAACTCCGCGTCGATTACGTTTTCCATCATCAGCTGGACCAGCGTTCCGAAAGCGACTTTCTCGCCGTGCATCATGCGCTTGCACTGCGAAATGGTATTCAGACCGTCGCCGATGGAATGCGCCGCGCCTTTGCCTCCGCTTTCAAAACCGATACCGCTGAGCAGCGTATTGGCTTCAATGATATTCTCGACGGCCTGGGTACAGAGCTTATGCTCGACCGCTTGTTTTGCTTTGCGGCCGTCTCGCAGGAGGGTGTCGTAGCACATCCGGGCAATTCCCTGTGCGGCAATCGAGGATTTTCCGCCGTGAATGTTGTCAGAGGCGGAAGCGCGGCAGGCACGCGCTTCAAAATACGTAGAAAAGGCGTCGCCCATTCCTGCGACAAGCAGGCGGACGGGGGCGTTTGCAATCAGCTCGGAATCAATCAGGATCATATCCGGGCTTTTCGGCAGGGGGAGACGACGGTCGAGGGAGCCGTCATCGTGATAAATCACGGACAGAGCCGAACAGGGCGCGTCCGAGGAAACGGCGGTCGGGACGATCACGCACGGCGCATTCAGGAAACATGCGGCGGCTTTCGCGGTATCGAGAACCTTGCCGCCGCCCGCACCAATGACGGCCTCGCAGGATTCCTCGCGGAAAATGCGCTGCATCCGTTTGATATGCTATAATAAGGTTGTAACGGTGGTGGCTAATGAAAAAAACATAAGG
>CAJUSB010000043.1 GCA_910589115.1 uncultured Clostridia bacterium | reverse complement strand
TCCCCGCGCAGGGGCGGGTGCAGGGCAGCGCCTTGCCGCTCCCCGCGTAGGGGCGTTCCCCTCGTAGAGCACACTACCGCAGACGCTGGGGGAGGCCGGCCCATATCCGCCAAACTTCGTCCGCCTCTGCCGCCAAAGCACAGCAGAGCCGCCCCACCTCTTCCCGCCAGCGTTCCTCCGCCGGGTCAATCGGAATAATGCCGCAGCCAATTTCGTCACAAGTGACCACGCTTCCCCGCAGCTCCGGCAGAAGTGCCTGCGGATTACCGCCCTCTTCCAGCGTCCGGCGTACCAGCCTATGCAGTCCATTGACCAGAGGCTGCTCCGGCCAGCGGCTTCGTGCAAAGTGTTCTTTTCCCTGGCAGACTCCGCCTACAATTAAAACTGTCATATTATCAGACCTCCCACTGCGGCGGATGCAAGTGCCAGTAAGCCAGCGCATGAAATGTAAAATCCCGCCAAGTCGCCCGTTATGCCGCCAAACACTTTCATGCAAAGCCGTTTGTGCCATAGGCTCCATAGCGCCTGTGCGAACAGGCAAAGCATTGCCGCACAAGCCGTTTCACTGCCCCTGCGCACAGCCCAGCACATCAGCGCAGCCGCACAGGACACCCATTCCCCGAAAAGCGTTTTCGCTACCACCGCGCGGTCACTGCCCTCAGCAAACAAGTACGCCAGCCCGGAATCCTTCGCGCAGGGAAGCGTCACAATCTTTCGCCCGCCCTCTGCACGCGCTAAGAAAAATCCCACCAGCGCCAGCGGCAACAGTTCCGGCGTGCAGTAAACCTGCGCAAAACAAGCTGCCGCTGACAGCAGGAACGCCGCCAGCCACAACACTCCAAAAGCGCCAATATGTGGATCTTTCAGGATTTGCAGGCGCTTTTCACGCTCCCCAAAAGAGCATAACGCATCGCAAGTGTCCGCCAGCCCATCCAAATGAATACCGCCGCTGACTACAACCGGCAGCAGCGCCGCAAATACCGCATAAAACAGGCCGTCCGCCCCCCAAAGGCGGCAAAGCCAAAACCAAAGCAGTTCAAGCCCACCGGCCAGCGCACCAACCAGCGGCAGAAAACAAAGCGCCCAGCGCATCGTCCGCTTTTCCCAAGGGATCTGCGGCACCGGAACCGCCGAATACAATGAAAAGGCAACGCAAAAGCCACTCCAAATCGATTGCATCTCCTGCTCACCCCTTTATCCGGCATAAAATACCGCAAACCGATTCATATACTGCATCCGCACGTGCTGCCAGCGCCTGATTGATCGCCGCCAGCGCTCGAATATACTGCCGGGTTTCTGCTGGGTATGCGTTCCCGTCCGAGAAAATTTCATTTGTTACGACAACCAGCGTGCCGCACTGCGCTTCCAGCGCACCAACGCCGGATAAAACCGCCTGCACGGCATCCGTACAGTCTTCCCGGAACATCTCATTTGCCAGCAGGTTAGACAGGCATTCCAGCAGAATTCCTTCAAACCGCCGTCCCGTGCTGAAATGCGCAAGGTCGGTATACCGTTCCGCATCCGCGAACCCCTTCCCTGCCCGCAATGCATGGTGCCGGGCAATCCGCCGCTGCGCCGCCTCCCCATAAGGCTGCATCGCAGCAACATACAGCCGCTCCCCCGGCGGCGCAGCTTCGCAAAGCAGACGCTCGGCCTGTTCCGATTTCCCGGACGCCGCGCCCCCAGTCACCAATATCAGCATATCCGCATCACCCTATGTAAGCGGCTGATACGCTTCAATCCCTGCATCATCAAAGCTCACCATCCCGTGATACACCGCCAGCACGAGATCCAGCAGGCCGACCGCTGCCACCGCCCCAGTGCCCTCGCCTAGCCGCAGCCCCGCTGTAAGAAATGGATGCATCCCCAGTGCATCCAGCAGAAGCCTGCCCGCAGGCTCCGCCGACTGATGAGAGGCTAATATGTAATCTTTTGCCAGCGGGCACAGACGCACAGCGGCCAGCGCCGCCGCCGCAGAAATCACACCATCCATGACCACCGGCACGCCGCACCGCGCACCGCCAAGGTACAGCCCAGCCATTCCGGCAATATCCAGCCCGCCAACTTTGGAAAGCACATCGACCGGGTCCGACGGGTCAGGACAATGCAGCGCAAGCGCACACCGTACAGCCTCGGTTTTCCGCGCTAGCCCCTCGCCCGAAAGCCCAGCCCCACGTCCCGTCACGACCTCCGGCGGAACCCCCAGGAAAGCCGCTGTTACCGCCGCCGCTGATGTTGTATTTCCGATGCCCATCTCACCCGCGCACAAGACCTGGTATCCCTCCTGCGCACGCAAAGCAGCTATTTCCATGCCGGTTTCAAGGGCACGGAGGCAGATTTCCCGCGTCATAGCAGGCTTTTGCGTGAAATCATCCGTGCCGTTCATCAGCTTGCGCCGGATGATCCTTTGCCCGCGCACCTCGCGCGATACCCCGATATCGACCGGGAAAACATCAATCCCGATTCGCGCCGCCATCAGGCAGACCGCACTTTTTCCGGCATCCATGTTTTCGGTCACAGCTGCCGTGACCTCCTGCCCGCATTGCGTGACCCCCTGCGCAACTACGCCGTTGTCTGCACAAAACACCACCGCCGCACGCTTATCCAACACGGGACGCGGAGTGCGCTGAATCCCCGCCAGCTGTACGGCGGCATCCTCCAGCAGGCCAAGGCTGCCAAGCGGAAGCGCCAGCTCCCGGAAGCGTCTGCGTGCGGCCTCCATGCTCTGTGCACAAAGCGGCTGTATTGTTTCAATTTGCTCTGTCAAAGTCATGATATCACCTCTTGGCGGCACATTTCCGCAGAAATCGCACCGCAAAATCAGGGTTGGAACGGAAATATAAATGCGGAAATCCCGCATAAAGTGTTTCGCCTGCGTGCACGCAGGGCCACGATTTCCCGCTCGGACGGACTGCACGGAATGCATTCCCATTGTCCTGCGCACAGGCATAATGGAACTCATGGGCGCGGATACTGCCCCCCTGCCCGGTCAGCAGGCAATCCTTTTCCGCATACAGGGTCACATAGCCGAAATTTTGCAGCCGTCCGGTCAGGTGCGCTGCACCCGGAAGCACGCCCGCCATTGGATACGGCACCCCATCCGTACCAGTTAGCGATTCATGCAAATACAGGAAGCCGCCGCACTCCGCAATGGTTGGCAGCCCGCGCCGCACAGCCTGACACACCGAAGCGCACATAGACGTATTTTCGGCCAGCCGCGCCGCATACAGCTCGGGATAGCCGCCGCCCAGATACAAGCCGTCTGCCGCCTCCGGCAGCGCAGCATCCGCAAGCGGCGAGAATGGAAGCAGCTCCGCGCCAAGCGCACGCAGGATATCCAAATTATCCGCATAATAGAAGCAGAATGCCGCATCCTCCGCAATCGCAATACGCACGCGCTCCGTCCCCCCAAGGGGTAGCGGCGGAGCATGGTCCGCAAGCGCCGCCGTTCCATGTGCAAGTGTCAGCAGGCGGTCAAGGTCAATCCCTTCTTCTGCCGCATCCGCAAGCAAATCCAGTTTTTGCTGTAATCCGGCAATCTCCTGCGCCGTAACAAGGCCCAAATGCCTGTCCGGGATTTCAGCCTCTGGCAGCTCCGGCAAATACCCGTACACCCGCAAGCCGGATTGCTCGGCAATCCCACGGTAAAACGGATACATCCCACGTGAAATGCCGTTCAGGATGACCCCCGCCGCCGTGTTTGGCGCAAACTCCCGGAATCCCTTTAACAGTGCAGCCAATGAAAGCGACTGTCCCCTGGGACGGGCAACCAGCACGGCAGGCGTATCCGTCACGCGGGCCAAGTGCGCGGCGGATGCAGTATCCGTCCCCGCGATTCCGTCATAAAAGCCCATTGCCCCCTCGATTACGCCGACCGCGCCGGAGGCAAGCCCACGCGCAAGCTGTCCGCGCACGCCGGTTTCTTCCTCGAAATAAAGATCCAAGTTCCTTGATGGAATCCCCAGCACGGCAGTATGGAACATCGGGTCAATGTAATCCGGCCCGCATTTGAATGCCCGCAGCGCTACGCCCCGCCTTTGCAGCGCACGGAGCACCGCGCTCGTTACCGTTGTCTTGCCGCAGCCCGAACCCGTCCCGGCAATCATAAGCCGGTCATGCACCGCGCATCCCCCCTCCCGAAATCAGGAAAACAGGGTTATTCGCCGTCAGCATGGTATACGGCCCGGCGCTCCTGCCGCGCGCAGACGCAATTTGACAAACCTCCGCCGGGCCGAACCCACATTCGGCAATGCCCCGGCGGGATTCTTCCAGCGTTTCCAAAGAAACCGCGCTGATAACCACGCGAACAGCCGGGTTTTTACTGTGCAGCAGGCGCAGGATTCCGCGAAGCTCTCCGCCGGAACCGCCGATAAACACCGTATCCGGCGCAGGAAGGCTTTCCAGCGCCCCGGGGGCATCCCCGGCGACAGGCAATACATTGAACCCGCCCAGTGCCCGCCGGTTCTGTTCCAGCAGGGTAAGCGCTTCGGGTTTGCGCTCAACGGCATAGACCGTCCCATGGTATGCCCGCCGTCCCAGCTCCAGCGCGACCGAACCCGTGCCCGCCCCGATATCGTAAACAATATCCTCCGGCGTCGGGGAAAGCAGCGACACCGCAGTCCACCGCACCTCCTGTTTGGTCATAGGGACGTTTCCGCGCACAAAATCACAGTCAAACAGGGCACGGGAAGGGTCTGCTGGGTGCGTATTCTGAACCAGCAAAACCGCAAGGCTACTGCATTTCCGTTCCGCCGCCTCTGCCGCCGTCCCCCGGAAAATACGCGCCTCCGGCGTGCCGAGGTTTTCGCCGATTGCGGCTTCTGCCGCGCCCAGCCCGGCCTCCGTCAGCTCACGGCAAAGCTGGCTGGCATTCTTTTCGCCGCCGGTGAGCGAAAAGACCTTTTTGTGATAGCTGACAGCGCCCAGCAGGCTCCCCGCACGTCCGTGCAGGCTGAGCAGGACGGCATCCTCCCACCGCTCCCCCAACAGCGCACAGAATGCCTGCAAACTGCTGATTCCGCAAAGTGTTTCAACCGTGCCATAGCGTGAAAGCACCTGCCGCAGCGTCTGCGCCGCACTGAAAAAGCCGGGGTCGCCGGACACCAGCAGCGCCACCCGTTCCGCGTCCGCTTCCTTCGCCCGCTCTGCCAAGTCAGTAAAGGCACAGGTTTCGATTGTCCTCAGTCCGGAAAGCTGTACAGCAAGCCGCTGCGTGCCGAATACACATCCCGCCGAAAGCAGCGCGGCCTTTGCTTCGCCGGTCAGCCCTTCGGGTGTGCCAAGCCCCGCCCCAACAATTGTAAAATGCCGCATTTTCTCACCGCGCCGCAAGTGCCGCGAAACTCTCGTCCGCAGCCGCACATGCGGCCTCGATTTCCTGCCTGCCATGGCAGGCGTTCACGAACACCGCTTCATACTGCGACGGGGCCAGATAGATACCGCGTGACAACATCTCATGGAAATATGCGCGGAACAAGGCGGTATCGGATGCCTTTGCAGCGGCAAACGAATCGACCGGCTGCTGTGTGAAATAAGGGCAAAGCAATGCGCCGCACTGATTGACCCGCAGCGGGATTCCATATTTTTTCGCGCTCTCCCGCAGGCGTTCCGCCATAAAGGCAGCATTTTCGGCTGTCTGCGCATAATATTCCGGGTGCTGCCGCAGGATACGCAGCTGCGAAAGCCCCGCCGCCATCGCCACGGGATTGCCCGAAAGCGTCCCCGCCTGATAGACCGGGCCGTCCGGAGCGACCTGCCCCATCAGCTCCCGCCGCCCTGCATAGGCCCCGACCGGCATTCCACCGCCGATAATCTTGCCGAACGTCACAAGGTCTGCACGCACGCCGAAAAATTCCTGCGCACCGCCCAGCCCAAGCCGGAAGCCGGTAATCACCTCGTCAAAAATCAGCAATGCACCGTACCGGTCACACAGCCCGCGCAGCCCTTCCAGAAAGCCCGGTGCGGGCGGCACGACCCCCATATTCGCCGCAACCGGCTCTACGATCACCGCCGCGATTTGCCCCGGATTGGCCTCAAACAGGGCGGAAACGGTCGATAAGTCATTGTATGCTGCAAGCAGCGTATCCTGCGCCGCGCCCGCCGTCACCCCGGCGGAATCCGGCACGCCCTGTGTCAGCGCACCCGAACCCGCACCGACCAGCATTGCATCCGAATGCCCGTGATAGCAGCCGTCAAATTTAATCAGTTTGCTGCGGCCTGTCACACCGCGTGCCACGCGCACCGCACTCATGACCGCTTCGGTGCCTGAATTCACCATACGAACCATATCAATATGGGGGACAATTTCGGTCAGCAGCTCGGCCATTTCGACCTCGCGGGCGGTGGGTGCGCCAAAGGACAGGCCGTCCCGCAGGGCTTCCGACACGGCCTCCAGGACTGCCGGATGGCTGTGCCCCAGAATCAGCGGCCCCCAGGAACCGACAAAATCCAGGTACTCCCTGCCGTCCTCATCCCAAACCCGACAGCCCTCGCCGCGCACCAGGAACAGCGGCGTACCACCCACCGCGCGGAACGCCCGCACCGGGGAATTGACCCCGCCGGGAATCACCTTTTTTGCACGTGCAAACAAATCCTCTGAATTCATTCCGTTTCCCCCTTTCTATCCGAAAACAGTTCTTCTACACAGGCCGCGAGCGCTTCAACCGTTGCATTCTGCGCGGTTTTGACCCGCAGGCCGTAATGTGCGGCTTCCTTCGCCGTCTGCGGCCCAATACACGCCGCCGCAAAACCGGACGGCACGCAATCCCCTGCCGCCTGCATAAATCCACGCACCGTGGACGCGCTCGTAAACGCCGCCGCATCCGCTGAAGCAAGCCGCTCCCGCAGATATGCCGCTTCGGCTGCGCCGCAGACGGTATCATAAACCGGCACATCAGAAACCCGGATACCTGCTTCAGCCAGCCGCCCCGGCAGCTCCGGGCTTCCGCCCGAAGCGCGCAGCAGCAGCGCCGCGCCGCCCTCCGGCAGCTCATGAAGAAGCGCTTCCGCAAGGTGCGTGCCGTCATACTGCTCCGGGGTCAGGTCGGCAGACAGCCCATACGCTTCCAACGCTTCCGCCGTGGCGCAGCCCACTGCCGCAAACCGCAGTCCATACAACACCCGCAGGTCACGGCCCAGTTGCCGCAGTGCCTGTACAGTCAAGTGCACACCGGCGGGACTGGTGAAAACCGCCCAGTCATGCGGTACTGCAAGCGCCTCTTGCAGCGCTGACAAATCCGCCCGCAAAACGGTCTCAATGCAGGGGCATTCGATCACCTCTGCACCCAGCGCGCGCAGTTTGTCTGAAAGCCGTCCGGCACGCGCCTTTGGACGGGTGACAATCACCGTCCTGCCATGCAGCGGCAGCGGCGTGAACCAATCAAGCGTATCGCTGAGCGTACAAACGCCGCCAACCACGATCACAGCAGGGCTTTTCAGTCCCATTTCCCGCGCCGCATCAGGCAGCCCGGCAGCGGTCGAAACCAGCTTGCGCTGGTGGGGACGTGCGCCGTTCTCCACCACTGCCGCAGGCGTATCCGGAGAAAGCCCCGCCGCGAGCAGGCCCGCGCATATCTCGGGAAGCGCCGTCACGCCCATCAAAAAGACCAGCGTGCCGCGCAGGCGGACCAAACTGCCGTAATCAATTTCCAGGGGGGCGTTTCCCCGCGCATGAGCCGTAATAATGTGCACCGAAGAGCAGAAATCACGGTGCGTCACCGGAATCCCCGCCATTGCAGGGGCCGCGAGCGCACTCGTCACCCCAGGGATGACGCGGAACGGGATGCCGTGTGCTTTCAGATATTCGCACTCCTCACCGCCCCGGCCAAACAGGAAGCTGTCTCCGCCTTTGAGCCGGACAACCCGCCTGCCGTCCTGCGCGTACCGTGCGAGCAGCGCATTGATTTCCGCCTGCGGGACTGGGTGGCGGGACTGCTCCTTTCCTACATCGGCCCGCTCGGCCCCTTCCGGGATCAGCGCAAGGATCTCTTCACTGACCAGCCGGTCATAGACAACGACCTCTGCCTGCCGCAGGGCTTCCGCCCCGGCAAGCGTCAGCAGCCCCCGTCCGCCCGGGCCTGCGCCAACCAATGTTACCATACCTGCACCCCCCTCTCCTGCCGCAGCAGCCGCGCCGCTGCTTCCGCCCCAAGGGCTTCCGCCTCGGCAGCCGGCCCGCACACCTCGGCATGTCGGATCTCTCCATCCGCTGCATACAGGCCTCGCACCCGCAGCCTGCTGCCGTCCAGCTGCGCATAAGCCCCGATCGGCGCAAAACAGCCGCCGTCCAGGCCGCGCACGACGGCACGCTCTGCAAGGGCGCAGATGCGGGAGGAGGCGCAGTCCAGCGCCGTCAGCAGTGTTTCCAGCGCACCGGCCCGCGCCTGCACCGCAAGAATGCCCTGTCCCGCAGCCGGAAGCAGCTCTTCCGGCGAAAACAGCCGGGAAATCCGCGCTTCCAGCCCCAGCCGCCGCAGCCCGGCAGCGGCCAGCACCAGCGCACCATATTCTCCCGCGTCCAGCCGGGCAAGGCGCGTGAGCACATTGCCGCGCACCGGCTCCACCCGCAGGCCGGGAAATAACCGTTCGAGCTGCACCCGCCTGCGGGCACTGGCACAGCCAATGGGTTTCGCAGGGTCGGGCGCGGCCGCTCCTGCGGGCAGCACCAATGCGTCCCGCGCGTCCTCACGCGGCAAATATGCTACGACCGGCAAACCGTCCGGCTGCTCCATCGGCAGGTCTTTCAGGCTGTGCACTGCAAGATCAATTCCCCCTGCCGCCAGCGCACGGTCCAGCTCCCGCACAAACAGCCCCTTGCCGCCCACCTGGTCCAGCGTGCGGTCGAGGATCCGGTCCCCGGTGGTCTTCATCGTCACCAGCTCGCAGGGTACCCCCAGCCGCGTGATGACTTCCTGCGCCTGCACTACGGCCAGCCGGCTCTCCCGGCTGCCGACACGGATCGGTTTCATTCCGCACCTCCTGACAGTAATTTTCGGATTTTCACAGCGGTTTCCCGCACCTTTTTATGGTTTCTGTCCACCGAAACCAGACCGGCGGTCAGCCCATCCCCGGCACAGACCGCTGGGAAAAAGAAGGTTGATTCTTCGGCACAATCGGCTGTGCTGACCGGGATACCGCGTGCCCTGCAAAGCATGGCGGCCTGATGATTGACCGCCCGTTCGTCCGCGGCGGCTACGGCCAGCACCGCGCCGTCCAGGTCATCCTCACGGAAGCCGCGCAGAATGACATCTTCCAGCCCTGCCCGGTTTTCCGGGGCAACGATGCACACCTGTGCGCCGGACCGCCGGAGCACTTCCACCCGCCGGGCGGCAATCCTGCCCGCGCCTATGACCAGTACACGCCGCCCCGCGAGCGAGATAAACAGGGGGAACCGGGGAACCGGTTCGGACGGGGCCGCAGGCTCCGGCAGTCCCAGCCGGACGGAAAGAAACTGCTGCATTTCGGCAAGTGTCCGCCCGTTTTCCTCCGTGGGACGCGATATCACAAGCAATTCGGCCCCTGCCGCCCGCGCGGCTTCGCATTTCTCGGCGAAACCGCCTGCCGCGCCGGTATCCTTAGTGACCAGCACCTGCGCACCAATCTGCCGGAGCAGGGCGGTATTCAGTTCCATACTGAACGGCCCCTGCATAGCAATTACATGGGCAGCCGGAAAGCCCAGCGCCGTGCAGGCCCCGACCGCTTCCACGCTCGGCAGTACGCGCGGAAAAAGACGCTCCTGGTATCCACGGACTGCTGTGAATGCCCGCAGCTCCTTGCTGCCGGTCGTCAGCAGGGCGCGGACCGGATGCCGGTCGAGCCATCCGGCGGCGGCCTCCGCACTGGGAACGCGCACAGCGCCCTCCTCTCCGGTACGCGGACGGAGAAGGCGCAGATATTCGGCATTCCGACAGGCTACACGCAGATTTTTACTGATTTCCTGCGCGTAAGGATGGGTTGCATCCACCACCAGCGCCCCGGGTGCAATGACCTGCGAAAGCGCCTGTGGGGACAGCCGTCCCGTATGGACGGTAATCCCGGGAAGCGGCTCCATCACGGCCTCTCCGTACTCCGTAGCAACATAGGCCTCGGCCTGCGCCCCCCGTGCGGAAAGGAAACGGCACAAGGCGTGCCCTTCGCTCGTACCCGAAAAAACAAGCACTTTCATACGCCGCGATACCCCCGTGGCGTGACCATCCAGCCGTCTACGACACGGGTCGCGGAATTGCCGATAAATACGGTCGTCAGCATATCGCAGGGCTGCTCTGCCAATGCGCCGAGCGTGGTCAGGCGGTGTGATTCGCCCTCGCGGCCAATGCAGCGCACCAGCCCGCAGACGGTCTCCGGCGGAAGCGATTCCAACAGGATTTCGCAGGCACGGGGTAATGCATCGGTACGCTTCCGGCTCGCTGGGTTATAGAGTGCAATGGCAAAATCACCTGCCGCAGCGCCGCGCAGCCGCCGTTCGATCAGCTCCCACGGGGTGAGCAGGTCGGACAGGCTGATGCACGCAAAATCACAGCTCAGCGGCGCACCCAGCAGCGCACCGCCAGAACAGGCGGCAGTGATGCCGGGGATGATCTCAATTTCTATCGGACTGCCGCCGCATACTTCCAGCAGCAGACCTGCCATCCCGTATACGCCCGCATCCCCGGACGACACCAGCGCGACGGTTTTACCGGCGAGGGCTGCGTCACGCGCGGCCCGGCAGCGCTCCACCTCATGCGTCATGCCGGTTTCCAAACGTTCCCGGCCCTCCAAAAGCTCCGCAATCAGGTCCAGGTACAACCCATAGCCTGCAACGCAGCTGCACTGTTCCAGCGCATGAAGTGCGCGTGCTGTCATCTGTTCCTGACCGCCCGGGCCAATGCCAATGACATAGATTTTCCCGTGATTCATGGTTTGCCCCCCTTTTTGACCTGTTCCAGACAGGCTTCCAGCCGCCCGGGCGAAACAATTTCCTTCATGCCGCCCAGCAGCAGATCCACCGTCTTGCCAACGGCCAGCCAGGCAAGGCCGTCCAAATCCTGCGCACCGTATAAGCCGCCGTAGGCATGGTCATGCCGCACACGGTCGAGCAGTGCTTCCTTCAGCGCCGCAATCTCGGGCAGCGCAGCGCGGTAATCATACCATTGGCGGAATTCCTCAAATCCTTCATCCAGAATGTCCTGTGCACGTCTCCGCTCCTCCTGGTTTCCGGAATCCTCCAACTGTCCCAAATCGTCCAGATTGCAGACCTGAACCCCTTCCAGCTGCCCGATTGCGGGATCAATATCACGCGGGACTGCCAAATCAATCAGCAGGCGCGGCGGCCTGCGCAGGGTTCGGAACGGCGCTTGCAGCAGGGTGCAGTGCGGGCTCGCCGTCGCGGAAATCACAAGCCCTGCACCTTCCAGCACCGCATAGCGGTCCTCGTATGGATGGGCGGCACAGCCAGCCGGGACGATGGTTTCTCCGTGGCGGTAGGTGCGCAGCGTCACGGTGACCAAGCAGCCTGCGTCCCGCAGCAGCCCGGCTGCAAGACGGCCCATTTCGCCATTACCAATCACTACGGCATGAACGCCTTTCAGGCTGCCTAGCCGCGATTGTGCCAGCCGCACGCCCTGATGTGCAGCGGAAACCGGTACGGGCGTAAGCCGCGTTTCGGTGCGGACGCGCTTCCCGGCGGTGACCGCCCGCCGGAACAGCGAATCCAGCACGCTGTCCGCTGTATGCAGCCGCCGGGCCAGCGCAGCGGCCGAGCCGACTTGGGTCAGGATCTGTCCATCACCGGGCAGCTGCGATTCCAGCCCGGCGGCAACTGCAAATAAATGCCGCGCGGCATCCTCGCCTTTCCGCAGGACGGCGGAAAGCTCCGGCAGGCCGAGTGCCTCCCGCAGAACGGCGGCAGGGTCGGCGGCTCCGCATAGATAGAGTTCGGTGCGGTTGCAGGTGGAGAGCAGCACACAGCCCTCCACGCCGTCTGCTGCACGGATGCCGGGCAGAATGTGTTCCGCCTGCCCGGCGGTCAGCGCCGCACGTTCGCGCACTGCAAGGGGCGCTGTGTGAAAATCAATCCCAGCCATTTCCAGCTGCAAAAGAAACCCTCCATTCTCCGGCGGCAAGGGCGGCTGTCACGCCGTCCCGCACCGTTTTTTGGCACAACAGCTGCCCGCACCCGGCGGAACAGACTGCCGCACGTTCGCATACATTATCGACCCCGACCGTGCCCTCTACAAATGCGGAAGCGGTAAAGTCGCCAGGCACAGCAGCCAACACCTCCGCAGGAAACACGTCCAGCGCAAGCCCGTGCGCCGCACAGAATGACGCAAGCCCGGGCTCGTCCGCTTTGCGGTCGATGGTTGCTGCACGGCAGATTGCTTCCGGGGGCAGGCCCGCAGCTGCAAGTGCGGCACTGGCGGCTGCTTCTACTGCCGCAGCGCACGCGCCACGCCTGCACCCGAATCCAATATGCACCACACGTGGAACCAGATGCAGCGTGCATTCAAACGGCGCAGCGGACATATCCAGCCCAATCGAAACCCCGACCACAGGGCTTCCGCAGATATCCAGGCCGTCCGGAAGGATACCCTCAACGGGCCGCTCCGAACGAAAACCGATGCGCTCACCGCGCAGCAGCGCTGCCGAAACCATTCGGATTTTGCCCGGTTCTGCCACAATGAAACCCTGTTCCCGTGCCCATTCATCGACTGCGAACACGCCGCGCCCGTCCGTTGCCGTGGTAATGACTGCCTGTGCCCCTAATGCGGCGGCAAGCTGCCGGGCATATGCATTTGCGCCGCCGAGATGCCCGGAAAGCAGCGGAATCACAAACCGTCCGTTTTCATCCAGTACCAGAACTGCCGGGTCAGCCGCTTTTCCAACCAGATAGGGCGCGATAGCCCGCACAGCAATCCCGGCTGCGCCGATAAAAACGATCAGGCTGCAATCCATCATCGCCTGCTGAGCGAACCGTGTGAGCGAGGTCTTCTGCAAATCGGGGCTGTCCGCACGGTCATAGCGTTCAGCGACTGTATTTTCCAGGCAGCCGCACACCTGTGCGGCAAGCGCCGCGCCCCGGCTGGTAAAGGAAACGACTTTTGCATGTGTCATGCCCTGCCCTCCCGAAAACCGGTCGTAAAGGACGGATCATACAGCCGTGAACGTTCATAGCCGCCGCCAAGGAAACGGCCTACAACAATCAATGCAGTTTTTGTAATCTGTGCCCTGTCCGCGGCCTCTGCGAGTCCAGAAACGGTCGTGTGGACAATTTTCTCATCCGGCCAGGAGGCTTTATAAATGATAGCCGCCGGGGTATCCGGGGCATAACCGCCTGCTTCCAGCCGCTGGGAAAGTTCTGCCAACTTCCCGGCTGACAAAAACACGGCCATGCTGGCCCCATGCGCGGCCAATGCTTCTATGCGCTCTGATTCGGGCACAGGCGTGCGTCCTTCCATGCGGGTGAGAATGACGGTCTGACTGATACCGGGCAGCGTATATTCTGCGCGGAGCGCAGCCGCTGCGCCGCAGAAGGACGACACGCCAGGGCAGACTTCGTAGGGAATGCCTGCTGCATCCAGGGCGTCCATCTGCTCCCGGTGCGCGCCGTAAACACATGGATCTCCGGTATGCAGGCGCACGACCAGTTTTCCGTCCTGCGCTGCTGGGATCATAACGTGCAGCACTTGTTCCATCGTCATTTCGGCGCTGTTAAAAACGCTGCATGTTTTTTTCTTTCCGTCCAAAAGGGCGGGATTCACCAAGGAACCCGCATAAACGATAACGTCAGCTTGTGCAATCAGCTTTGCGCCGCGCACTGTAATGAGGTCGGGCGCCCCCGAACCTGCCCCAACAAAGTAAACCATTTACCCTCCTATATTTCCAGCGGCTACGGAAACGCCGTTTGGTTTCGCCCTACGCGGGCTGCGGCAGGGCTCTGCCCTGCACCCGCGATTTTTTTGTAAAAAAATCGAGTAAAAACTTTATTTCCGCTGCGGCGGGGAATTGGTACGTCCCCGCTCCACACTGCCTGCTGCCCCGCCCGCCATAAGGACAGCGGGCGGGGTGGTCACATGCGGTTATTTATAATTTTGGATTATTTATTTTTTGTCATTTACCAGAATAATGGAGAAATATCCGGCGCTGCCGTCCAATGCGGTCAAGTCAGTCAGAATGCGTTCCCCCTCCATGCCGCAGCGTTCAACCAACGCGGCATCTTTCAGACGGCCTATCGCTTCCAGCTCACGGCAGGCCTCGGGCATGGATTTTCCGGCTTTCATCAATACCAGATTGCCCTCTTTCGGAATCGTCTGACCATGTGAGGCGGGCAGGATATGGAGCGCTTCGCTCCCTTCACAAAGCGCACGCCCAAGCGCCGCAGCCGCCGCGCAAAAGGATGGAACGCCGGGCACCATTTCCGCTTCATAGCCGCGTGACACGATGATCCGATGCAAATACCAATAGGTTGAATATACGGACGGGTCCCCCAGTGTCAGAAATACGATGGTTTTTCCCTCGTCCAGCAGGTTGCACAGCGCGTCGGCTGCTGCCTGATGGCTTGCCGCAGCTGCCGCCTTATCGCGCGTCATAGGCAGATTACAGAACAAAGCCGGTTTTCCTTCCGCGTACTGCGCCGCAATCTGATAGGCCGTTCGTTCCCCGTCCGGCGCTGCCACAACATCACATTCCCGCAGCAGCCGCACCGCTTTGCATGTCAGCAGTTCGGGATCTCCAGGGCCTGCCCCAACTCCATATAATTTCCCTTTTTCAGTCATTTTAACACCTCACAGAGCGCCCGCGCCCCTGCTGACTGCGCAAGTATGCCGTAACGCTCGGTAAACATAATATATTCGACCCGTGCTCGTCCGTTCAGACGGCGGCACAGCTGGGCCTCTATGGCTTCTCCAATCCGTGCCAGCACTGTGTCCCGCAGACCTGACTGCTCCAGGATTTCTATGCACGCATCCACGGTAACAGCTTCCATCAACTGTTCTAAGGCACTGCGCTCCACTCCACAAAGTGCCGCGTGTGCAGTGAATACCTCCCGGCGGCTGTCACAGACGGATGAATGCGTGTTCATCCCGCCTGCCGCCAGCTTACAGAGCTTGCCTGCATGGCCGACCAGCAAAATTTCCGGGAAACCACAATAAGCGGCATAATCCAGCGCATCACCAATATAATTGGAACATTTGACTGCTTTACTTAATGGCAGCCCAAGCATCTCCCGGGCAAAATCCGCACCATAGTTGCCGGGACAAAGGAACGCAATCCGCTGTCCTCCGGCATAATGCGCATCGAGTTCCAGATGGATGGTATCGGTCAGCGCGGCTTCACTCATAGGCTCGACAATCCCGCTCGTCCCCAGAATGGAAATGCCCCCGATAATACCCAAATGGCGGTTATAGGTTTTTTCGGCAATGGCCTCGCCGTCCTCCGCCGAGATGACCGCCCGCAGGCCGCAGAACGCAGAATGCTTCCGCAGAACGGCTTCGAGCGCCGCCGTAATCTGGGCGCGGGGAGCCGGGTTAATTGCCGCTTCCCCTACGGCGCATTTCAGGCCCGGACGGGTGACCCGTCCAATCCCCGCGCCGCCTGCTATGACAATCCCCTGCGGGACGCGCGAAACAGAGGCAAAAATGCGGATGCCGTCCGTCACGTCCGGGTCGTCCCCGCTGTCTTTGCGGACGGCGCAAACGGCAGTCCCATCCGTGCAGGCGGCACACTCCGGCACAAGGTACAGCACGATACCGCCAGGTGTGGTATATCGTATTGATTCCGGCAGCTGCCCGGACAGCAGCAGCTCCGCCGCAGCCTGCGCGGCAGCGGCAGCACAGGTGCCAGTCGTATAGCCGCAGCGGAGCCGTCTGCCACGCCGATATACTGCGCCGCACGGCTCGAACGCTGAACGCTCCAATTCAAAACCTCCCCCATCTGCCGGATAAAAAACAGCACCGGCAGGATGCTGCTGCATCCAACCGGCGCACAAAAACGCGCACGTCCCCCATGGTGGGCAGGACAGTGCCCGAATATATGTACATACCGGTTAAAGCCCGTAACCGTATGTTTTCTCGGGGTAAGGCAGGTCTTCTGGCTTCGGGATCACTGCCCACACCACGCCTTCCCAGTTTCCCAGTGGCAGCCGTCTGAACCGGCTTGCGATGTGGGCTCCTCCGTTACAGCGGCGGAACCGCACGGGAATTACACCCGTTTCTCTATTCTCCCGCAGCTGCGCCGCAGGCACCTTCTCCGAAATACAGGGAACCGGCTCCAACCAGCCCCCGGAACAGATTTAGAACCGATCCCAAAATAAGACGTGCGCAGGTTGCGCCGTCAGGTTTTTCGTCATGCAAAGCCGATTTCCCGCAGGAATCCTGACGGATTTCAAGGAAAAACGGCGCGGCATGGCGGAAAAGATGCAAGCAAACTGTGTGCGGATTATTTCGGGATCGGTTCTTAGTATAGCCTATCCTTATCCGGCTGTCAAGCAGGTCTGCCGGTTCCGATATTTATGTACCAAAATTAAAAACATTCTCCTATCCGCCCTGTTCTTTGTGGACTCCGGCGCAGATGTTATCACAATCGATAACGCAGAAACCCGCCTCGCTACCCTGACAGAACAGCTGGGCTGATGATATGAATGGTTCCCGGCAGCAGGAATTATAAGCCCAGTTTCGGCAAATTTTCTGAAACATATTCCTATCAAAAGCTTCTCTCTTCCTTCTCACAGGGGCAGGGCCGTCCATATCGGGCGCTGTAAAGGTGTTGTAGGAAGCTCCCGTCCCGCCCGCAGGCGATGGAGGGGAGTCCAGAGGGACGAGTCCCTCTGGCGCGGTCCGCGCAGGACGCCGCCCCGGCGAGGGGCGGGAGTCCAGAGGGCAGCGCCCTTTGGCGCCCGCTGCGGAGGCGAACGCGAATGCATCCTTTTTTGGGAGAGGTGCTTGAATCGGCTTCCTAAAAATGATATAATTATCATATCATAAAACAGGAGGCGATACCATGAATATCCGTCAGATTTTACGTCCTTCACTCCGGGAACAGGCAGCAGCAGCCGAACGCAAGCCAAAGAAAAAACCGGCCGCCTCCCCGCTCCCCAAGAAAACCACCGACCGGCTGACCCTCTCCAAGCAGGCCCTTGCCTACATCAGCGAACAGAACAAACGCGCTTGGGAAACCCCGTCAGAAGGCAGCCAAGATCAAAGCTCCCAGCTTAAAATACTGGAAAAAGAGCAAAAGCAGCTGGACAAATGCCTGAAAATCGCATCCCGGCTGCGCAGAGGCGACAAAGTCCCCAAAGAAGACCTCAACTACCTTCTGAAAAAAGACCCCGCCTCCTACATGCTTGCACTGTCCCAGCGCCGCGAAAAGCCAGACCCCAAAACCTGGGACAGCGTACTGGACGAAGAAGACCGCCGCGAAGCCGAATCCGGAGACACCACCCTCTCCGCTGCCTCCGCCTCCCCCGGCCCATCCACCTCCGGCAGCAAATACATCTTCACGTAAGGTTTGTGCTGCCCCCTTTTGCCCTCGCCTGCGCGGCGCGCGGTCCTACGCGGACAGCGCCAGAGGGACTTGTCCCTCTGGACTCCCTTCCTTCGCCTGCGGGCGGGACGGGAGCTGGTTGCCAAGCCGCCCGCTTATGCAATACGGCTGCGCCCCGCCAAAAGAACGGCGGGGCGCAGCGGCAAAGGACAGAAGTATTTTCTTTTTGGTGGGTTGGGAGGTTCTTATTTGCGCTTTTGCTGCACTACTTGTTTTCATGCGGTCTGTATCGGGATTTTACTTATAAATATTTTATATCTTTAATCAATCTCAATTTACGGCCTGTCAATGGGCCGTTTTTTTGCTTTCACAAGCAGCATCATTGGCCGATGCAGTTCGTCCTTCATTCCCGGAATGTGCATCATTTCTTCCGGCGGTTCCGCCTCCTTTACCGCTTCCAGTTCAAAACCGTTATCCAACAATCCCATCATTATCTGTGTGAGGGTATGGTGCTGTTTAACAACTTCACATCCTAAAAAATGCGTGCTCCGCTTCCCCGGGATAAAATAATTATCAATCGGCCAGTATTGCGGCTTCCCTTCTGCGGTATATACCCAATCCTGCCCAACACCTGCCGTAAAAACTGGATGCTCTATGTTAAAAAGAAAATTTCCGCCCGGCTTCAATGTTTGATATACCTTTTGAAATATTTTATCAAGATCTGCAATATAATGCAGGGCCAGATTGGAAACGACACAATCCCACTTATTTTCCGGATATTCATATTCTTCTATTCCACAAACGCGGTACTCGATTCGTTTTTCGGCGTTTCGTCTCTTTGCTTCTTCTATCATTTTCCGGCTTAGGTCAAGCCCCAGTACCTTTACCGCCCCCTGCTCCGCCGCAAAGCTGCAATGCCAGCCATACCCACACCCCAAATCAAGAACCGTTTTCCCAGCAAGTGGCGGAAACAGCGGCTTTAGCTGATGCCATTCCCCCGCCGCACTTAATCCATCCTTACTGCGAGGCATTTTTGCATATTCTTCAAAAAATCTTTCATTATCATATTCATTATTCATCTATAATCATGCTCCTGTTCTGCTCGGTCGTGTGTTTTGGAATGTTAAACCTTTCCTAAATGGGAGACCCTTCTTTGAAAGGCCTCCCATTGCTCTCGCTTCTCCCCGCCAAAAGGAGGGCGGGGAGAAGCAGCCTGCATGAACGAGTACGGCCAGCCCCCGTCCCGCCCGCAGGCGATGAATGGGAGTCCAGAGGGACAAGTCCCTCTGGCGCTGTCCGCGCAGGACGCCCCCGGCGAGGGGCGGGAGTCCAGAGGGCAGCGCCCTTTGGCGCCCGCTGCGGAGGCGAATAAAATTGTGCGGAAGGGCGCTTTCTCCCTCCCGCACAGTCTTTTTTCGTATGTTAAACGTTCTTAACCGCTGAAAGCAGCTCTTCCGTCTTGTCTGTCTCTTCCCACTTCACGCCAAGGTCTTCACGGCCCATGTGTCCATATGCTGCAAGCGCCTTGTAAATCGGACGACGCAAGTCAAGCGCCTTGATAATCGCCGCCGGACGCAGATCGAATACCTTCTCAACCGCAGCAGATAACACTTCCTCACTCACCGTGCCAGTCCCAAATGTGTCAATCATGACCGAAACCGGCCGCGCTACCCCAATCGCATACGCCAACTGTACCTCACAACGTTTCGCAAGCCCAGCCGCAACGATGTTCTTCGCTACGTAACGCGCCGCATACGCCGCCGAACGGTCTACCTTCGTGGGGTCCTTGCCCGAGAATGCGCCGCCCCCGTGCCGCGCCGTGCCGCCGTATGTATCCACAATAATCTTGCGCCCCGTCAGCCCTGAATCTCCCTGCGGCCCGCCAATTACAAACCGCCCTGTCGGATTCACATAAAACCGCGTCTTCTCATCCAGCAAATGAGACGGAATTACATCCCGAATCACATGCTCAATCATATCCCGCCGGATGGTGCTCAAAGATACATCAGGCGAATGCTGCGTTGAAATAACAACCGTATCTACACGCACAGGTACATTGTTCTCATCATACTCTACCGTCACCTGGCTCTTTCCGTCAGGCCGGAGATATGGAAACTGTCCGTTTTTCCGTACATCCGTCAGACGGCGCACCAGCTTGTGCGCCAGCGAAATCGGCAGCGGCATCCGCTCAGGCGTCTCGTCACATGCATAGCCGAACATCATCCCCTGGTCGCCCGCACCAGTCGCCAACTCCGCGTCAGAGTCCCCTTCCTTGCGCTCCAGCGAATTGTCAACACCCAACGCGATATCCGCTGACTGCTCGTCAATCGATGTGATAATTGCACAAGTATCACTGTCAAAACCATACTTCGCCCGATCATAGCCAATCTCCCGAATCACACTGCGCGCTACCTTCGGGATATCTACATAACATTGCGTCGAAATCTCTCCCATGACCGATACCATACCCGTTGTACAGGTCGTTTCACAGGCTACGCGGGAATATGGGTCATGCTCCAGCATTGCGTCAAGAATTGCATCTGAAATTTGATCGCAAATCTTGTCAGGATGTCCCTCGGTAACAGATTCAGAAGTAAAAAGATGTCTTGCCATAATTATTTACAGTCCTTTCCACTATGGTGCCGCGTCCAAACAGCCCCCCGCACCGATTCACATCGCAGTGCAGGGCCCGCTCCCTTTCGCCGCCCCAATCATATAGACCCTGTCTTTACAGGTTCCAATTACAATCCTCTGACAAAGCTGCCGATGAGGACAAAAAACCCGCTTTCCGAAAACGGGAAGCGAGTAATCTAAAGCCTCATCTTTCGTTTCCGCCGGATTTGGCACCTTGCCTGCTGGCAGGTTGCCGGACTTCATCGGGCCGATCCCTCCGTCACTCTTGATAAGGAAATATAAACTTGTCGATATATAGTATACAGCCCTTCCCCGCTTTTGTCAATCCCCCGTTTCCAATTTCCGCGGAAATAAGGGGCTGTCTCTTATGATTTCACATAAATCATAAGAAACAACCCTATTGCTTGCCGTTACCTTGCTCTCCTTGTCTCGATTCACATTAGTCTGGTATCGGTTCAGCCGGGTGGAGGCCGCACTCCGTGAAGTACCACTCCGCATAACTTCTGGCGGGAGTGTGGACGATTAAATCGTCATTATATTCCATATCAATCGCAACGGCGCTCTCCGGAATCGCTACGCTTGCCAGGTTGTGACAGCCCATGAAAGCGTCATAGCCAATCTCAGTGACGCCTTCTAGGATTACCACGCCGGTCAGGCTGTGGCAGTACGCGAAAGCCCCCCGGCCAATCTCAGTAACACCCTCCAGGATCATCACATCCCCGCTGGGAGCGGCCCTATCAGGTGTCGCCTTACGGGCTTTATTTTGCTAACGGGAACTATTATTTGCTCTGCCGTTATCAGGGAAAAGAAAATATCAGCTACTACCGTGTGGACCGTATCCGGTCCCCGATCCTGCTGGAAGACCAGCTTGCTGAACCACTGCCAATCGGTCTGGATTTAGCGCATTATGCCCGAGAACGGGTGTACCCGTTTCCCGGCGAGGTGATCCGGGCGGTGCTGCGCTGCGATGAGGACTTGCTCAGCGATGTGCTGGACCGTTTCGGCATGGAAACCCAGCTCCGGGACAACGGAGACGGGACCTTTGACGCGACAGTCTTCACTGGGGCCGCCGGACTGAAATTCTGGGCGCTGCAATATGTGGCGGTCTGTCAGGTTTTGGAACCGCTCTGGCTGCGGCGGGAGATCAGCGATGCCCTGTGGATGGGGTGGGAGCGTTATCAAAAAACGCCGGAAACCACATCTGGCATGAAAGAATAAGAGGAAGTTTTTAATGGAATCCAACATTTTATGATTACTATTCCTACACCCGAAACGCGCCGCTCATCTATCTGACAAAATGGGGAACCCCTCCCTCTCCCTGGAGCATGACAGCAAAGGATGGAACCATACTGCCGAATGATAAAATCCACTTGGTTTCCTGGGTGAAAATCACTGTCGTCAACTTAAGCAAATTGGAAATATTTGTATGTCTTTTCGTAAACTAAACGGTTGTCTAATTTGCCAATATTCTATACCATGGATTGCGCCCAGAACTTGTAAAAATTTCCATAACCCTTAAGTTGACGACAGTGGGGTGAAAATTTGTGACTGGCTGAAAAAAGGCTCCGAAATCCCAATTCAAGTGGGACAATATACAGAGACTATTCGCTCCTTCCTGTCCGGGGCTGGAATGCAGGCGGAGGAAGAACAGATTTGCAATGTGCTGGAGGCGTTCCGCCGCGAAACAGAGCAGAGCGCTGCAAAGCATCGTGGACTGCTGGAAGATCCGGAATTCTTCTATCATTCTTATCAGGATTGGAAAAATGAGAGCCTGACCGCCTTCTGCCCCGGATTGAATTACCATGTCAAAGGTGTAGTTTTGCCCCAGCCAGGCCGGCAAATGTGGTTCCGGATCGAGGTGTCCGATGATGGCCACTTGGTCGCCGGATTTTGTTTAATGAATGTAGAAAACAGGGAAAAAGTGGACACTGCGGCACTTACGGCGAATGAGATGAAAGACCTCCGCCGTTTTCTCGACCCTCTTATTATTTTACCGAATAACTGGTGGATTGTCTGGCGCTTCTCCAACGGCAAGCAGGACGCATCCCGAGATGATGTACCGAATTTTAATGCTATGAACCGGTGTGCAATGCATCTGCTGGACGAGGAGAAACGAACAAAATTTGCGCAAGAGGCTTTCCAGATATTTGAAGACCAACTTCTGGGATATCTGAAACCATTTTCTGAGCGCTCTTGCGATTAAAGCAAATCTTACATTCCAGGTTTTCCCTGCGGTCAATATTGGTTTTATGCTACAATTATACAGCAAAGACCAGCCTTTTTTCCAAGGACTGGCCTTTGTTTTTTAGTTTGGGGCTGCCGCTTTTTTGATCCCCCCGGGCGATCTGCAACTCAGAACCTGCGGAATGTATCGTCCGCCTGCTCCAATGCTTCAACCGCCTCCTCCATACGGCTTTTTGCTTCCGCTCCCGTCTGTGCACCCTGAATATACTGCACTAACGCATCCCGCCGGTCATCATCCAGCGAAAAAAATCCGTCCATTGCCCGTGTGCTGTGTGCCATCCGGCTCATTAACCCGGTCGGAATTTCCCGGTGTTCCATTCCTTCTGCCTCCTCTTGGCCGCCTGTACGAATACAGGCCGTTCTTTTGTTTTTTATCCTTTGCAAAATTGTTCACAAATATACACGTTCCCAAATGACGAATTCTGTGATATACTGATAGATAAGAATTGAGACTGCCTGACGGCGGATCCGAAAGGAGCGAGCGGCTATGAAAATGCTGCGCACTTTATTTATAACAGGATCAGTATTGCTGCTGCTGAGTTCCTGCGGCGGACGGGAAGCCCCCGCCACATCGGTGACAGACACACCACCCGTACAGCCCAAACAAGAAACACAGCCTGTACCCATCACACCGGAAGAAACCATCATAGAGGGCGATCAAACACAAGAGGAATGTACCACGGTCAACGATACCGACGGCCTGCCGCTCCTGACCGCATACATCACCCGCCCTGATGTGAGCGGACTGGTAGACGGCGCCGCAAAAAAAGCAATCGACCGCTATTATGACGAGCTATACCGCAAAGAGGCCGAGTGGTGGACGGGTGACCTTGTCAATTTTGCACGCGAAAATAAAAAAGCAGCGGAGGATTACGGCAGCGAATTTATGCCCTTTTCAATCGCCGAGACAAGCGAGATCGTCTACGACGGAAGCGCTTTCGTCTCCATCCGGCGCGATCTGGAAACTTATACGGGCGGCGCACACGGCTCCCATGCGGTCTCATGTGAGAATTTCCGCAAATCAGACGGTTCGCTCGTCAAATTAGCAGAGCTGTTCCGTGAAGCCGACTATAAAAATGCCCTCCTCCAATTACTCACCCAAACCATTGAAGGCATGGAGAAACAACAGTCCTTATATGATAACTGGCAGGAACTGCTGGACCAGACCTTTGATGCAGACCGTTTCCTCATCGGCCCGGAGGCCCTGACAATCGTTTATCAGGAATATGATATTGCGCCATATGCGCTGGGTGTACAAACCTTCCCGCTTTCCTACGCAGACCTATCAAACGTATTGAGTGAACCATTTTTGAGGGAAATTTATGGTGGAAAAGAATAAAATTTACCGTGCAGCAATTTTTGACTACAGCACCGAAGGTCTGGGAATCGCCCGCGTGCATGATATGATCGTATTCGTACCGGGTACGGCCGCAGGCGATCAATGCGATATCCGCATCACACGTGTGAACAGCCGTATCGCATACGGCCGGCTGGAACGTCTCGTTGTTCCGTCAAAACACCGTATCACACCGGCCTGCCCACTCGCCGGAAAATGCGGCGGATGCTGCTGGCAGCACATTACCTACGAAGAAGAGCTGCGCGCAAAACAGAAAAAAGTGACGGATGCACTGCACCGCATTGGTGGGATTACAATTCCGGAACTGCAAATTGTTGCTGCCCCGAAAATAACACACTACCGCAACAAAGCACAATATCCCGTTGGCTATGACAAAGACGGCCGCATTATAACCGGCTTTTACCGTGCAAGAAGCCATGACATCATTCCAGCCGCGCACTGCCTGATACAATCAGAAGCAGCCGACCTGCTGGCCGGAGTCGTCCGGGACTGGATGACAGACTGTGGTATCACACCCTATGATGCAGCCGCAAACAAGGGAATTGTCAGGCATATTTACGTCCGCACAGGCGATGCCAGCGGTGAAACCCATCTGTGCATCGTTGCCGCACGCGCCCGCCTGCCTGAGCAGGATGAACTCATCCGCCGCGCCCGGGAAGCCTGTCCATCCATGACAGGTATTGTTCTGAACGTGAACAAACGAAATGATAATGTCATTTTAGGTGAACGCACTCTGACACTATGGGGTGAGGCCGAGCTGGAAGACCGCCTCTGCGGGAATATCTTTCGGCTGTCTCCCCATGCCTTCTATCAGGTCAATCACGCCCAGACTGAGCAGCTGTATGAATGCGTGCTCGAATTCGCCGGGCTGACCGGTTCGGAAACCACCGTTGACCTCTGCTGCGGCGCCGGGACAATTACCCTCGCCCTGGCACGCCGCGCAAAACATGTAACAGGCATCGAAATCGTCCCGGAAGCGGTCGCAAATGCACGCGATAATGCCGCACGGAATGGTATCGGGAATGTTTCCTTCCTGTGCGCTGATGCCGCACAAGCTGCGGTCCGCTTCGCACATCTGGGAGAACGGCCCGATGTGATTGTTGCTGATCCCCCGCGAAAAGGTCTGGATGAAGCTACCATTCACGCTATCGCAGCAATGGAACCGGCAAAGATGGTTTATGTGTCCTGCGATCCCGCCACCCTCGCGCGGGATGTCAAACAGTTCGCAGAATCAGGCTATCAGCTGGAACGTGTGCGCGCATTTGATTTATTCCCGCGTACACGGCATGTAGAGACTATTGTGTTGCTACAAAGGGAAAACTCGTAGAAATCCTGTGTTTCCAATACTTTGCCCGTCATGTGGTGTTCGACGCCGAGGGCGATAAACTCTGTAATAAGCGCATTGAGGACTATATCACCGTTTCAGTCGTCATTGATATGGAGTATGGGAACACAAAAACTGAATAGAGTAAGGACAGGCAAACGGGGCTGTCTCAAAATGATTTCCTATAAATCATAAGAGACAGCCCTTCTTATTTACAAGATGAAGAGTAGGTGGAATG
>CAJUSB010000042.1 GCA_910589115.1 uncultured Clostridia bacterium | reverse complement strand
CTCCCTTTCTCGCCTACGCGGCGAGCGGTCTTACGCAGACAGCGCCAGAGGGACTCGTCCCTCTGGACTCCCTTTCTCGCCTGCGCGGCGAGCGGTCTTGCGCAGACAGCGCCAGAGGGACTCGTCCCTCTGGACTCCCTTTCTCGCCTGCGGGCGGGACGAGGGCTGGATATGTTCGCCCATTGGTGCTGCTTCGTCCCGCCAAAAGGACGGCGGGACGAAGAGGCAGCTGCGGCAAAGATTTCTGCACACGAGTACAATTTATGACAAACGCTTGCACCTTCTTCTGCCATACTGCGATGCACCTACCACGATTTATTTTTCACAGTTCCTTATGAGAAAATCCGCGCCAGCAGGTCCGCACCATCAATTTTCACCGGAATGATTTCCGCACCTAGAACGGCCTCAACCTGTCCGGGCGTATAATCGTCCAGAAAAATATCGCCTCCGTCACGAAGCATATTCTCCGAAATGAGGACACGACTGCCGCACAGCCTACCTTGCAGCTGCACAGACAAATCCTGCCCGGTAATCAATCCGGCAACCGAGACGAGCTCGCCAAAGAAATCGTTTCGGATTGGGATAACGGCATATTCCAGCGATGGACAAACTGCCCGCGCCTCCTCCAAAAGGGTTTTCATAAGTGGTGCGGCGGCTGTGCCGGTCGCCAATGTAAACGGGCGTGCCGTCCTGCCCGCATAATCCGGCAGCGCAAGACGGAATTCCTCCGCAAATAAAGAAAGCATCCCGATACCGTTTTCAAACTGCGTGAAATCCTCGTAATAATCGGCATCCGGCAGCGGTTTGCCCGCTTTCAGGTAATATTCGTCCCCGCACCATGCCAGACGGGTGCCAAGCTCCTGCAAACAAACTGCGGCAAACGCCTCTGTGATTTCGAGACAGCGGGCCGCACCTTCTTTTGTTGTCGGGTTCAGCGGATAAAGCCCCGCCCGGTGCCGGGTCATACCGAACGGAACAACGGAAATCGAACCGACTGCCGGATACAGCCGTTTCAGGTCATGCAGAGAACGTCTTAACTCCTCTCCGTCGTTCATCCCTTCGCAGACGACCAACTGGCAGTTCATTGTGATACCGCCTTCTGCAAAGCGCTCCATAATGCTGAGCGCATCGCCTGCCCGGCGGTTGCGAAGCATCTCACACCGCAGTACAGGATTCGTGGTCTGCACTGAAATATTGATGGGAGAAATATGCATCCGCAAAATACGCTGCACGTCCTCCTCTGACAAATTGGTCAGGGAAATATAGTTGCCCAGCAGAAAGGAAAGCCTTGCATCATCATCCTTAACATAGAGGCTGGAGCGCATCCCTTCCGGCAGCTGGTCGATGAAGCAGAACACGCAGCGATTTGAGCACCGTTTCATGCCATCCATCAAATAATTTTCAAAGTTCAGCCCAAGCGGCTCACCTTCGCCTTTGCGCACTGTCACGGTGCGGGGCACCCCGTCCGCATCGGCGATCTCAAGGCACAGCCGACTGTCATAGCTATAAAATTTATAATCCAGCACATCCCGCACTGGCTGTCCGTCGATTGAAAGCAGGCTGCTGCCCGCACCGATACCGGCGCGTTCCGCCGGGCTGCCCTCATCCACCGAAACAATTTTTGACGGCATGACTGCCCTCCCTTTTCCATACGATGCTTTACTTGTGAGCGCTAAGTTTGCCGCCTTCTCCGCTGCGGCGGGGAATGGGTGCATCATAATCGCTGATGCGTACTGTTTCGCCCGCCAAAAGGACGGCGGACGAAACGGCAATGGCTGGCAGCATCTCCATATATGAGGCTATCCATTGGCGCAAAAAGCCGGAACGCTGCCGCAAATATACCGTACAAACCGCTCTTTCAGAAAAAAAAGAGGGAAAGCAAGCAACGCCTTCCCTGTTTCTCTGTACGTCTCACTCAATCGGTGGAAACGATTTCACGGCCATCATAATAGCCGCAAGCCTTACACATTCTGTGAGAGAGCTTGTACTCACCGCACCGCGGGCACTTCACCATGCTGGGAAGAGAAAGCTTCCAGTGGGAGTTACGCCTCTTATCGCGTCTCGCCTTCGATGTTTTTCTCTTTGGTACTGCCATTCGGGAACACCTCCTACTCTATGTTCTATCGTATCAGCGGAAATCCTCTGCCCTATTTGAGCAGCGACTCCAATACTGCCAACCGTGGGTCTATTTCACGGCCAGCACAGCTGCAGCTGGCCTGATTCCTGTCGATACCACAGTGTGGGCACAGCCCTTTGCAGTCCGGATCGCACAGGTATACCATTTCAACCTGCATGAACAATGCCGGAATCAATATATCCTCGACCTCAACCTCGTTTCCGGAAAGCAGGAAAACCTCGTCCTCCGAATCCGCAGCCTGCGGGTCATGCGTCAGCAGCGTGTCCGTGCTGGCCTCAAGCGGGATTTCCAGCGGCTTCAGGCAGCGCGCACAGCAGGTGGAATAAACCGTTTTTACCATACCCGACAGGCGCAGTGCACCAAAATGGTTCCGCACCTCGCCTGCATATGTTACAGGTTGCCGGAACGGCTTAGCCCCGTAAAATTCTTCCTCCTGCAAGTCTGCCTCGCCGGAAAAGGGAATCACAAATTCCCCTGTCAGATTTTTCAAATCAATCTTCATGCTAACCTCACATGGTACATTTGATAGTATACTATATTCCATCGCCATTTGTCAACCAAATTCTATGGAAAATACCGTATTTTCTTTTCTGCCAATCTGTTATATACTAGACTTGTCTGAAAATGGCGTGTACATACTCTGTCTTATATTATATCGTCTGATCTGAAAGATTGCAAGAGCAGTGCCTGTGTTTTCCGCAGAAAGGAACATGACCAATGAAAGAATTCCGCATCACAACAAACGACAGCGGCCAGCGGCTGAATAAATTTCTGGAAAAGGCTGTCCCCCGCCTTCCGGGCGGGCTGATGCACAAATATATCCGGCTGAAACGCATCAAGGTAAACGGCAAACGCACCGAAGCCGCTTATCGGCTGGTCGAAAACGACCGTATTCAGCTTTACCTGAATGATGATTTTTTCACACTGCCGTCAGAGGCGGCCGCCTATACTGCGATCCGGCAGCCGCAGCTTTCCATCCTTTATGAAGATGAACAGATTTTGCTTGCCGACAAAGCGCCCGGCATGGTAGTGCACGCCGATGAATCCGGCGATACGGATACGCTGATTGCACATATTCAGGCTTATCTATTCCAGTCCGGGCAGTGGAACCCCGATGATGCACTCTCATTTACACCCGCACTATGCAACCGGATCGACCGGAATACCGGCGGGATCGTCATTGCCGCCAAAACGGCCGAAGCCCTCCGGCTGCTGAACGAAGGCATCCGTGCGCACGCGCTTCACAAACGTTATCTGTGCATTGTCCACGGACAGCCACAGCCTGCGGAGGGGCGTATTTCGCTTTTCCTGCGCCGCGATGAAAAACGGAAACTGGTTACCGCACACCAGACACAGGTGCCGGGTGCAAAAACCGCCGTCACGATTTACCGTACACTGTCCGCACGGAATGGCCTCAGCCTGCTGCGCTGCGAGCTTATCACCGGACGGACGCACCAAATCCGCGCCCATCTGGCAGCAATCGGGCATCCCCTTCTGGGGGACTGCAAATACGGCACCGCCGCACAGAATCAGCCTTACGGCGAACGCGTTCAGGCGCTGTATTCCTATGAACTGTCTTTTGACGGGCTTCCGGAGGGATGCATTTTGGAGTCCCTCAATGGGCGCACCTTTACGGTAAAAAACATCCCGTTCGTAAACAAGTATTTTCCAAATGGCGGGTGTCTCCGTTCACAGGCATAATTTTTTGAACCAACTATAATAAAATGGATTCCCCAGGACATGGGCTTTATAAAAAGCGGTTCTGTGTCAGTTTCACCGTCTGTCTGATTTTTGGGGACGCTCAATTTTCCTCTTCCGCTCGCGGGAACGTCAGGGTAACCAGCGTTCCCGTTTCTGTATTTTTAGGGGTAAACGTCCCGCCGTGTGCTGCGGCAATCTGCCGTACAATGGTCAGCCCTAACCCATGGCTGGAAATCGTCCCTTCCTGCGGCCTGCACAGGCTTTCCAGCACCTGCGCAGGAAAGCCTTTCCCGTCATCAGCTACCGTCAGACGGCATACCCGATTTTCGCAGCGCATCCCGACTGTTATGGTACAGCCCTGCGGATTATGCCGAATGCTGTTCCCGACCAGATTACGCACGGCCCGCTCGACCAGCGGCACATCCCCTGTAAAGGTTACGCCTTCACAGTCCGCAGGGATGTCCATTTCCAGTGAAAATGCTTCGCTGACGCCATCGTTCCATACCTCGGCTGCCGCCGTGCGCAGCAGCTCCGCCGGACGGAAACGCTGAACCCGCAGCGGCTGTAATTCATATTCCAGCTTAGATGCCAGGTTCAAGTCCGATACCAGCGCCCGGATCCGCTCCCCCTGCACGCGAATCGTTTTCGCCCTTGCACGCGCAGCGCTGTCCAGCATTTCGTCTGCCTCTAACTGTGCCGCCTCCCCAAGTACCAGCGTCAGCGGGGTACGGATATCATGAGACACCCCCGCAATCCATTCCGTGCGCGTGCGGTCACGTTTTTGCAGCATTCTCCCCTGCCGCCGCAGCTGCTCCGAAACACGGTTTAATCCGGCGCTGATTTCCCGCAGCAGCCCTTTCTCCTCCAGCTTGACCGGCTTTTGTCCCGCCAAATCGTCAATCCCCAGCGCAACCGGTCTGACCGCCCGGAACAGCCGCAGGCCAAATACCAGCGCCATCAGCAGTGCAGCGGCAATATTCAGCCCGACAAATGCAGGCAGCGTGAAATGTAAAAGCAGATCCATGGACTGCGCACTCATTTCCATCTGCTGCTTCCAAACCGAGCCGCGCGGCTGCGCAATCACAAAGATACCGGCCTCATGTTCCCATACCCTTACTGGATAATCATTCAAATACCATCGTGTAAACGATGCAGCATCAGAAATCGTGTAATGCCGTTTCTGTTCCTCCGGCAGCGCCTCGCTCCACAGGATATCGCCTTCTTCGCTCAGCAACATTGCCCAGCAATAATCCCCCTCAAGTGTTGAACCGCCAACCGCTTCCCATTGACTGCCCGTCCACTGTATAGAGTCCGCCAGCTCACTTAACCTGTGTTCATACACCGGCTCGGCAGAAAAGCTGCTGACGACAAAACTGGCAAATATCATAACATTCAAAAAAATCAGTGCCAGCGCAATACCGGCTGCTGACAATACATATCGTGAGAGAATCTTCCCGAGCCCCTTCATGTCCCGTCCTCCCGTGCCAGCTTGTAGCCCAGCCCGCGCTGGGTGAGCAGCCATTTCGGTTTGGACGGGTCTTCTTCTATTTTGGCCCGCAGGCGGCGGAGATGTACCATCAGCGTATTCTCATAGCCGAAAAAATTCTCTCCCCACCCGGCGCGGCAAAGTGCGTCAATCGTTACGATTTTACCGCGCTGGTCGGCAAGCCTGCGTAAAATCGCATGTTCCTTTGCCGTCAGATGTTGGATGCCGCGCGCATTCCGTACCGTGCCGCTGTCCCAGTCCACCACCGTATCCCCCAGCCGGAGAATCTCCCCGCGCTCTGCTGTCAATGCGGATGCATAGCTGCGTTTCAGCACCGCGCCAACCCGCAAAACCAACTCGGCAGGAAGAAAAGGCTTTACAATATAATCATCCGCCCCCAGCCCAAGCCCGCGCAGCCGGTCCTCGTCCGCATCACGCGCGGAAAGGAACAGCGTTGGTACATCCCGCTCTCTGCGCAGCTCCCCCATCAGCCCGAAACCGTCCCCGTCAGGCAGCATGACATCCAATAATACACAGTCCGGCCGCACCTCCTGATATAACCGCCGGGCCTCGGCGCAGCTTTCCGCCCCCAGCACGGCCTGATAACCAGCCTCCCGCAAAATCCCGCAAATCATATCCCGCACCTGCGGTTCATCTTCAACGGCCAGTATTTTCAATTCATATTGTTCCATCATCCTGATTCCTCCACAGTCCGCCCACAGGCAGAATAAACCATTGCTCCCCATATGCAAAAATCCTTGCCGCAGCCGCTCCCTTCGTCCCGCTGTCCTTTTGGCGGGACGAAGCCGCACAGATAAACGAGCATATCCAAACCCCCGTCCCGCCCGCAGGCGATGAACGGGAGTCCAGAGGGACAAGTCCCTCTGGCGCCGTCTGCGCAAGACCGCCCGCCGCGCAGGCGAACGAAACGATAGCCCCAGCACGCACTAGTATATTATACGCCGCCTGACGCACCGAGCGCCAGACCGTTTTGCAAATGTAAGGTAAATTTAAGGTAAACGTCATTCTGTTGTAAGGTTCCGGTGCTATAATACTTCACAGAAAGGAGTGTATTAAGATGCTAACACTTATAGAAACTACAGACCTGTGTAAACAGTATGGCAAAACAATGCGCGTCAATTCCCTGAATCTGCGTATACCGGAGGGTGCAGTATACGGCTTTCTCGGCCCGAACGGTGCGGGGAAATCTACCACCCTCAAAATGATTTTAGGGCTCACGCACCCGACACGTGGGGAGATCTCCATTTTTGGTAAGCCCGCTGCCGAAAGCAACCGTATCCAACTGCTGAAAAATGTCGGGTCGCTGATTGAAGCCCCCTCCTACTACGGCCACCTGACCGGTGAGGAAAATCTGCGCATTGTGCAGACCCTTCGGAACCGTCCGGCACGTGAGGTCGGCGAAGTCCTTGCACTCGTCCGGCTCGGCGGCGCAAAGGATAAAAAGGTCGCCCACTATTCGCTTGGCATGAAACAGCGCCTCGGCTTAGCCGCCGCCATGCTGGGATATCCCAAGCTCCTCATCCTTGACGAGCCAACCAATGGCCTTGACCCCGCCGGTATTCAGGAAATGCGCGAACTGATCCGCTCCCTCCCGGAACGGTACGGCATGACAGTCGTCGTTTCCAGCCATCTGCTCAGCGAAATCGACCAAATGGCAACCGATGTCGGTATCATCTCAAACGGGAACCTTGTTTTTCAAGATGCGCTCCCCTGCCTGCACGAGCGCAGCGAGCACCATATCGCCATACGCACCGGAAACAACCCGCTCGCCGCCGAATTCCTCCGACAGAATGGAATCAGCTGTGACCTGAATGAAACATATCTTTCCCTTCCGCCGCTGGACGACGCCCTGGTCGCGCAGTGTAACGCACTGCTTTGCCAAAAGAATATCCCTGTCCTCCGCATTGAAGAACGCCAAAAAAGCCTTGAGGAAATTTTCCTCGACCTGACGGAAGGGGCGGTGAGCTTATGATAACGGCTGTCCGTATGGAATGCTGGAAATCCCGCCGCCGCTGTCTGTGGCTGGTCTGTGCGGCCCTGCTCGGCGTAGAACTGCTCTGGATATTTTGGAGCTTCCATAACCCCAGCCAGCAGGAGCGCGAAAAAGGCTGGAGCTATCTCCTTTATAATATGCCACTGCTGAATGGGATATTGTTCCCTGTGATCGGCTCCGTGCTTGCCTCCCGCATTGCCGATGTGGAACACAAAGGCAACACGCTCAAACTGCTCGAAACCATTCAGCCGAAAACGCAGCTGCTTCACGCTAAACTGCTGCTCGGTGCAGCGTATCTGCTGCCGATTGCCGTTATTCAAGTTTTCATGCTGCTCGGGATGGGCTTCTTTTACCACTTCTATGGTCAGCCTGCCCTTACGGATTATTTTGAATATGCGTTCTTTACCTTTTCCAGCTGCTTTGCTGTTTTCGCACTACAGCTTGTCCTTTCCATAACAATTAAAAATCAGGTCATCCCCCTGTGCATCGGGCTTGCAGGCTCCTTTGCTGCCCTGCTGCTGATGTTCCTGCCGTCTAATCTGGCGCGGCTGCTCTTCGGCCCCTATGGATTTTTCGGTGCGCTGTCTTTCATCTATATGTCAGATTGGAACCCTGATACACGAGTCTTCACGTTTATCCGTACCCACACCCCCTGGGACAACTATGCTGTTCTGTTGGCATGGGTCACCGCGACCTATGTCCTCGGACACATCCTGCTGAAACGAAAGGAGCTGTAACAGATATGTTTATCCGCATCATGCGCGCCGAACGTCTGAAACTGCGGCGCAGCCCGGTTTGGCTGGCGTTTCTCATCCTGCCGATGTTCCCGGCATTTTTTGGATCGGTCAACCTGTTGAACAATCTCGGCCTGTTGCAGCTGGATTGGACACATCTCTGGACGCAGCACTCCCTCTTTTCCAGCTATTTCTTTTATCCGGCGCTGACCGGGGTTTACTGCTCCTACCTCTGGCGGCTGGAACACTTCGACCACAACTGGAATCAGGTGCTTTCCGCGCCGGTATCGGTGACACAGGTTTTCCTTGGAAAGCTCATCCTCGCCGCCCTGATGACCCTGCTTGCACAGGCATGGGGAATCATACTGTTTGCCATCGGCGGACTATTCTGCGGCATTCCGCTGCGCACCTTCCCGCCGGAGGCTGCAATGTGGCTGCTCTGCGGCGTATGCGGCGGCGCCGCAGTCAGCGCATTCCAGCTGCTGATGTCGCTGGTGATCCGTTCATTTGCGGTGCCGGTCGGCATTGCAATGGCTGGCGGTGTGCTGGGACTGGGTATCGCTGCAAAGGGCTTCGGCTATTTCTTCCCATATTCGTTGCTCAGCATGGGGATGAGTGCAAACGGCTCCGACGAAGAATTTGTACTTCCGCTGTTTTTCGCCTGCTGCGCCGTGTTTATCCTGCTGTTTTCTGGACTTGCTGTATTTTACCTGAAAAAACATGATGTAAAAACGGGTTAAAACCGTCTCTGTCTGGATATGCTGTTCTGTGAGGTGATAATCAATATGCAGGATACCGAATTATTACAGTTTATCCATAAGACCGCACAAATGGGTGTAGAAAGCCTGCGGGATATCGAACCGATGGTGCGGGAAAACGCACTCTACAACGCAATTTCGAGCCAGATACGGGAATATCGATATATTGCAGGCTGTGCAAACCGGATGCTTGAAGAGCGCGGGGAATCCTCCCCCGGCCCCGGCACCTTTTCCAAGGTGTCCTCGGGTGTTATGACCGCCGTCAAAATGATGTCTGACAATTCGTCCTCTAAAATTGCAGAAATGGTCATTCAGGGCAACACCATGGGCATTACCAAAGGCACGAAACACCTGAACGATTATACCGGCAATGACCGGCAGGTTCAGGCGCTGGCCAAAAAGCTCATTGCGACCGAGCAGGCCAACGTGGAACAGATGAAACCGTTCCTGTAACAACCCGCATACCGCAAAAAAGCAAGTACGAAAAATACTTGCTTTTTTTGCGGGCGAACAGGCTTTGACCGGTTGCAAAGTGCTGTCCCCGAGATATTTATTTGTCGGTCTTATCCAGCAGGGAAATGATTTCATCCAGTTTGCGAATCCGTTCGCTTTCGTCCCCGCATTCGATGGTCTCGCGTACGCAGCACTCCAAATGGGCACGCAGCACCTCCTGCCGCGCCTTATGCAGCAGGGATTCCGCCGCTGCCAGCTGGTTCACAATATCCATGCAGTAGCGGTCGCTGTCAATCATATCCAGTGCGGCATCCGTCTGCCCGCGTGCCATTTTCACCAGACGGGAAACGCGCTTTACATCCGCCCTCATGACTCGATCCCCAGCACCTGATAGCCTGCACCCGTTACGGCTGCGCGCAGCGCATCATCTGAAACCGCACCTGTCAGTGTGCAGACCGCCTTGCCGGTCTCATGGCTGACCTCAGCGGAAACACCTTCCAGCGCATTCAGCGCCTCTGTAACGCGTCCCGAGCAGTGCGGACACATCATGCCTTCAATCGAAATCGTTTTTTTCATGCTTGTTTCTTCCTTTCGTTTTTTTGTTTCGTTCACTGTTTCTATTGTTTCAGCGGGCTGCGCCGCAGAACGTTGGGAGTGCAGCGGCCGGAATAATTTCAGCCGCAGGGCATTGCTGACCACGCATACCGATGACAGGCTCATAGCCGCCGCGCCGAACATCGGGCTCAGCTTCAGGCCGAACGCCGTCCAGAATACGCCCGCTGCGAGCGGGATTCCGATACAGTTATAAAAGAACGCCCAGAACAGGTTTTGCCGGATGTTGCGGATAACAGCGTGTGACAGGCGGACCGCATTCACCGCATCCATCAGGTCTGATTTCATCAGCACAACATCTGCCGATTCAATCGCCACATCGGTGCCTGCACCGATAGCAATGCCAACATCAGCGCGGGCCAATGCGGGGGCGTCGTTGATCCCGTCGCCTACCATTGCGACCACCCGGCCCTGCTCCTGAAGGGCGCGGATCTCACGTTCTTTATCCTGCGGCAGCACTTCGGCGACCACACGCGGGATATCCAGCTCTTTGCGGATTGCCTCTGCTGTCACCTGATTGTCACCGGTCAGCAGCGTTACATCAATGTGCAGATTGCGAAGCGCCTGCACTGCCTGTGCACTGGTTTCTTTAACAACGTCGGCGATTGCCAGCAAGCCGATTGCCTGCCCTTCACATGCAAAGTACAGCGGGGTTTTGCCTGCTGCGGCAAATGCTGCGCCCTGTGCCTCCAATCCGGAAAGGTCGATGCCCTGCTCACGCATCAGGCGTGCATTGCCCGCTGTACAGGGCTTGCCGTTGACCTTTGCCGCAATGCCTTTGCCAACCTCTGCGGAAAAATCCTTGGTTTCGGCGGGTGGAACGCCCTGTGCACGTGCATACGTAACAACGGCCTCTGCCAGCGGATGCTCAGAGGGCTGCTCAAGCGATAATGCAACTGTCAGCAGTTCCCGCTCGGCGACACCATCGGGTACAACATCGGTCACGCGCGGATGACCCTCAGTCACAGTACCTGTTTTATCCAGCACGACGGCATTTACCGCCTGCAAACGCTCCAACGCCTCTGCTGACTGGAACAGCACACCGTTCTCCGCACCTACGCCTGTACCGACCATGATTGCAACCGGTGTCGCAAGGCCCAGTGCACAGGGACATGAAATGACCAGAACGGCAATCGCACACGACAGTACAAAGGTAAACGAAGCGCCCACGGCCAGCCAGACGGCCGCTGTTACAAAGGCAATCCCCAGCACAACGGGAACGAACACACCTGCTACTTTATCTGCCAACGCAGCGATTGGTGCTTTAGACGCGCTGGCTTCCTCCACCAGCCGAATAATCTGCGACAATGTTGTATCATCGCCAACTCGCGAGGCACGAAAAATAACCGATCCGGTCTTATTGATGGTAGCTGCAATGATTGCATCGCCCTCACCTTTTTCGACCGGGATGCTTTCGCCGGTCAGTGCAGATTCATCCAGTGCAGTCCGTCCTTCGGTAATCACACCGTCAACTGGCACGCTCTGTCCCGGACGCACGGCGATCAGGTCGCCAACCAGGACTTCATCAATCGGGACAGTCGTTTCCACGCCGTCCCGTATCACCTGTGCTGTCTGCGGACGCAGGTCCATCAGCTTGGCGATTGCTTCACCGGTACGTTTTTTGGCGCGGGTCTCAAAATATTTTCCTAGTGTCACAAGGGCAAGGATCATACCTGCCGATTCAAAATAGAGGTCGTGGCCGTACTCATGGACACGCGCCATATCGCCGTGGCCCAGGCCGTAGCCGATCTGGTACAGGGCAAATACGCCATACAGCATTGCTGCACCGGAGCCGACTGCAATCAGGGCATCCATTGTCGGCGCACGATGCCACAGTGTTTTGAAGCCATTTATATAATATTTTTTGTTTACAATGCAGATCGGCAGCGTCAGCAGGAACTGTGTGAGAGCAAAGCTCATCATATTTTCCGCACCGGCCAGCACGCCGGGCAGCGGTGCGCCGACCATATGCCCCATTGAAACGTACATCAGCAGCGCAAGGAACACAAAGGAAATTAAGATGCGTTGCTGCATTTCTTTCAGGTCGGCATTCGGGTCTGCCTGCGGCGCAGCCGCAGAAGCCTTTGCACCTTCCTTACTGCGCACAGACGCACCGTAGCCGCCATCAACAACTGCTTTTATGATGCTGCTGTCATCCAGTGCTGATTCATCATATTCCACCTTCATGGTTCCGGCGAGCAGGTTCACCTGCACCAAGCGAACGCCGGGCAGCGCACCGACTGCTTTTTCTACGTGCGCCGAACAGGCTGCACAGCTCATACCGGTCACATTAAAATTCTGCGTCATTGTACTTCAACACCTCCCACCCCGGGGTCGGGGCTTTTCTCTGCTGTTATCATACCACGCCTCATCTGCCATGTCAAGCCAAACTTTTACCCGCTCTACACAGGCTGCGCCAAAGGGCTCTGCCCTCTGGACTCCCGCCCCTCCTCGGGGTACGCCAAAGGGCTCCGCCCTCTGGACTCCCACGCCCCTACGGGGCTCCTTCGCTGCGGCGGGACGGGAGCCGGGTACTCTGCCAACCGTCTTTTCCCTGCTGACCGGCCCGCCAGAACGATTGCGGGCCGGTCGGTTTTTTGCGGTATCTAAATCGGATTTCCACCTCCCCTGCCGAAAAAAGGCTGACAAAAACGCAAGGGTCTGCTATAATAGATTTACTTGAAACACAACCGTACAGTAATTATCTGAATGATTTCAGACAATCGCACTTTTGAAACCGAAATACTATTTTTTAATATTGTGAACGCCGGGAGGTGTTTTTATGCCAAATAAACTGGGCGAAAGCGGTCTTCGCGCAACCGAGCGCCGAAAAGCGGTGCTGGCAGTCATTGAACACGCCAAAACCCCCATGACCGCTGACGAAATACACGCAGAAGCCGTGAAAACCGAAAAGATGGGGCTGTCAACCACCTATCGTGTTTTATCACAGCTGACGGCACACGCCCTTTTAATGAAAAATGAAGGTGGTGACGGGCGGTGCTATTATCAGCTGAACGCACCACAGGGACACCGGCACACCCTGCACTGTACAGTATGCGGTTCTGTTGTGCCGATTGAAGGCTGTCCCCTGGCTGCACTGGAACGCCAACTCCAAAAAGAAACCGGATTTGCTATCACCGGGCATTCATTAACATTTACGGGGATCTGTCCGCTTTGTCAGAAATCAGAAAAAGAGGATTGACGCATGTACTATATTCACACGCGGAAAGGCTTACCGCAGCCGCCCCTTCGGCCCGCCGTCCTTTTGGCGGGCCGAAGCAGCACAGATGAACGGGCATATCCGCCCCGCCCGCAGGCGATGGAAGGGAGTCCAGAGGGACGAGTCCCTCTGGCGCCGTCTGCGCAAGACCGCCCGCCGCGCAGGCGGAGCAAACGGCAATCTCCTGCGCTCACGAGTATAAATCCGGCAACCTCCAAAAAAGCACCGAATACCTTTCGTCTCTGCGAATGGTATTCGGTGCTTTCTTATATCCTGCGGATTGATTTTGTTTCAGAGGACACAGCAGGCGCAAATGCAGTACAGCCTTTATCCTAACAAGTAAACATTCGCATGTGCAACACCATTCTCAAAACAGCGGCTGTGACTGTCGAGGAAAACATCAATTTTGTTAGATTTAATTGCACTGCCGGTATCTTCGGCGATAAAAACGCCATAACCATCAATATAAACGCGGCTGCCCAGCGGAATGACGCGCGGGTCAACAGCAATCGTACGCCCCTCAACTGCGGTAGTGCCTGACTTGGTCAGCCCGTCTGAACGTCCATTACATTTCACACAGGGGCAGTAAAAGGTGAGCTTAAACTTCCCTAACGGACGGCCTGCCGAACGGACAGCCTCATCAGCGGAAAAGCTGCTGTTATAAGCCACAGTCCGATGGGAAAGGCTGCTGTAAAGGAGACTGTGTACCTGCTCCTGAAAAGCCTGCTCTCTGGCCTCCTCTTCCCGCTGCACGGCAAGCACTTTCGCCGCAGCGCTGACGGCAGCGGCACTTGGCACCATACCGGAGGTAGACGCAACATTAGACGAAAGCAGTGCAATAGAACTCTGTTTTGGGGTATCAAATGCAAGTGCTGATATGGTCAGGCTAAAGCAGACAGCCAGCAGCAGGAAAACCCGGCGGCTATATTTTCTGACGTAATAATACATGTTTCACTCCTAATTTCTCCGTGCGGCATTCCGGGATCGTGGCAGAATACCGCAATGTGTTTCTCTGGGCCTGTTCGGCAGCCCAGCCAATGCCGCGCAAACGGCGTTCAAACGGCTGCCGAACAGGTCCCGAGTACCGATTCAGGTTTTTGTTACCGTTTCGATACTTTTGTCACCGATTTGTAACCTACTATACACCTGTGAAGCCCGTTTGTCAAACCCATTTTGTGAAGATTGAAGGTTTTTTATAACATTTCGCGTGTTTTGATTGAATTTTTTTCACAAAACAGACAAATAAACTCCAAAAATACGGTAGAACCGGGAGAGATTCGGCAGACAAAAACAGGCCCCCTACCTGCCGGTATCCGGCAAACAAAGGGCATCATGGCAAAAGAAAGGCCCCCACTATGTGAGAGCTTTTCCTGCTATGTCCTATTTTATACTTTTTTGCTGAATGGCCTCTCCCACCGGAAGCGTAAACAGGACACCGTCCACCTCCACAGCGGCAAGGCCGTCCAGCCGCACCGGTGCTGAAAAATGGTATGTTACGCCAATATTCCACCTGCCGAAACGCCCCGTTCCGGAACCTCCGCCGCCTGACAGACATTCCTCATCCGACCAGACAGAACCGTCACGAAAATGCAGAACTACCTCTGGCTGATGCATCACCGCACTTGTATATGTGTCTGATGCTTTCCGACTGTCAAAATAATGTTTTAACAGGCTTTGCCGGTATTCCAGCCTGATAGACAGCGGGGAAATATAAATCGAATCAAGCTCCGCCTCACCGCCGCCATCAAGTGCCATCATCCGGTGCGCCGGAATCCGCATTGAAGTATCCTGATATGCCAGCGGAAAAGAAAATTCCCATGTCTCATCAGCCAGCAAGACCTCATTCTCCCAAGCCCCCTCACCAGAGGGATCGTCCGTATATTGAGTGAACCCTTTCAGACGCAGGATATAGGTTTCCTCCTGTATCGCCCGTTCCTGCTGATACGCTACCATAAATCGGGCTGTACCTTCATCTATATTTTCATCGGAAAGCTCAATACAATAATAGCCGAATCCTCCGCCCGGACGTTCCTCCGCTTGCAGCTCCACCGACTGGAATCCATATCCACCCTTGTTTTTCAGTACAACGTCCGGCGGGGCTGCTACATCAAACACCAAATAACAACTGTTCCTGTCACCAATAGCGCCATGCAGGCTGACCGTATAGCCGCCCATTTCCTGCGTCTGCCCAATCGGATACCCCATGACATCCAGTCCCGCAATTTTCTCCGGCGCAGCCGCCTCCGCACCAAAAATCCATTGAAGCATCTGTCCCGCATCCAAACGTCCGGATGATGCACCTGCTGTCAGCATTCCGGCCGCAAGCACTGCTGCCAATATTGCTGCCCAACGGGTAAAACGGCGCTTTCGTCCTATCATGCTTGTTCGGGACTCACTGCACCGGACTTTTTCTAAAGCATTTTGCAGTACCCGCATTTGTTCTGCCTCGCTCATTCCAACGGGTTCCGGCGCTTCATCCTCATACTCCCTCAGCCAATCATATTTCATCCAAAATCACTCCTTCTTTCAGCAGCGCATCCCGTAAACGCGCACGCCCACGCGCAAGCCGCCGCTCTACTGCCTTTTCGCTTAGGCCAACCGCTTCCGCAATGCAGCGTATCCGTTCCACATAATAATACCTGCGAATGAAAATCATACGGTCAGGCTCTTCCATTTCATTTACCATGCGCTGTACAAGGGCAGCATTTATACTCTGTATGGCTTGTTCGGCCAGATTGTCCGGCAGGCCAAGCGTCTCTTCCTCAAGCGAAAGCAGCGGCACACCCTCACGCCGGAGCAGATCAACCGCCGTATTCCGTGCAGTCCGGCACAGCCACGATTTCAGGCTCCCTCTTTCCAAATCAATCGTGTGGGATTTTTCCCATAACCGGCAGAATACAGTGCCCATACAGTCCTCAACATCCTGCGTCCGTCCTCCAAGCACACGCTGTAATACCGCTTTGACAATACCGCCATATGCTGCAACAGCCGCCTCCAGCCCCGCATTTGCATCACGCCGAAGCAGCGCATACAACTTTTCATCTGTCATTCATTCGTCCCCTTTCACAGGCTGTTTCTTAAAATCCCCGTGTAGGTTCGGGTTCATTTATCTATACGGAAACAAATCCATTTTTCCCCCTTGGAAAAATCATCCTTCCCCCGCTTGAAAAACAGAAGGAGATACCTTATAATAAATTTATCATCGTATATGCGGAAAGAAGGTTCAAAAATTGGCTTCAAACCCTGAATTGATTCAATATCTCTGTGAACAGCTCACCGGGGCCGGCACGATCACCAGCCGGAAAATGTTCGGCGAATACGGCCTTTACTGTGACGGCAAATTTTTTGCCGTGGTCTGTGACGATCAGCTCTTTCTCAAACCCACAAACGCCGGATGTGGTTTTCTGCCGGATGCACCAATGGCTCCACCCTATGAGGGCGCAAAGGATTACCTTTTAATCACCGACCCCGATGACCGGGAAACCCTTTGTGAATGCGTCCGCCGCACCTGTGCCGAGCTTCCCACCCCCAAACCAAAAAAACCACGCAAAGCAAAAAATACATAATTTCTAAATGACTGAAAAATATGCATTCCCTGCCGGTTTTCCCCGCACATATTCCGCGCCTGCGTGGGAAAATTAGTTTTGAGGTGATTGAGATGAAGGAATATCAGGGGCTTGGCGATATGCTCAAAAACAATCAGGAGGCTTTTTCCTATTATACCAGCCTGCCGAAATATGTTCGCAGTATGATTGCTATGCGTTCAGACAACATTCACACATTTGATACGCTGCAAAACTATGCGGACAATCTGCTGCGCGGCGATGGCTGACCCGTAGCCTCACTTTGGGCTGACCGGCTATTAAACGCTGGTCAGCCCCTTTTCGTGCTTTTCTGCGGACAAGCCGTGAAACGTCCATACAATGAACAGGATATATATTCGTGAGCGCTGGATCTTGCCGTTTGATCCGCCTGCGCGGCGAGCGGTCTTACGCAGACAGCGCCAGAGGGACTCGTCCCTCTGGACTCCCTTCCATCGCCTGCGGGCGGGCCGAAGGGGCGGCTGTGGAAAGACTTGCCGCATGTGAGTATAGATTAAAATAGTTCAAACTTGAACAAACAAAAAACGGTTGCGTGATCGTTTCATCTGAAACTCCAATATCTCAACGACTGCAATACCGTATAGAACATATAAGCATCTATTAAAATCATACCTTTTGGATATTTTGTCTTGAGAGAAATCGGTTGACAGCAGACCGCTTCCATGATATGATTGTAATAGTAAAACGGTTTATCTGGTATCAGAAAGGAAGGAACTGCATCATGAAACTGTATACTTATTGCCATACGCCTGACGGCCCGGATATGCTGGGTGTCGGATATACCAGCCAGCCCGGCTTATTATATCCGCTGGAGGCTTTTGGCCTTTCCATAAAAGATATGAACGAACTTATTTGCACCGTCCCGCAGAAGCAGCTGGACACCCTGCGCACGCCGCCCGCCGGAGCGGAACCCATTGCACTTTCCTCAATTACGCTGCGCGCACCAATCCCGCACCCAATGCAGGACGTTTTATGCCTCGGCATCAATTACCGCGCCCATCAGGAGGAAGCCGGACGTTTCAGTGAAGAAGCCTTTGGCGACCGTCCCCGCGCAATCTATTTCTCAAAGCGTGTGAACGTGGCTACCGGTGACGGCGCACCCATCCCCCGCTATGCGCAGTTGGTAGACAGCCTTGATTATGAGAACGAGCTGGGCGTTATATTGGGCCGTGATGCATGGCAAGTGCGTGAAGAGGACGCAGAACAATATATTTTTGGTTATACGGTTATTAACGATGTCAGTGCCCGCAATCTGCAAACCGGTCATAAGCAGTGGTATTTCGGTAAAAGTCTTGATGGATTCACCCCAATGGGGCCATGTATTGTGACAGCGGATGAGATTACCTATCCACCCGCACTGGCTGTACGCACACATGTAAACGGAGAACTTCGGCAGGACGGAAATACAAATCAATTCATCACCAACATTTCCCAAATCATCGCCGAACTGAGCCAGGGTATGACACTTAAAGCAGGCACAGTGATTGCTACCGGTACTCCGGCAGGCGTAGGCATGGGAATGCAGCCCCCCTGCTTCCTGGAATGCGGTGACACCGTAGTCTGCGAGATTGAAGGAATCGGCACACTGACCAATACCGTGGTATAATCCAAATACGCAATGCATCAGCCCATACTGATTCCGCTCTTGAATCCCGGAAAATATGCCATCGGTATATTTTCCGGGATCTGCCCTTTCATTGGCGTTTTTTATTTCATTACACATATGGAAAAACCTCCCCTAAAAAAGAGAGGTTTCACCAAAAGCAAATTGTTTTCATTTGCTCTGTACATTTAGAACCTTCCAGCATGTTTTGTATGGGCTGGTTTATTTTTTCTGTTCCACTGCACTTTCTGTAGCATATTTCTTTTGGAAATCTTCCTGTACTGTTTTCAAAGAACGACTGAGCATACCTAATTCATCAGGACGGTTAAGCTCCATCTGCCAGAAATGTATATCCGAATCCGTCAGCCCTTCCGTCTTCTGAATCGCACATTCCAATGGCTTTGTCACCAAATGCTGCACCGCTATATAAATGTACAGCGCAGCAAGTACAGATACTGCCGCCATAATCAGGATGACCCGCCAACCGGATGCCAACACCGCAGGAATTGGGCTTTCCAATACGCGCGAGTATATATGCAGCCCACCATCTGGATAATAATTCGGATAAATCGTTTCATATGTAACCTCATGCCAGACCGATGAACCCAAAAAACTTTTCCGGTCAGGACGTGAATACGCCTCTTCCCTGCACGTAACAGGGCCGTCAGCTTCCGACATCATCAGCGCGGTATACATCCTCCAATATTCGTCCTTGTCCGGCCAGTTTTCATTCGACAATCCAGTCAGCATATTTTTGCCGCGTCTTGAACCAGCCAGCTCAATATACTGATCTATCGAATCCTGAAAAGTAAAACTGTGCGGCCCCGGTTCCGCAGACCCTTGCGAAAATATAATCTTATCATTATGATAAATCTCAAGGGAATCTACATAAAAATAGAAGCCGTCATCCCGGCCAGAGGCATACAGCCGCTTTCCTGTGGCTGGCAGCTCTGCAAGCTCTTCCATCGGAAAACCATCCAGAACCAAAAAACGTTCAGGCCATCTATCCCGAAAAACAACGTATCCAATATGGCTCTTATATATAACCTCCCCTGCATCGTTTACAGCAATATCCACCTGTATCGCACGCTGGCCTGACTGCTGTCCCGAAATCAACATAAACAAATCACGGTCAAACGCAGCAGCATCAGCCGGGGTTTCCAGACGACTGTCCTGCCCATAATTCGGATTTTGCCCCTTGCTCTCAAAACGCAGATTCCATATCATTATATAAACTGCCACTGCCGCCGTCAATACCATAAACGGCAGCACTGCCCACCATGCAAGTCTCCCGGCAATGGTTTTCCCTTGTTTCATTTTCTTTCTCCTTGTCATTATCCCTGTCTATCAACCAATTTTATGTAAATTTTTCCAGTATCAGCAAAAGATTAAAAATGGCATAAAACCGTAAACTGTATCTGAATCTCTAACATCCAGATACAGTTTACGGTTCTCATAGCGCTATAGTATGAAAATCGCTGCCTACCTTTTCTATTGTTGACTTACCCGGCAGAATTTGATTCACTCTCGCGTATTTCATCCAAAATCTGCACCAACTGTGTAAAATCAGTAATTACATAATCAGGCTGATATGCACTCTGCTGCACCTTTGTATCACTGGGGCCTGTCATAAAGGACTTAATTTGCACCGCCACGGCAAACCCGGCCCGTTTGGAACCAATCACATCCCGTGACATGGTATCCCCTACATAAACACTGTTTTCCGGCAGGGAACGCATTTCATACAGGCTGATGCGGAAGATACCTTCATGCGGTTTCCGATAACCGGTAACGCTCGACAGGGTAACATCCTCAAAATATTGGCGAATCCCATATTCCTCCAAGACATGGAAAACAGAATACAGCGCCGCCGTATTGGAGATAATCCCGAGCTTATAGCCGCGCGCCTTCAATGCATCCAGCATTTCCACGACACCGGGACGGAGCTTGCGGTTAAAATATGTAACTTCCCACATACTGGCGAGCTCTTCTGACATGTCAACAATCGTCTCGCGGTCAAAATCAAACTCGCGCAGATAGAAGTCCGGCCAGATATCTTCCGGCTTCAGCTCCAAATCAACCGACTGGCTCCACGCCTTATAGCGCTTTACCCCACGGTCTACCTTTTCCCAAAAGGCCTCTGGCGTCCCGGTCAGCAACAGGCCTTTTGCCCGCAGCATCTCCATCAGCCTGAGCGTCACCTTACGGGCTGTTGCTTCATCGTAACTGATATCCTCCAACGTCCCGCCCATATCAAATAATACGGTATCCAGCATTTTCAATCGCTTCCTTCCATTGCTCGCCTCACCTGTGCAGGAGCCCCGTACAGGCACGATGCTGTGCCGGATATCCGTATGGTACGTTACTCCCAGCCGAAAACGTAAACGTTTACGCCCTATATCCTTATTTTATCAGCTGTTTTCCTAAAAGTCAACCGTTTCTGCAAGAATTTTTTATTCATGTGAAAATCACTTTGCATCAGATTTTCCCCATCATTCTAACCCCATCAGGACAATAAAATCTATCGCATTCACCCACCCCGCCCGCCGTCCTTTTGGCGGGCGGGGCAATCCGCAGAAACAATCATTACCGTACCAATTCCCCCGCCGCAGCGGAGAAAGGGAGTCCAGAGGGACAAGTCCCTCTGGCGCTGTCCGCGCAGGACCGCCGTCCGCGCAGGACCGCCGTCCGCGTAGGACCGCCTACGCTATGCAGGTGAACTTGCCGGACTTTATCAGCGCTGCAAAGGCCTTGGAATCTTCAGGAAGCGTTTCACTAAGAATGCCTGACGTGCCCTCGTCCCCTGGCCGGTGACAGTCCGAACCAGCCGTGCCTATCAGGTGATACCGCTCAGCATATGCCTGCGCAAGCGCATTCCGGCTGTCATGACGCGGATTCATGTTCCGAATTTCTACCCCGTCCAGCAAAAACGGGTCAACAGGTACACACTGCCTCCGGAATGGATGCGCATGAACCAGTACACCGCCTAACTGCCGGTTATACTCCGAAAACTTTACAATTCCCATATCTATAATCTCTTTCGGATTTTCCAGCATCTTTTCCTCAAAGCCATAATAAAGATAATCATTATGATTCTCATAAAAGCGCAGTTCCGCACCCATGTAAATCTTTATCCCAGCTTTTTCCCCTTCCTCGCACATACGATGATACCCCTCCAGGAATGCATCCAACACTCCCGCCGGGTGCTCAATATCAATCCCTTTATAATTCCAGGTGTCATAATTATAATGATCGGTCACTGCAATCCCATCATAACCAAGCTCCCGATACTTTGCAATAATTTCAGGCGCGGTCAGCCAGCCGCATTTGCTGGTATGCGTGGTATGAAGATGCGTTTCAATTTTATACATAACGGTCAAGCTCCTTTTGAAGTCCGGTGCAAACGTTTGCACTGCCATTAAAAGGAATCCCATCGGATACCTTATTAAGAGTATAAAACAGCCGCAGCCCCATGTCAAGCGATTTTAACCCATTACAGCACTCGCAGACGCTTCATTTTGACAAAAAGGCACATAGGACGCACGTACTAAATTTTGCATTTTGTTCATTGATTTTCCCTCCGAAAACGGATATACTTATTATGAAAAAAACTACGCGGCTGTTTTCAGCCGTTCTGCAAGGAGGGAGCATATGCTCAAAAGACTTTCACAGTGCATCCGAGAATACCGCACGGACACACTGCTGTCACCCTTTTTTGTCTGCCTGGAGGTCGCAATGGAAGTGCTGATCCCCTATCTGATGAGCCGCATGATCGACAGAGGCGTGAGCCCCGGTAATATGGACTATATCCTGCGGCTGGGCGGTATTCTGGTGATCTGCGCACTGCTATCACTGCTGTTCGGTGCATTCTCCGGCCACTTCGCCGCAAATGCATCCGCAGGCTTCGCCCGCAACGTGCGGCACGATATGTACTGCAATATTCAGGACTTTGCATTTGAAAATATCGACCGCTTCTCAACCTCCGGCCTGGTCACCCGCCTGACTACAGATGTTACCAACCTGCAAAATGCATTCCAAATGGTCATCCGTATCCTGGTGCGTGCACCTGTTATGCTGGTTTCTTCACTGTTTATGGCATTCCGAGTCAACAGCAGCCTGGCTCTTACTTTCCTCGCGGCAGCCCCCGTGCTTCTGCTCGGCCTGGCGTGCGTCATTCATTTTGCATTCCCCAATTTTCAGAAAATGTTTGATTGCTATGACCACCTGAATAATGTCGTACAGGAAAACGTTACTGCAATGCGCGTTGTTAAAGCCTATGTCCGGGAACCCCACGAAACCAGCAAGTTTGAACACGCCTCCAATGAAATCTTCCGCTATTCCAAGGCCGCTGAACGCATTATCGTCCTCAACTCTCCCCTGATGCAGCTATGTATGTATGGCTGTATGCTTGGATTGTCCTGGTTCGGTGCAAAGCTGATTATATCAGGCGATTTGCTCACAGGCGAACTTATGACCATGTTCACCTATACCATGCAGATACTAATGAGCCTGATGATGATCTCTATGATTTTCGTTATGCTCACCATGAGCCGTGCTTCTGCCGAACGAATTGTTGAAGTCCTGAACGAAAAAAGCAGGCTGGCAAACAGCGCTTCCCCGCTGGATGCCGTGCCGGATGGTTCCATCCGCTTTGAACACGTAAATTTCAGCTATTCAGATGATGCCGGTGAAAACTGTTTGAGTGATATTTGCCTGGATATCCGTCCGGGCGAAACGGTAGGCATTATCGGCGGCACCGGCAGCGCAAAAAGTACACTGGTACAGCTAATCCCACGCCTATATGACGTATCCAGCGGCAGTGTACAGGTCGGCGGTCACGATGTTCGGGAATATGATATCGAATCCCTCCGAAATGAAGTCGCCATGGTACTGCAAAAGAATACGCTGTTCACCGGTACGATTAAAGAAAACCTCCGCTGGGGCAATGCCTCTGCATCCGATGAGGAGCTGGTACGCGCCTGCCGCCAAGCACAGGCAGACGATTTCATCCGCACCTTTCCGGACGGCTATGATACGCTGATCGATCAAGGCGGCACCAACGTATCCGGTGGACAGCGCCAACGGCTGTGCATCGCCCGCGCTCTGCTGAAAAAACCTAAAATCCTGATCCTTGACGACTCAACCAGCGCAGTCGATACAAAAACCGACGCTATGATCCGCCGTGCCTTCCGTGAAGAAATCCCGGACACCACCAAGCTGATTATTGCCCAGCGTATTTCTTCCGTAGAACACGCCGACAAAATTATTGTCATGGATAACGGCCGTGTCAACGGATTCGGCACACCCGCCGAAATGCTGGAAAACAACCACATCTATCAGGAAGTATACCATTCTCAGGTTAAGGGAGGTGAGCCAAATGCCGAATCATAAGCCAATGCCCGGCCCTCACGGTCCCGGCGGACGCGGCCCCGGCCGCAGGCCTGACCTCAAATCTATGCAGCCCGGTAAAATATTACGCCGCATTATGGGCTATGTTTCAGGTATCTATCGGGTTCAGTTCGTTATGGTATTGGCTGCAATCCTGTTCAGCTCGCTGGCAACGGTAGCAAGCTCGCTGTTTCTGCGCACACTGATTGACGACTATATTACCCCGATGATCGGTCAGGCTTCGCCCGACTTTGCTCCCCTGTTGCGGGTGCTTACCTTTATGGCCTCCATCTATGCGCTCGGCATGGCGTCCACCTATTTATATAACCGGCTGATGATCAATATTTCACAAGGCGTACTGAAACAAATACGCGATGAAATGTTTGCACATATGCAGACGCTGCCGCTCCAGTATTTTGATACCCACGCCCACGGCGAAATCATGAGCCGTTTCACGAACGATACCGATACCCTCCGTCAGATGATCAGCCAGAGTATCCCCAATATGTTTTCATCGGCGGTCACGCTTGTGAGCGTGTTCATTTCTATGTTGGTGCTGAGCTGGCAGCTTACCCTTTTACTGGTCGCTATGCTGTTCCTGATGACCAAAGCCACCCAATTTATCGGCAGCCGTTCAGGACGGTATTTCATTGAGCAGCAGGAAAAACTCGGCAAAGTCAACGGCTATATTGAGGAAATGATAAACGGCCAAAAAGTGGTCAAGGTCTTCTGCCACGAGGAAGCTGCAAAAGAACGCTTCGACTCACTGAACGATGAGCTTTGTGACGCCGCTACCCAGGCGAACCGTTTCGCAAATATTCTGATGCCGATTATGTCAAACCTGGGCAACCTGCAATATGTATTGACCGCGATCGTCGGCGGTGCGCTGGCCGTTTCCGGGCTTTCCCCCCTCTCACTGGGTGATATTGCATCCTTTTTACAGCTGACAAAGAGTTTTACTATGCCGTTTGTCCAGATATCCCAGCAGCTGAATGCCGTTGTAATGGCAATGGCAGGCGCAAACCGTATTTTCCAGCTAATGGACGAAAAACCAGAACAGGATGACGGTTATGTAACACTGGTCAACGCCAAATATGACGAAAACGGCACGCTCTGCGAAACCCCCGAACGTACCGGCATCTGGGCATGGAAGCATCCCCATCAGGACGGAACCCTCACCTATGCACGCGTGCGCGGTGAAGTACGCTTCTATGATGTGGACTTTGGCTATACCGAGGATAAAACCGTGCTGCAAAACATCAGCCTCTATGCAAAACCCGGACAGAAAATCGCTTTTGTCGGCTCCACCGGCGCAGGAAAAACAACAATCACCAATCTGATCAACCGATTCTATGATATTGCAGATGGGAAAATCCGGTTTGATGATATCAATATCAATAAAATCCGCAAACCGGATCTCCGGCGTGCGCTCGGCATTGTCCTTCAGGATACCCACCTGTTCACCGGGACTGTTATGGAGAATATCCGCTATGGCAAGCTGGATGCAGCCGACGAGGACGTCTATGCGGCCGCACGGCTGGCCAACGCTGACGGCTTTATCCGCCGCCTGCCGCAAGGATACGACACCATGCTCTCCAGCGATGGCGAAGGGCTTTCGCAAGGACAACGCCAGCTTATCGCAATCGCCCGCGCCGCTGTGGCTGATCCGCCTGTGCTGATCCTGGATGAGGCAACCTCCTCCATTGATACCCGCACAGAATCAATCGTACAGCAAGGCATGGACCGTCTGATGGAAGGCCGCACGGTTTTCGTAATCGCACACCGCCTCTCAACAGTACGCAACTCAAATGCAATCATGGTGCTTGAAAATGGACAGATCATTGAACGCGGTGAGCATGATGCTTTGATTGCGGAGCATGGCAAGTATTATCAGCTTTATACCGGTGCGCTTGAGCTTTCCTGACCGCAGCTATCAATCAAATTGTTAAGGTTGATGACATATTATACTCGTGAGCGCTGGAGAGTGCCGTTTTATCCGCCTACGCGGCGGGCGGTCTTCCGCAGACAGCGCCAGAGGGACTCGTCCCTCTGGACTCC